>JANOGS010000257.1:0-27006 GCA_031414115.1 Novosphingobium sp. | reverse complement strand
CGGGTCTTCACATCCCACGACAACATCATCGACCATTGCTGCGAAGCCTGGAACAAGCTCATCGATCAGCCCTGGCGCATCATGACCATCGGAAGGCGAAAATGGGCACGTGGGTCGTGATCAATGCAGGTTGGTATCAGCCAGGAATTCTTGCGGACCTTTTGCGGGCTCTTCCCAATGCCACATTCAGACGCCCACATTTGCGGGTTCGGAACATCCCGAAAGGTCGCGCTCTGAAACTAGGCGCCTGATAACAGCCATTCGTTTACCCAACCAGCGCTGGAGTCTGGACTTCGTGCATGATCAGATGGCGAGTGGCCGCCGGTTCCGGGTGCTCAAGGTCGTCAATAACGTAACCCGCGAGCGCCTGGCTGCGGTTGCTGACACCTCGATCTCGGGCAAGCAGGTGGTGCGGGAACTCACCAAGCTGACCTCCGAACGCGGCAATCACTACATTACCGTCAGCGACAATGGCGCCAATCTGACCTCGAGCGCACTACTCGAATGGTGCGGCGAGGCCGGTGTCGAGTGACACTACACGACACTGGACAACCCACCCAGAACGCCTTCGTCGAGTGCTTCAAACGGGGCATGCGCAACGAACTGCTCAAAGAGGCGCTGTTCACTGCGCTAGCTCAGGCCCGCGAGAATATCGTCTTATGGGCCCACAATTACAACACGGGGCGGCCCCACTCTTCGCTCGGATCCGCTACCCTGCCGGCCTTCGCCGCCCACCGCAAAAAGCAAGGGACTGCTATGCTCCGCATAGCCGGAGGCTAAGCTACGCAGCCAATTGCTGCACCTGCGCGCGCAGGCAACAACAACGCCGAGACTCTAGCCCCAATTCGATGAATGTTGGGAGCCACGCCATGCAAAGCCAATAATATACAGGAATATCCATATCTTATGTTCAAACGGAAGCTGTGGATAACTCTATCGCCTCCAGCCGGTAAGACAGGCGGCACTCCTCAAAAATATAAAAATGTTTCAACATAATGACTGCTGCTAATCAAAAAATGCGGACAGCTATTCGACAGATCATTTGAGGACTAGACAGCGATTCTGCTAGTCCTTAAGGAATAAATCATAATCTGTCCCGAAAAGGGACATGGCAGGTATCCGCTACGGGGGGTAATCGCTGCACACGGGTCGCACTCAATGATGTCGCCGCAAGGCGGCACGGAAGTTATCAAGTGCTCATTTTGAGCACTCATGAGGGGCGATACAATGGTTCAGAATTCTCGGCGTGTTTTGGTTCTTGGCGTCTCGGCGATTGCCATCGGCGCCTCGGTTGTGCCTGCCCATGCGGCGACGGTCTCGGGTATTGGCCAAGCCACGACCCAGATCGACGTCAACTCAATCCTCACGATCAGCAACATCGGCGATACCTTTGTCTTCGGGGTCGATACCGCAGCCGACGGCGTAGCTGCGGCGACTGTAAACACGGTTCCCACCGGCGAAGTCGCGCAGACGGGTAGCGGCACGGGTGTGGGCGCAGGTCTTGGCGATGCGGACCTGACGCTGAACAACAACGGCTCGGTCACGGTCCGGGCGCTTGGCTCCGCCGTCGGCGCGGGTGCGCAGACCGCCGATGCCTTCGTCGGCACCGGGTTCTTGCAGACTGGCAATGCCGTTGCCTCCGCCCCGCTCGACCTCAACAACAATGGCACGATGAATGTCGCGGCCACTGCCGGGGCAGCATCCACGGGCGGCAATGCCGATGCGACGGCGATCGTCTCTTACGGCATTTACCAGTCAGCCACTGCCGGCACAGTTGCCTCGTTGGCCCTGGTCAATGCCAGTACATCAAGCATTTCGATCGGCGCCAATGCCGATGCGACAGGTACCGCGGCGAGTGCGGCTGCTAGCGTCTATGAGGGGATCTATCAGTATGCCACCGGAGACGATGCTTCGGTTGTCTTCACCAACGATGGTTTACTTTCGATCAAGGCCGATGCCGTTGCGGTTGCGTCAGTTGCCAATGGTTATGCCTATGCATCGGTAACCGATGGCGTCTATCAGTATGCCAGCGCGGTGGATGCCGCCTCGGTTTCGCTGAGCAATTCGAGCACCTTGACCGTGGCGGCAATCGCCGATGCCGATGCTGCGGCTTTTGGTTCTGCCCAGGCTACGGTCTCAAGCGCGATCTCGCAGTCGGCTGATGGGGCCAGCGCCATTGTGACGCTTGCGAACACATCGACGGCGGCAATCGCCATTACAGCAGATGCTGACGCCGACGGGGCGAGCGCCAATGCCGACGCTAACATTTATGGCGGGATTTATCAGTACGGCAACGCCGATGGCGCGACCGGAACGGCCAGCGTATCGATCACCAATGCCGGGATAATCAATGTCCTGACCGATGCCAGCGCCGTTTCAACCGTAAACGCAGCTTCCGCTACGGCTTATATTTCCGACGCTATTTCGCAAAGTGCACTAGGATTCACTGGCGCAGGTGCCAGCGTGACCTTGGCCAACACTGCCTCGATCGACATCTTGGCCAATGCCGATGCCACAGGCGCAGGCAATGCCAATGCCAATGCCGACGTATCTTCTGCGATCAATCAGTATGCCTCCGCTGATCTGACCGGGACCGCGGCGGCATCGCTGACCAATTCCAGCACGGTGATGATTTCGGCGGTCGCAAATGCCGACGCTGGCAATTATGCTTATGCCAATGCCGAGGTTTCATCCGCAATTTCGCAGAGCGCAAGCGGCGCTTCTGGTAGCGTCACGCTCTCCAATGCATCGACCGGTACGCTCGACATTACTGCCGACGCCGTTGCCAATGGGTCGAGCGCCTATGCGACTGCGACCAACTATTCCGCGATCTATCAGTCGGCTACGGCCGATGGGGCGACCGGATCGGCCAGTTCGACGCTCACCAACGCCGGGATTCTCAACATCGCGGCAAGCGCTGATGCCAATGCGACCGCAAGCGATGCTTATGCAACGGCCGAAGCAAGCTACGCAGTTTCGCAGAATGCCTATGGTTACAATGGCGCAAGTGCCAGTGTGGCCCTGGCCAACTCCGCCTCGCTAACAATCGCGGCAGATGCCAATGCCACCGGTGCTGACAGCGCTTCGGCCTATGCCAACGTGTCTTCGGCGATCAGTCAATACGCTTACGCCGATCTGACCGGGACCGCAGCGGCGTCGCTGACCAATTCCAGCACGCTAACGATTTCGGCGGTGGCGAATGCCGACGCTGGCGGTTATGCCAATGCCGATGCCAGCGTATCGAGCGCAATCCAGCAAGAAGCCTACGGCGCTTCCGGCACTGCCACGCTGACCAATGCATCGACCGGTACGCTTAACATCACTGCCGATGCCGTCGCCGCTGGGTCGAGCGCTTCTGCGAGCGCATCGAACTATTCCGCGATCTATCAGTCAGCTACGGCCGATGGGGCGACCGGATCGGCCAGTTCGACGCTCACCAACGCCGGGATTCTGAACATCCGGGCAAGTGCGGATGCCAATGCGACCGCAAGCGATGCTGATGCAACGGTCGAAGTAAGCTCGGCAGTTTCCCAGAATGCCTATGGCTACAACGGGTCGAGCGCCAGCGCCACGCTGACCAATTCCGCCACGCTGACGATCAAGGCCGATGCCAACGCCACCGCCTTTGACAGCGCGTCGGCTTCGGCCAGCATCTCGGATGCCGTTTACCAGTATGCTTACACCAACTCGACCGGCAATGCTGCGGTCGCACTGGACAACACGGCAACCCTGGCGCTCACGGCAACTGGCGACGCGGTGGGCGGCCTATATGGGGAAGCCAGCGCAACGGTCGATGTCGGCATCAGCCAATCCGCTTACGCATCGGGAACCGGTAATGCTTCGGTGAGCCTGACCAACGCCTCGACCGGTACGCTGACGATTTCCGCCGATGCAACTGCCGCAGGCGACAACACAGCCTATGCTTCTGCAACAGTTGATACCGCCATCTATCAAGATGCCTATTCAAATGGCGGCAATGCTTCGGTCGCACTGACCAACAACGGGGCGCTGACAATCACTGCCGATGCTTCGGCGGCGGGTGACTATGCATCGGCCAGCGCCAGCATCAGCAGCGCAGCCATCTCGCAGAATGCATCGACGACCACTGGCAATGCTGCTGCCACGCTGACCAACACGGCCACGATCCTGATCTCCGCAGATGCCTCGGCAGCCGGCGCAACTTATGCATCGGCCGAGGGTTCGGTTTCCACCGGAATTCAGCAAACCGCCTCTGCTGGAACCAGCGGCGATGCAGCCGTTTCACTCACCAACAGCGGCACGATCACCGTCTCCGGTGAGGCAGACGCTGTGGCAACCACCGCCACGGCAAGTGCCTATGCTTATGCCTCGATTAATACAGGCATCTCACAAGAAGCTTATGCCAATGATGGCAACGCAGCGGTTACTCTCACCAACAGCGGCACAATCAACTTGACTGCCGATGCGTCAGCGGCGGGCGGAGACTATGCCTCTGCCAGCGCTTCGATCAGTGACCTGATCGGTCAGTCTGCATCTGCCAGCAACGGCGGCGATGCCTCCGCAACTCTGACCAACACCGCCACGATCAACGCCACTTCAATTGCTTCGGCGACTGCGCCAGACGGATATGCTAGTGCTTCGGCGCAAGCTTCGTCGCTGGTGTCTCAGACTGCTTCGGCGACCGGGGGTGGTGATGCGCTGGCTGTTGTAACCAACAGCGGCACGCTCAATCTGAAAGCCGATGCCACCGCTGCTGGGACGAGCGCGTCAGCCTCGGCCTCGGCCAACTACGGCGTGTCGCAAAGTGCCTATGCCTACAATTCGGCCAATCCAAGTGGGGACGCTTCGGTAGCCTTCACCAATGCTTCGACCGGAGCCATCACGGTGTCGGCTGATGCCGAAGCCGATGCCTCAGCCAGCGATGCCTATGCCTCTGCCTCGGCCTCCCAAGGCGCCGTCTACCAGAATGCCTATTCGCAAGGCGGAGACGCCTTAGCGGCTGTAACTAACGCGGGCGCCATCAGTGTTACGGCTAATGCCGATGCCAATGCGGCGGCTGGCGATAGTGCGACGGCCTATGCCTCGAACTATTATGCATTTTCCCAGGAAGCCTATTCGAATGGCGGCGATGCCACTGTTGCTCTGACCAATTCAGGCACCATCAACATCACAGCCACGGCCAACGCTGTTGCGGACGGGTCGGCTGAAGCTTTCGTCTCGATGTATGATTTGTTCTCTCAAAGCGCATCTGCCATCGGCGGCGGGATTGCTTCCAACAGTCTCACCAACAGCGGCACCATCAACATCAAAGGTACCGCAACTGCCGCGGGCTCAAGTGCTTCGGCTTCTGCGTCGATTGAGACTGCTGTCAACCAGTACGCGTATGCAAGCGGCGCGGGCGGCAACGCCAGCAACGCGCTGACCAATGCTTCAACCGGTGTTCTGAACGTGGAAACCGCCGCCAGCGCACAGGCGGCCGCTGGATCCGCTCAGGCAACCGCTTCGGCTTCTACCGGCATCTATCAGTATGCCAACTCGACCGATGGCGATGCCGCCAACACCGTCACCAACAGCGGCGCCCTGACGGTAAAGGCCACAGCCAATGCGGTTACGGCCGGGACCGATGCCTATGCCAGCGCATCCGTAAGCCAGGGCATCTCGCAATATGCCAATGCGCCAAACGGCACGGCTAGCAATCTTGTCACCAACAGCGGCACGATGAATTTGAACGCTGCGGCGTCGGCGGATGCCGGTGTAGCGGGCACCAATGACAGCGCGACCGCCTATGCCTCGGTCGATACCGGGATCTATCAGTACGCCAACGGATCGACCAACACGGTTGCCAACAGCGGGACAATGAACGTCACCGTCGCGGCCAATGCCGTTGGTGATGAATACGCTTATGCTTCCGGGTCACTCGAAGGTATCCGCCAGCAAGCTTACGGCGCCGATGCCGCGAACATCGTTGCCAACGCTTCCACCGGGGTCATGAACCTGACCGCCAGTGGGACAGCCGCCGGCGATGAGGCTTCCGCCTACGCCTCCGTATCGGGTGTCTCTCAGTTTGCCAGTTCGACTGGCCCGGCTTCGGCCAGTTTCACCAATGCCGGTACTTTCAACCTCGATGCCAACGCCGCCGCGAATGCTGTGAGCGATGGTTACGCCTACGCCTACGCACAAGGTGTGTCGCAGCAGGCCTATGGCACCGCCGCAGCCTACACCTTTGCCAACAGTGGTACTTTCACGGTCGATGCGGTGGCGAATGCCGCGGGTACGGTCACCGGGGAGGCAACCGCCACGGCTACCGGTTACGGCGCTTATGGTTCCTCGATTAATGCGGCAATTTCCAACACGGGAACGTTCGCGGTCAAGGCCAACGCTACGGCCAGCACTTCGGCGGAAGCTTTTGCCTACGGTATGGATTTGAGTGCGGCAGGCCCGGGCGAAGTTCTGACTGGTACAATTACCAATTCCGGTTCGTTGACCGTGGTCGCCCAGGCCGCTGGAACAACCGATTTTGCTTCGGCAACCGGCATCCGCCTCGCCTCCGGTGTTAATACCGCGGTCCTAAACAACACTGGCACGATCAGCACTTCTGCCCAAACCACCGGCGGAACCGCCGATGCCAAGGGTATCGTGGTGGCGGATCTGGGTGTGGTTGTCCCTGCGGTGGGCGATGTCTTCACCATCAACAATACCGGCGGCACAATCGTTGCCCGCAACAGCATCGATGGTGGTGCAACCTGGACCCATGGTCTGGCAATCGACACCTCGCTCGCGCCCAATCCGGTAGTGATCAACCTCAAGGGCAATGGTACGGCGTTCGGCTCGATCTATGGGGACATCGACTTGTCAACAGTCGATGCGATCAATGTGTCCAGCGGCGAAACCCGCTTCGATGGCACGATCAATCCGAATGGTGCGCTTGAAGGAACGCTCAACATCCTGAGTGGCGGTACGCTCTTCCTGCTCGACGAACCGACCGCGAACCCATCTTATGGTGGTGCAACTCAGGTCAATGTGGATGCGTTGACGATTGCTGCTGGCGGCAAGCTGGCCCTGCAGCTTCCAAGCTATCAGACGGGTGCGGCGACCTACCCGGTCATTGTCGCGAACACGGCGAACATCACCGGCGCGACCCTGGAAGTTCGCCCGTCAAGCGCGAATGGCCTCTATGCCAACAGCTTCACTTTCGACAATGTCATCGACGCGACCACACTGACTGGCACCTTCGCCAGCACCGTGGTGGTGACCGGCGGAACCCCACTGCTCACAGTCACGGCCAGCTACGACGCTTCGAACAATGTCGATCTGACGATGTCGCGGGTGGCATTCGATGCGATTTCCGGGCTGACCTTCAACCAGGATGCGGCTGCGGGCGGATTGGAAAGCGCCTACTCAACCTCTCTGACCGGGCCATTCGCGACTATGGTCGGCACGCTGTTTACGCAGGATGCCACCACCTACGCGGCTTCGCTCGATCAGCTGACTGGAGCCCAGTATGCCACTTACCTGCAATCGCTGACCTCGGTTGGTGGACGTTTCAACGGCCTGCTCTCGCAAGTCGGTGAGTGCGCCGCTACCACCGAGCTGCGCAAGGCATGTCGCAGCGAAAGCAACGGTCGGATTTGGGGCCAGATGAACTACGGTCGCGTGACCAAGGACGGTGACACTAACGCCGCTGGGTACAAGGCGAAGGACTATTACCTCGCCTTGGGCACTGACTTTGAGGTCTCGTCTGACTTCATTGTCGGCATTGGCGCTGCCTACGTTAAGCACGACGTTTCGCTCGATCGTCATAACGGTCGGATCAAGGGGGATGGCTTCCAGGCGGGCGCCTATGCGGTCTACGCACCGGGGGCTTACTACCTGAAGGGCGCGCTGAGCTATACCGACCTTGGCGGTGAAGCGCGTCGCTCGATCAGCATCGGCACCACGGCCGGCACGATAGCCGGAAAGCCTGACGCAACTGTGTGGACGTTCAGCGGCGAGGTTGGATACAATTTCAATCTGGGCAGCTCGGTTGTCACGCCTTATGTCGGGCTGGACTATACTGCGGCGAAGCTGAAGAGCTTTACCGAAACGGGTGTGGCCGGGGCGAACCTCGATGTGTTCAGCAGCGATCAAAACCGCACCGCCTCTGTTGCCGGCTTCAAGTGGACTGGCAAGTTCGGGTCGATCGTACCCGAGCTCGATCTGGGCTGGCGCCACCAGTTCGGCAACGAGCTCGCGGTCGTTGGCGTGGCGTTCGACGCTGCGGCGAACAGCGGCTTCTCTGTTGTATCGCCCTTCGAAAAGCGCGACGTTGCGCAAGTCGGGCTGGCGGTCAATGGTAAGATTGGTTCGCAGATCAGCTTCCGTTTGGGTTACGAAGGTCGCTTCAACGGTGACTTCGAAAGCCACACCGGCGGTCTGACCCTGGTCATGCCGTTCGGCGGAAACTGAGCCTACCGAAAATAGGGTTTCGACAGGCAATCTGACTAGTGTGATTGCTTGACGGGCTCGAAGTTGACAAAAGGAGGGAATCCCAATTCCCTCCTTTTGCTATTTGCAGGAACCCTCCTTCCAGCGGCGGATCGAATAGATGACTACAGTGAATGATGCGACGTCCACCGAGGAACTGATTGCCAAAGTGCAGCGCGGCAGTGCGCAAATGACCGAAAAAAAGGCAATCGCCATCGCTACGGAACTCTATAGCAGAGGGCAGTTCAAGCAGGCGGCCAATGTTTGCCGGCAGGTCATTCAGCATAAGGAATCGCTGGCCGACGCTCACAATATCCTTGGGGTTTCACTTTCCGCGCTTGGCAACGGCAAAGGTGCAGTGGCCGCGCTGAAGCGAGCGATCAAATTTGCTCCGAAAGTGTCGAGTTATCACGCCAATCTGGGCGAAGTTTTGCGGATGAATGACAATCACGCCGATGCCATTGTTCATCTGGTGGAAGCACTGCGACTGCAACCGAGCAATGCAATGGCATACAACAATCTTGGTATCATCTATTACGAAAAGAAGGAATATGCGCGGGCGATCGAGGAATATCGCGCGGCCCTGTCGCACGATCCTTCATTGCCAGAGGCCTGGAACAATCTGGGCAACTCGTTGCGGATGGAGGATGACCTTGCTGGTGCGCTCGAGGCCTATGAGCAGGCGCTTGCCTTGCGGGAGGTCTATCCCGAAGCCTACAACAACCTTGGAACCCTGCTGCGCGAACAGGACAAGAGCGAGCAAGCCCAGCATGCGCTGCGCAAGGCTATCGCCCAGAATCCCCGCTATATCGACGCATATGTGAACCTCTCAGGGATCTACCATGCCGAGAATATGGATGTGGAGGCCCTGCGCCTGCTGGGAGACGCGCTTAAGTTCGCGCCCAAGCACACCAAGACCCTGCTGATGGTCGCGCGCGTGCAAAGCAAGCGCGGTGCTCATGATTTGGCGGAGCAAGCCTGCCGCATGGTCTTGGCCGATGAGCCAGATAACGCCGATGCGTATTTGGTCCTTGGTCAGATCATGCATGACACCGACAATTTCGAGTCGGCTGTCGAGCTTTTGGAGAAGGCGGTTGTTGCCGATCCCGACAATGCCGAAGTGCGCAATTTTTACGGCGTGACCCTGAAATCGGTCGGCCGGCTCGACGAAGCGCGTGACAACATTCTCAAGAGTATTGACCTGAATGAAAAGATGTTCGGCGCCTATGCCAATTTGAACGATATCTATTTGTTCACCAGGGAAAACAAGTACTTCAAGAATATAGAACAGTTTTTGAATGCGGAAGAGCCTGGCTCGAAGCGGGCGCTGCCGCTTCACTATGCCTATGCCAAGGCTCTCGAGGATCTTGGTGAGCACGAGCGTGCGCTTGACCACTATATCACCGGCGGCCAGATCAAGCGGACGATGCTGAACTATGTTGAGGAGGAATCGTTTTCCTTCTTCGACCGGATCATGCAGACATTTTCTGCCGAATTCTTCGCCAGCAAGCCATTTGCTGGAAATGAATCAGACCGGCCGATCTTCATTGTCGGTATGCCGCGATCCGGCTCGACTCTGGTGGAGCAGATCCTTTCGAGCCATCCGCAGGTGCATGGCGCTGGTGAAGTGAAGTACATCTCGAATTCGATGCACGCGCTGCGGGACCGCTTCCCCTCGCTTTCGCGCTTCCCCGAGCTGGCGACAGAACTGAGCGGCGCCCAATTTGACGCCTTTTCTAAAGACTATCTAAAGAGAATGTCGACGCATGCCGGGGATGCCGCGCGTATTACAGATAAGCTCTTGACAAATTACTTCTTTGTTGGGCTGATTCATTCGGTATTCCCCAACGCAAGAATTATAAATACCCAGCGCAACCCGATCGACAACTGCCTTTCGGCGTTCACGAAATTATTCAAGGATGATATGCCGCATAGCTATGATCTGGGCGAACTGGGTCGGTACTATCGCAAATATGATGGTCTGATGGCCCATTGGCGCGAGGTCATTCCGGCGGACCGCCTGAAACTGGTTCAGTACGAAAATGTTGTCCACGACACCGAAGGGTTTGCGCGCGATTTGCTGGCGTTCCTGGATCTTCCCTGGGACGATGCCTGCCTGAATTTCCACAAGTCGAACCGGCCGGTCAAAACCGCCAGCGTCGCGCAGATCCGCAAGCCGATCTACACTGAATCGATTGAGCGTTGGAGAAAGTACGGTTCAAAGCTGCGGCCGCTCATCGATGCGCTCGAATTGGACGGCGCTGCGCCCAAGAAGGCGGCGACGCGCAAGAAGGCATAACCCCGCCGACGAGTTGAGCCACTGCTGCGTGCTCTTCGGACAATGTGATCGAACGTCAGAACTTTCCCAAAGGACCTCCGCTATGGCTATCGCCAAATCACTGTCGCTGACAATTCTAGTCGGTGCTGTTCTGACCGCTCACTCGGCCTTGGCGCAGACCAAGCCAGAGCTGAAAATGGCAAATACTCCGCCAGCAGTCTCTAAGCCGACATTCCTGACCAACATGGATCGCGATTTCGCGGCCATGGATGCGAACAAGGACAAGATCGTCACCAAGGCGGAGATGGAACAGTATATGGCTGCGCGTGTTGCCAACCAGCGGACAAAACGGAATGCCGAGTCGTTTGCCCGGCTTGATTCAGACAAGAATGGCGCACTCAGTCCGCAAGAGTTTGCCGCTCTCGCTGGACCAGCACCCAAGATCAATGTCGAACCGCTGATCGCCAAGACCGACGCCAACCGTGACAAGCAGATTTCCGATGCCGAGTATCGGGCCGGCGCAATCAAGGAATTCGATACGCGCGATACCAACAAAAATGGCATGCTTTCGGTTGAGGAAATTCAAGCGAAGATAAAATAGAGCTGATAAACAATAATTTGGAGTGGGCTTAATGACCAAGCGTTCCGAAGATACTGAAGACGCAATTCTGGACTTGCCACAATCTGCAATTCTCCCGGATAAAAGCGCAGCGAGCCCGATGATGATTACCATGATCGGCGCGCCATTCAAGACTCCGCGCGGCGCAGAGCGTTCGCTGCGGCTGTCCTTGATTGTCCCGGATGGAGATGTTGCAAAGGCCTTGGCGACCATCCGCAAAAATGGCGGGACCTATTTCAGGAAAGTCGATCGCAAGGGAGCGCGCTGGTTCCTACCTTGGCCGCCCGCTGCGATCCGGATTTCCCCGTTGCCCGATGCCGAGAAGCAGGAAGGCGCGGTTTAAAGCGTTCCAGGGTTTCCGGAAGCGGTTTCAATTGAGGCATGGGACCATATGGGGGGATCTGGCTGCATAGTTATTGGCTCCGGCCTCGGCGGGCGGGTTGTGCCCGATTGGGCCGAACAAGCAGTGATTGTTGAACCAGTTGATCCAGCGCAGGGGGGGCATTTCAACCGCTGAGGCCAGAGGCACTGGGCCAAGATCGTTGCCGCCAGATGACTTCAGCTTTGAAAAGACCGTTGACGGTCTTGGCCAACGCGTTGTCATAACTTTCGCCGACGCTGCCGACTGAGGGCACCAGCTCGGCTTCGGACAGGCGCTCGATGTAGCTTCATGGCCAAGCATTGGACGCCCTTGTCACTTCAATGGATAAGTCCGTCTTTGGAGCCGGATCGGCTGCTGCGGAACGTGCGGTTGATTTTGTCAAGCGGGCATGACGCCTTCGGGTTGATGATGGTTGTTACGCAAGCTTTTCCGCGTCTTATGCCCGACTTCCCCATACCCCGCATAAACCACTCCACGGTGCACTTGGCGACCTCGATCGCCTCTCGGCGCAGCTGGTGCCAGTTCTTGCGAGTGCCAAAGAGGTCAAAGCTGGCTTCATGGACACGCCCGATCTGCTCCTTGATCTCGTCGTCGCGCCGGGCATGGGCCGAACGCTTGCCGGGATCTGCAAGGCGCGCTGCAGGTTCGTGATAGGAAGAAAGGGCGATCGCCAATTCGCGGCAAATCGGTTTGATACCCAGTTCCTTGGCGTGGCCGTCAATGAACGCCATCACCATTTGCCTTGGCGGTCGAGCTCCGACTGCGCCAAATATGCCGACGCGTTGCGCATGATCTCGTTGGCCCAGCGGAGCGCCATCACCTCGCGCTACAGCAACTTCTGCAGGTCGCGGTCGCTGGCAGCTTGCGCCGTCGGCCCCGATAGTCGGCTCGCCTCCTATCGGCACCAGCGGTGCAGCGTCTCCGCCGTGTAGCCAGTCTTTGCCGCAATCGCGGTCATCTTGGCCCATTCCGAACCGCACGATCGCAGATCTCTGACAAAAATTTGATCCTTGTTGTCATCGCGGCCCATTCTCACAGATAGGAGCCTCTGGAAACCCAGGATGCTTCAGGCCCTGGCTTTCAGCCTGTCCGCCGTCAGCGACCATGGTCCAGATTTGAGCTTGTGATCCAAGAAGCATGGGGAAACAGGTTCTCGATCAATTCTACACGTCTGTGGAGTGGATCTATCTGCCACCACGCCGCAGCCCTGCTGACGGAATGCATTCTCTCGTTCATTGAAAATCATTGTAATACAGAGTGGTAACCCAGATATGCGGGCTTACTTGCGGGCCTTTCAACTCGGCGAAAGGAACTCTCTCTGAATTTCAAAAAGTTATGCAGTAAGCGCGAAGCCTCTTCTGGCACCACTTGCCACCTGATACAAATGCCAGCGTGGGCCGCTTCCTTGTGCGGAGCGCTGCTGGTATTGTCGGCATATGGGCGAGAACGGGCGCAATTCAGATCGGACGGTTGGCACTTCGGGCGAAGGGCTGGCGGCGATCCGCCGGGCGTTTGACTGCAGCGATGCGCTGGCCCTGACAATTGCCGGCATGGCCCGTGAGGGCCGGATGGCGCGGGGGGCCTTGCTATGGCCGCTGCCGGACCGCGATGAGACCACCCTGCTTACCCAGGGCCGGGCTGCCGAGCTGGCTTATGGCCGCGAAGGTGCGGTGCTGGTCCTGCATGCAATTGCTCCAGGCGAGTTCTACGGCAGCCTGCTGGGCGGCAGCAGCGACGGCGGAACCCAGGTTGAGGCCTTGGCCGACAGCGCCGGCGCGCATTTCGCGACCACCACGGTGCTGCGGCTGATGGAAGGTTACAGCTGCGTTGCGCTGGCGCTGGCCCGGCAGATGGCGATGCGGATCGAGGCCATGCGGCGGCGGATGGTGGAAAGCGTGCTGCTTTCCGCAACCGGGCGGATCGCTGCCGAGCTGCTGCGCCAGGCCGGGGCTACGCCTGATCGCACCATTCGCCCGATCCCGGTCTGGGCCGAGCTGGCGGTGCAGGTGCAGTCAACCCGCGAGACGGTCAGCCGCGCGGTCTCCGGCTGGGAAAAGCGCGGCTTGGTCAAGCGGGTCGCAGGCGGATTGCAGGTGGTTGCCCCGCATCGGCTGGAAGAGCTGGTTTACTGATTCTCCAGCAAGGCATGGACCGCGCCGCCCAGCTCCGGCTCGCCGGCATGATAGAGCTCGCTGCGCATCGCGCCGCCGTTCTGCAGGGCGAGGCAGACCGCAGCGACATCGCTGGCAAGCGCGGTGCCGGCCGGGGCCATGGTCTGGAGCCGCCGCGCCAGCGCCGCCCCGGGACCGTAAGACACCAGTGTGCCGCTGGCCTGGTCGGGGTGAAGCGTCGCGATCTCGAGCGTCAGGCCGATCGCCAGGCTCGGCGCTCCGGCGCTGCGGGCAACGGCGAGCAAGGCGGCGATCGTAGTCAGCGCTTGCGGCAGGCTGGAGAGGGTCAGTTCCCACCCGCCAGGCAGCGCGCGCACCGCGCCGCGACCAAGCCGGGCGAGCTCGGCTGAAAGCAGATCGGTTGCGGCGGCAATTCGGGACGCGGGCAAGACTTCGTGCGCGGGCAAGCTATCGAGCCCGATTGCGACATGAACGGCCAGCGCGCGTTCGGGATCGGTCTGCTCGGGCGGAAAGCTGGCTTCGACTGAACTGTCGCGCGGTGCAGTCAGGGTCACTTGCTCGCCTGCCTGGCGCGGCCACATTGCGGCCTGGCGGCGGGTGTTGGTGCCGCCGCCGGCCGTATCGACAACCACCAGCTGGAGGGCCGCGCTGCCCAGTCGGCGGGCGTTGAGCAGCGCACCGCCGATCGCCAGTTCGCCGGCATGGGCGGTCGCGATCGGATCGTGGACCGAGCAAGCGCCAGGGCCGGCAATGCGCAGCGAAGCGGCAGCATCGATCAGGGCGCGGTAGCGGGCAGCCCAAGCTGCGCCAGCCGGAGCGACCGACTGGGCCTCAAACTGTTCGAGCGAGCAAGGCAAGACCACATGCAGCGCGCAGCCGGCGGCCAGCAGGCGCTCGGCGATGACAATGTCGGCGCCGGCGGCAATCGCGCCCCAGGCAAAGCCGGGCCGATGCGCGGCGATAAAGGCATCAACCTCGCCGGCTAGCCGGGGCTCGCTGGAACCGCCAGCAGCAATCCCAAGGTGACCAGCGAAATGCAGGCTGGGCGGCGGCGCGAAGGCATCCAGCCAGGCGAGTGCATTGCCCTGGTGGCGGCCAATCGCGCGCAACTGGGCAAGGGTTACCGCGCGGTCTTCCCAGCCGTCGGGATCGCACGCCGCCGCTTCGGCCATGGCTGCTTGGGCCGCTGCCTCCTCGCCTAGTAGCAGCAAGGCTTCGGCCCGGGTCGCGGCAAGGTAATAGGCGGTGTCGGCAGGCGGCTGCGGCGCGTTGAGGAGTGCCAGCGTAGCCGCCGCGCCTTCGGCTGCTCCGCTGCTGTCGCCGGCCAGCAACCGCGCGGTGGCGGCGTTGATTGCCAGATAGGGCGCAGGAGAAATCGCGTGGGCCTTGGCATAGGCTTCAGCGGCTTCGGCAAACAGCGCCACCCGCCGGGACGCTTCGGCGCGGCGGGCGCGATCCTTGAGCAATCGGCCCCTTACGGCAAGCGCAGCCGGGTCGGCGACGGAAGCCAGATAACCGCCTTCCTCCAGCAAGGTCCAGGCACGCTCCACCGCGCCCGCCCGGGCAAGCGCGGTGATCGCGGGCAGGCTGGCAGGAGTGCTCAGGGCTCGTGGCCTTCGCCGTTGCCGGCATCCGGGTCGATTGCCATGACGATGCCGGTCTTGGTCTTGTAGACGATGTCGAGCTTGTATTCCTGCGATTTGACATTGCCGTAGGGCAGCTGGTGATAGCCCGTATCGTCCTTGACCGTGCACAGGTTGTTGAAGCGGATCAGGGTTCCAAGCCCGGCAAGGCCACCAAGATCAGCCTTGTCGGTGACGATCTCGGCATCAAAGAAGGCGTAATTCTTGTTGGCTTTCTTGCCGGACAAGAGCTCCCGCGAGAAGCTCAGCAGCCGCTTGCCGCTGGTGTCGACGGTGAGTTCGCCCGGCGCGTGCTCAAAGAAGATATAGACATCGTGCGGTTGGCCGAACCAGAATCTGGCGAATTCAAGCTCGTCGGCATAGTCGGGAGTCGGAGCCTTGGGGGTGCGGTCGTAGACCTGGAACGGCGAGCCGCGTGGTGCGTCGCGAAAGCGGCTCCAGCCCTGGTTGATCTTGTTGGCGAAAATTTCGCTCGCCCGTTTGGTCCGTGCGGCCTTGTCATACGTCTCCTGGACGAATTCGAAATGGGCATCGTTGCTGCTGATCCCCCAGGCCCCGGCCGAGGTAAGGTGGACCAGCGACATGAACTTGGGATTGAACGGGGCCCGTTCGGCAACGGCAGAACCATTGGGGTCTTCGCCAAAGTTGTCGGTTTCGGGATCGCTGCTGGCGACCGCCACGTTCTCATTTGTGCAGGCTGAAACGGCCGCAGCAGCAACCCCGGCGCCGGTCAGCGCAAAAACTCCACGGCGTGAAAATTCGATGTCAGTCATTTCATTTCCCCTTGGTTGAGATCTTCGGTAATTCGGGCGTAGCGCGCCATCTGGGCGGGCGAATGGGTCCGTTGCAGTTGCCGGTACAGCGCCAGCGTCTGCCTGGCGAGCTCGGCAGCTTCGCCGGTTCGGGCTTCACGCGCTGCCTTGGTCGCCAGCCAGCTAACCCGCAGACGCTGTTCGGTGATCCTGGTGTCGTCACTGCGGGCCTCGGCCAGCCGCGCGTAGGCGGCCAGGCAGCGCCTGAACACGGTAATCGCTTCGCGGTGACGGCCCTTGCTGACCAGTGCTTCCGCGATCCCGATCTCGGGCCACAGCCGGCGCTCGCGGTAATCACTGTTCTCCGGATCGTCGCGCAGCATCCGGTCAACTATCCCGGCTTCCTGGTTTCTCAGCGCAATGGCCTGCGGCACCCGTCCGCCGGCTACTTCGACGCTGGCCTGCCAACCGAGGCGATTGGCCAGGGCCAGGGCGGTTTCGGCATCGCCGGGGTCCAGAGCCAAGGCGGCACGCATGCTCGCACTGGCGGCCTCGCAAAAGGGCAGGGCCTTTTCAGCACTGCGAACCTGGCGCATCGTCAATTCGCACAGATTGCCGTTGGCATAGCCCAGTTCCATATGGGCGCGGCGGGTTCCCGGCTCGACCCGGACAAGCGCCTTGGCCATGGCAAGATAGCCGCGCCAGTGCGTTTCATTGGTGTCAAAATCAGACTGGCGACCGGCGGCCTCGCCGATCCAGTATTCGCTTTGGGCGTGGGCAAAGATCGCCTCGGGATCATTCGGATGGCGCGCCAGGACCGCAGCCGTGCTGCGATGAGCCTCGCCATGCTTTTCCAAGGCTGCCGCAAAGTTGCCCAGGCGGGTATCGTCCGCGCCCATCGCGTGGAGGACGCGAGCGCGGCGATTGAGGCTCTCGTCGGGCAGGTTGGCAAGTTCCTGCGCGGCGTAATAGCTCAGCGCCCGCTGGTTGACCGCCGACATCGCCTTCAGGCTGCCTGCCCCTTTCAACCGGTCGCGCAGGTCGGTCAGCATGAACTCTACCATCCCTTCGGCTTCGCTGCGCTGGCGCTCGGCCTCGGCGCGGGCGCGGACAGCGATCAGCAGCAATGTACCCAGCACCATAGAGAGAATCACAGCCCCCGCCGTGACCGCCATCACGCGGCGCTGCCGCACTTGCGCGTCGCGTTGCACCAGCCGGTCGAGCGGCAAGCCAGAAAGCCCGGCGACGATCTTGAGCAGGCCCAAGCGGTAACCATCGTGGCCCTTGCGGAAATCGGCTGCGGTCGGCTCGAAGTTCTGGCCGTCGTGCGCGGTCAGCGGCGCGGGGAAGGCTTCGCCAGGTTCGCCATCGATCAGCGCGGCCAGCACCGGCCGGTTTGGGTGAAGCGCGCGGAACAGCGCGATTTCCTGCGCGACCCAGCGGCTTGCCCGTGCCGCCGGACTGGCCACCACTACCAGCGCCGCGCTGCGCGCCAGCGCCTCGCGCACTTGGGCCGGCAAATCAGGGCTGGCGGCCAGTTCGGCGCGGTCGATGAAGATCGGGGTCAGCCTGGCCCCTGCGGGCAACCGCCAGGCTTCAAGCCGGCGATGCAGCCGGGCGGCAAACCGCGTATCGGCGTGGCTGTAGCTGATGAAGGCCCGGTATTGCGGCGTTTCCCCGGTCGCCGGATCGTCGGCCATCTGCGCTTCCCTAACCTATGCGCGAACCCTGACTTAGATTGCCGGGAAAGGCAACGGCTTAGCGCCTCAGAGGATCGCCCGGACCCTTGCCAGACCAGCATAGCACTGTGACACAACGGCTACGGCTGGGGATTGATCTAACCGATCGATTAAAACCGGTTGTCAATCGCGCCCGACGGTGTTCTACTCAGTCTCGCTACTGCCCGGACAAGGGTTGGGCACAAAAAGGAGAGTGGGCTGATGAGGGTTAAACTGACGCTGCTTGCTGGCGCTTGCGCCGGAGCAATTACGCTTCCTGCGTTTGCACAGGATGCTGCCGAAGAGCGTGACAGCACGGAGATTATCGTCACCGCGCAGCGCCAGGCACAAAGCCTTCAGGATGTGCCGATCGCGGTTTCCGCCTTTACGAGTGAGGCCTTGGAAAACCAGCAGATCGACAACCCGCTTGAACTGCAACAAGCCTTGCCCAGCACCACTTTCACCAAGGGCAATTTCACCGGCTCGAACGTAACCATTCGTGGGGTCGGTTCGCCAGTGGTTGCAGCATCGGGGGATTCCGGCGTTGCCACCCACTTCAACGATATGCCTACGGTCGGGGGCCGGCTGTTCGAGACCGAGTTCTACGACCTTGAGCGGCTCGAAGTGCTGCGAGGTCCGCAAGGCACCCTGTTTGGCCGCAATGCGACCGGAGGCGTGATCAACTTGATCACGGCCAAACCCAAGCTGGGCCAGTTTGGCGCTGCGGGCGAGGTATCTTATGGCAAGTACAACGCGCTCCAGGCCAAGGGCATGGTCAACGTTCCGATCGGCGAGATTGCTGCGGTGCGCTTGGCCGGGATTTACCTGAAGCGCGATGGCTACACCACCAACCTCAACACCGGCAACGATATCGACGGCCGCGATTACTACTCGCTGCGCGGTTCGTTCGCGATCGAGCCGACCGAAAGCACCAAGTTCACAATCACCGGGCAATATTTCAAGGAAGACAGCAATCGCTCGCGCGTCCAGAAGCAGCTTTGCGCCACCGACTTGACCGGCATCCTCGGCTGCCGCCCGGATCGCGAAGAATTCGGGGTGATCAACGGCGATGCTACGGCAGGTTCGACACTGACCAGCCGCGAGTTTCTGGCGATTGCCGCGCCGGCCTTGCTGCCGTTCGCACTGGGTTCGAGCTACGACGACGATGGCAATCTCTATACGGGCGCGATCAACCCCGCCGACGTTCGCAAAGTCGCTATCGATTTCGAGCCGACCTACAAGTCCGATGAACTGATCATCCAGGCCGAACTTGAACACAACTTCGGAAATCTAACCGCCACGCTGAACGGCGGCTATCTCAAAAACAACCTGGTCTCGCGCACCGACTATAACCTCACCACGACCCGTAGCCTGGCGACCAATCCGGCCCTGGCAACAATTCGCGCGCTGGCAGCCGCCAATGTACCTTTCGGTCTGGCATTGAACAATTCCGGACTGTTCAACGGCACGCAGATCTGCGTTTCGGATCCCGATCGGTCCTATTCCGGCTTCATCGGCGGCAATGTCAACCGCTGCGCAGACAACACGACCGAGTTTGATGAATCCGGAGTCAGCAACGAGCAGTGGTCAATCGAAGGCCGGCTTGCCTCGGATTTCGACAGTCCGTTCAACTTCATGCTGGGCGGCCTTTACCTTACGAACAAGGTGACTAACTCCGATTATTACGTCGCCGCTTCCGGACTCGACTATGCGGCTTTGCTTCTGGCCGGCGGGGCCGGCGTGCTTGCGCCGCCGTTCTTCAACAGCGAAACCAATCTGGGTAAGCTGAAGACTTTCGGGATTTTCGGAGAAGTCTACATCCAGCCTTCCGATCAGCTGAAGTTCACGGCCGGGCTGCGCTATTCGCATGACAAGAAGTTTATTAGCGCCCGCCAGCCGTTCCTGTCCGCGCTTGTTCCCTTCGGCACAACCGATGCCAATAGCGCCCTGGCAGGTGTCGATGCCGACCCCGCGGCGCCTGGAGTGCAGCCCTATGCGCTTCAGCGGGGTACCTTCAAGAAGCTGACGGGCCGTGCGGTGATCGATTGGCAACCGGAGGTGAGCTTCACCGACGATACGCTGATCTACGCCAGCTTTACCCGCGGCTACAAGCCGGGCGGTTTCAACCCGCCTTACGATCCAAATCTGTTCCCGCCGATCCCGCTGACCTTTGATCCTGAGATCATCGATGCTTTTGAAATCGGCACCAAGAACTCGTTCGGAGGCGGCGCAGCGCAAATCAACTTGACCGGCTTCTATTACAAATACAGCGGCTTGCAGGTTAGCCGCATTATCAATCGTAGCTCGTTCAACGACAATACCGATGCGACGATTTTTGGGGTTGAGGCCGAAACAATTCTTCGGCCAGTTCGCGAGTTCACGATCAACGCCAGCGTGTCCTACCTCCACACCAAGCTGAAGAATCTGCGACTAACTGACACCCGCGATCCTTCAGGCGGGCGCAGCGATGTGGTGATCATCAAGGATGCCCAGAGCGCGGCGAACTGCGTGGTTGCTCCAACCGTGCCGGGCAGCGTGCCGATCGCCAACACCCTGGCGCTGGTCAATGGGTTCAACGCTGCGGCCAGCGGCGGTGTTATCCGGCCGGCGGTGATCGTGCCGGGCACCGGGTCCGGACCGGGTAACGAGGCCTACGGCGCGTTCTCGTTGTGCAACGCGCTCAGCTCCTTCCTGCAGGCCAATACACCGACTGGGACCTACCTGTTCGATCAGGGCCAGGGCGGCGGACTGTTCCTGCCTGGTGGCGTTGAAGTCGATCTGTCCGGCAACAAGCTGCAGAACTCGCCCACCTGGAAGGTCTCGACCGGTGCGCAGTACGAGTTCCGGACTGCCAGCGACTGGTCCATCACGCCGCGTGTGGATATGACGCTGACCGGTTCGCAATGGGGCAGCACCTTCAACACCATCCGTGATCGCATTCCGAGCTATGTCATCGCCAACGCGCAACTCAAGATTTCGGCGCCGGATGACCGCTTCTATGCGCGGGTTTATGTCGCCAACGTGTTCGATACCAACGCGGTTACCGGGAAATACATCACCGACCCGTCGTCTGGCCTGTTCACGAACATCTTCACCGTCGAACCGCGGACGTATGGCGCGGCAGTCGGCTTCAAATTCTAAGCAATCCTGGGAGGGATGCTTTGCGGGAGGGGTCCCGGGCTTCGGTCCGGGGCCCCTCTTGGGTTCTGGTCCTACCCCACCAACGCTCCTTCGATCGCAATCCGGATCGCCTCTGACGTGTGGTTGGCGCCCATCTTGGTGAGCATGTTGGCGCGGTGAATCTCGACCGTGCGCGGGCTGATCGCCAGTCGCGCACCGATCAGCCGGTTGGAAAGGCCGTCGGCAACCCCGGCCAGCACCTCGCGTTCGCGCCGGGTCAGCTTCTGGATCCGGCTGCGGGCCATCGCCTCGCGCAGGCGGGCATTGCCGATCCCGTCGGCGCTGGAGCGGGCAAGCTCGATCGCGGCGCGGATCGTCACTGCGTCAAACGGCCATTCGAGGTAGTCGATCGCGCCCGCCAGCACCGCCTGGACCACCCGCGGGGTCGAAGGCAGCGGCGCGAAAGCGACCAGCGGCAGCCACTTGCCGTGGGTCGCCATGTCGCTCAGCAGTTCGCGAACCAGGTCGATTTCGTCGCTAGCCAGGATGATCCCCTCGCGGGGCCAGGCGCGCGCCAGTTCGGCGAGATCCTCGAACGGTTCGACATGGATTCCGGCGCCCGCGAGAAGATGCGTGACAGCCGCGCGGCGGCGCACCTCCGGATCGATCAGAATCAGTTTTTCACGCGTATCCACAGCAGTTCCCCCTAGCCAGTTTCGCCTATGGGTTATCCCGATAGGGGGACTGGATTCGCGCTGGGTCCGCTCCGTTGTGGTGGCTTATCATTAGCTTGGGTGTGATCCCGCCATGCACTGACTGGCTTGAATCTGATCCATTTCCGAGGTTACTCGCGCGTCGGACGGGCTCCGGCCAGAGCCGCGCCGATCTCGGCAAAGTCACCGCGCAGCGCGCGTATCGCTTCAGCGTCGAAGACCAGCACGTTGCCCAGCAAGCGTGATCGCGCGGCTTCGTAAAACTGGTGCAGGGCGGGAGCCATCGCCGCCTCCTTGCTGATTCCGAGCTGGAGCGCGGTCAGCGAGGACAAGGCGCGGGTCAGCGCCTGGCTCTTGTCGGCATTGTCGCGCCGGGTCGCGGCGAGCAGCGCGGCGCCGAGCGCCAGGTCGAGCTGCTCAAAACACAGCAGCACCAGTTGCCCGGCGCCGGCGCCAGCCACATGCGCGTCGAACGCCACGCGGCGATAGGCTTCCTGCGGATTTTGGCGGACGAGCATGGCTGGGTCAGGTGCCCCGTGCGTTCCACGCGTCGATCTGGTTCTGCAGGAACGAGAGCGTCGAACGCGAGGCGCCGACCCGGCTGTCGACCCCGGCGAACCGCGTCACCATCCGCGCGCGCAACTCCTGCTGGGCGTCGGCGAGCTTGCTGGCTTCATCGGCCAGGCGCGTCTTGAGCGCGGTGTAGCGATTGACCGAACCGGTCAGCGAGCCGGGATCGGTTGCCGAAGTCAGCGTCCGGCTGATCCGGTCGAGCGTGGCATAGACCCCGCGCACCCCGGTGGTGAACATTGCCGCTACACCGGCGGGTGCGCTCTTGAGCGTGGCGGTGAGCCGCGCGCCATCAAGCCGGAAACTGCCGTCGCGGTTGGTGGCGAGGCCAAGATCGGCCAGCGTTGTCGGTTGCCCGGCCGCGCCGCCAACCATGATCGCGGTGCTGGCGAGCTGCGACAGCGCTTGCTTCATCGCCCGCGCCCCGCCGTCGCGCGCCAGATCGCCGCCTTGCGGATTGGCCTGGGCCTTGAGCTCGGCGGCCACTTCGTTGAGCGCTGCGGTGAGGTCGGTCATGAAGGTTGAAACCGCCGCGGTCGGCTCGCTGAAGCGGATCGTGGTCGGCGCGCCGGGGTTGGTGCCGGTCAGCGCGAGGTTGAGCCCGGGGACGATGTCGGCGATCCGGTTCGCGGCGCTGGTCATCGCCAGCCCGTCGAGCTTGAAGGCAGCGTCGGCGGAAGTTGACAACCGGCGCGCCGGCGCGGCGGCAGGGGTCCAGGCGAGACTGGCCAGGCCCTCGTCGCCAGGGGTCTCGCTGGCCTCGAGGATGAAGGCATTGGCGGCGCCTTCTGCGCCCTTGAGCATCAGTTGCGCGCCGTTGGTGCCGGTCGCGACATAGGCGCTGACCCCGGCGCCCGCACCGTTGATCGCGGCGGCGACGTCGGCCAGGCTGGCCCCGGCGGCGATGGTCACGGTCGCGGCGGGATGGGCGGTGTCCTCGGTGAACGCCGTTCCCGCGATGGTCCCGAAGCGCAGGGTCAGGCTGCCCGATCCGGTCGCTGCGGTAGCCGAGGCATAGGCCGGGCTGGTCAGGGTCTGGGCGGCGGCACGTGCTGTAACTTCAAGGGTATAGCTGCCATTGCCGCTGACAGTGCCGCGGGTGACCGCCGCGACCGAACCGTTGCCGATCGAAGGCTGGGCCGAAAGATCGCCGGTCCGGACCCGCTCGCCGACACTGCTGGCGAGCTGGAGGATCATCGACTTGAGGCTGGCGCCTGCGGAAATCTGTCGTTCGACCAGTTCGGAGCGGGCGGTATTGCGGTCGATCCGGGCAGCGAATTGCGCGGCGGCGAGGGTTTCAGCGAGCGCGGTCATATCGATGCCGCTGCCGGCGCCGAGGGTCGAAATGATCGAACTGGTGACCGAATTGGTTTCCATGGGGCTTCAGAACGGCGCATTTGCGCGGAACTTAAGCCTTGGGATCTAGCCGTCCCTCGACATCGAAGCGCAGCGCCAGCGGCACGTCCACAAGCGGTGCACCAGGGCGCTCACCGCGCCTCAAAGCCAGTACAAAGGCAACAACAGCGGCCACCGCTGCGTACAACTCCTCACGGATCACCTGGTTCTCGCGGGTGGTGAAATAGACCGAGCGGGCGAGGCCGGGATACTCAAGCGTGGGCAGCGCCAGTTCGCGGGCAAGCGCCTTCATCGCCAGCGCCTTGTCGCCGCGACCCTTGGCGAGCACGATCGGGGCCGGGGCCTTGGTGGGGTCATAGGCCATCGCGACGGCGAAGTGGCTGGGGTTGGTCAGCACAAACTGCGCCTCGCGCATCGCCTTGGCCACCGCGCCGCTGGCATACTGCCGCTGGCGCTGGCGCTGCGCCAGCTTGCGCTCGGGCGAGCCTTCGCTTTCCTTGTGCTCGTCGCGCAGTTCCTGGCTGCTCATCTTCAGGCGCTGCATCCGGCGCAGCCACTGGATCGGGAAATCGATCAGCGCGATCAGTACCAGCCCGGCAGCAAGCGCGAACAGCAGGCTGGTCAGCGCTTCCCAGGCCAAGGCGAGCTGATGGTGGAGCGAGGCGCTGCGGCCAAGACCGATCAACTCGCCCAGCCGGCCCTTGGCCCAAACCCACGCGATTGCGCCCAGCAGGCCGATCTTGAGCAGGCCCTTGGCCACCTCGATCCAGCCCTGCGCGCCAAACATGCGCTTCAGCCCCGACAGTGGATTGAGCCGCGAACCCTTGGGCAGGGCATTGGCCCCGACCCAGCGCCCGTCAGCCAGGGCCAGCTGGGTAAAGCCCACCGCCAGCAGCACGCCAGAAGCGAGCAGCAGCAGCGGCGGCAGCATGGTCCAGAGCAGTGCCAGCAGTGTCGCGCCGGGGTTGAAATCCTCGATCACCGAGCGGTCCCAGCTCAGCCCGCCGCGCGCCGCGCCGGCCAGCGCCTCGAGCAGCCACGGCCCGGCAAAGCGCAGCCAGACGGCCCCGGCCAGCACCGCCACTGCGGTCGCCAGCTCGCGGCTGCGCAGCACATCGCCCTTGAGCGCGGCGTCGCGGCGGCGCTTGGCGGTGGGGGCGAAGGTCTTCTCGCCGCTCATCGCGCGACCAGCTGTGCGGCCTGGGCCAGCCCCTGATCGGAGAGCGCAACGAACTGCTCGGCGGTCAGCGGCGCGGCGGCGATCAGCGCGGCGATCCCGGCGAGTACCCCGGCCGGCAGGCCCAATGCGAACAGGTTGAGCGCTGGGGCGGAACGGCTGAGCACCCCGGTGGCGAACTGCACCAGCAGCAGGATCAGCGTCACCGGCAAGGCGATGGCCACCGCAGCGACGAACATCTGCGAGGCAAAGCCGGCGACCAGGCTGATCCGCTCCGCCCCCAGCCAGGCCGCGCCCGGCGGCAGCGCGGTATAGCTATCGACCACCAGCCGCAGGAACACCAGATGTCCGCCCAGCCCCAGGAAGATCAGCGTTAGCATCACGGTGTAGTACTGCCCGAGCACCGGCGAGTGCGCGCCGCTGGCGGGATCGATGGTGCTGGCAATGCTCATCCCCATCGCCCCGCCGATCTGCTCGGCGGCGAGTACCGGCGCGGCGAAGCTGAGTTGCAGCACGAAGCCCAGTGCGAGGCCGACCAATGCCTCGGCCAGCAGCGCCAATAGCCCGGCGGCAGAAAGCAGCGCGCCGGGCACCTCAACCGGCACCCAGGCACTGACCAGCACGGCGATCGCTGCGGTCATCCCGACCCGCAGCTGCACCGGCACCGCCGCAGCGCTGAAGAATGGCGCCGCGATCAGCGCGGCGCCGATCCGGGTCATCAGGAACACCAGCTTCCACAGCTCGGCCTCGATCGCGCCGAACCCGAAATCGAGCCCGATCATCGCCCCAGCCTGGCGATCTCGTCGAAGATCTCGCGGGCGAAATCGGCGGTCAGCGCGAACATCGAGGCGCCGAACATCACCAGCACCAGCGCGGTCACCACCAGTTTGGGGACGAAGGTCAGGGTCTGCTCGTTGACGGATGTTGCGGCCTGGATCACGCCGACCACGAGCCCGACCGCGAGGCTGCTGAGCAGCACCGGGGCGGCGACAAGGGCGGTGACCCAGAGCATCCGGTCGGCGAGGGCGAGGAGGGCTGCGGTGTCAGTCATGGCGGCACCGCTGACTTTGATCCTCTCCATTTTTGCGTAGCACAAATGGGGAGGTGGCAGACGCGAAGCGGCTGACGGAGGGGTATCGACGCCAGCGTGGCAACCCCTCCGTCTCGTCCTGCGGACGATCCACCTCCCCATTTGTGGCATTCGCCAAAAATGGGGAGGATCTGTGTAGTCGTCGCCCCCCCATCACCCGAAACTCATCGCCAGGCTGCCCATCAGCAAGGCCCAGCCATCGACCAGCACGAACAGCAGCAACTTGAACGGCAGCGAGACGATGGTCGGGCTCATCATCATCATGCCCAGCGACATCAACACCGAAGCGACCACCAGGTCGATCACCAGGAACGGAAGGAACAGCATAAAACCGATCTGGAAGGCGGTCTTGAGTTCGGAGGTGACGAAGGCGGGGAGCAGAATCGAGAACGGCACATCCTCAGCCCGCGTGAATTTCGGGGCCTTGGCCATTTCGGCAAACATCGCCAGATCATACTCGCGGGTCTGGCGGATCATGAACTTGTGGAATTCGGCCCCGCCGGTTGCAATGGCCTGCTCGGCGTTGATCGTGCCGGCAGCATATGGCGCGATGGCCCGCGCGTTCACCTGCTCCAGCGTCGGGGCCATGATAAACAGGCTGAGGAACAGCGAGAGGCCGATCAGCACCTGATTGGGCGGGCTCTGCTGCAACCCCAGCGCCTGGCGCAGGATCGACAGCACCACCAGGATCCGGGTGAAGCTGGTCATCATCAAGACCAGCGCGGGCAGCATGGTCAGCAGCCCCATCATCAACAACAATTGCAGCGACAGGGTCATGCCGGGGCCGTCAGCGCCGCCCATCGCTCCGAAGGCGCGGTCAAGCGCGCCGGGGATGGCGGTTTGCGCCTGGGCGAGGCTGGGGGTGAGAAGCAAGGGGAGGGCGAGGAGCGTCAACAAGGCACGCAGGAACCTTCCCAGCACCCATTCTGGCCGTCGCCCCTGCCAACGCAGGGGCCCAACCAACCGCCCGGTCAAACCCAGTACTCGGTGGAAAGAGGGTGGCGCGGCTAGGCC
>JANOGS010000256.1:0-5941 GCA_031414115.1 Novosphingobium sp. | reverse complement strand
AGGCGGTCATTCGCATGGCCACAAAGCCGGACACAAGCCCGCTAAAAAGCACAAGCACGATTAGCTGGCAGTTGCGGTATCCGTTAGAGCTCGGCACGGAAGGTCGGCGCCTATTCCATTGCCAGCAGCAGTTTGTACTCGGCGGCACTGACGGGCATGACTGACAGACGATTGCCCCGCTGCACCAGTTGCATATCCTTGAGGCCAGGTTCGGCCTTGATTGCGGCCAGCGAAATAATACGTTTCAGTTTGCGCTGGAGTTCGATATCGACCATAAACCATGTTGGGTTAGCCGGATCCGCATGGCCTTTGCCGTTGTAGATCGTGTTGTCCGGGTAACCCTCGCGAACCACTTTGGCGATACCGGCAATGCCCGGTTCAGCGCAGTTGGAATGGTAGAAGAAGACGATGTCACCTTTTTTTAACGTGTCGCGCAGCAGGTTACGCGCCTGGTAGTTACGCACACCATCCCAGCTGGTTCGACGGTCTTTTTTCAGCTGATCAATGCTGTAGACCTCGGGTTCGGATTTCAGCAGCCAGTACGCCATTGTCGCCTCCATGAAGGAACCCGACTTTACTTTGCCCGGGGCGCGTTTCAACGTTGCGCGGGGGGTCGCGCGGGGGAGGGGAATCGCCATGGGCTATATGCTGCTGCCGCTTCGGCGCTGTTTCGATTTTACGGGGCGATCGCAGCGCAAGGAATATTGGCTGTTCATCCTGTTCCAGTGGCTGATCTTCCTGCCGCTCGGGCTCGCCTTCGAGGCGGCCGGGGGCGATCTCGGGAAGCTCTATGCCCAGCCCTTCGTCTTGCAGCACCGGGGCGCCGGGGATGTCGTGCAGATGCTCGGCTGGGTGCTGGTTGCCGCCCTGGTCGTCCCGCTGCTCTCGGCCCAGATTCGCCGGCTGCACGACCAGGACCGGACCGGCTGGTGGATCCTCCTCAATGTGGTGCCGTTGGGGCAGCTGCCGCTGCTGGCGCTGATGTGCTTCGACGGAACGCCCGGGCATAATCGCTACGGCCCGGATCCGAAGCGCCGCGACACAGTCCACCGTCAGGACTGGCGCGACGCCCCGGCAGACACCCCCCGCGTGCCGCAGCGGCCCATATTGGGCGATGGTCAAGAACACTGAACGGCTGCTAAACATCGCATTCCGAACGGGTTCAGGCCGACGGGTCCATGCTTTTGAAACAAGCTGGACTGCTTCCGCGTTATTTCCCCATGCGGACACGGGCTTGCTGACAAGAGGAGGTTGGAGATGACCAATTTTGTGAAGAAAGCCGGGCTCGGCGTGGCGCTCGCCGCGACCGCGCTCACCACCGCCGTCCCCGCGGAAGCGCAGCGTTACCGCGGCCATCGCGGCCACCATGACGGCACCGGCACCGCGATCGTCGCCGGCATCGCCGGTCTCGCGATCGGTGCGGCCATCGCATCGTCGGGCAATCACCGCGACCGCGACCGTTATTATCGCGAGCGCGGCTACGATCCCTATTATGACGACGGCTATTACCGGAGCCACGGCTATTATCCGAACGACGGATATTACGCCTATAACTACCGCCAGCGCTATCGCCACTGCTACACGCAGCGCCGCTGGGATCCCTATTATGGTCGCAGCGTGCGGGTCCGGGTCTGCCGCTAAGGCGAGATCGGGCTCGACGATACGGCGCGGAGCTTGCTCCGCGCCGTTTTCGCATGCGCGCTCTGGCATCGCGCGGGGTTTTGCGTCAAAAGCCCGCCCCATGACCGACACACCGCCAGACCGCCTCTCGTCCAACCCCCGCAGCCCGTTCTTCGACGAGGCCTTGCTGTCGCGCGGGATCGGCATCCGCTTCAAGGGCGCCCAGCGCACCGACGTTGAGGAATATTCCATGTCCGAGGGCTGGATCCGCGTCGCGCTCGGCAAGAAGGTCGATCGCCACGGCCAGCCGCTGACGCTGAAGCTCAGCGGTCCGGTCGAGGCTTGGTTCGAGAACCCGGCGCCCGGCGGGGCTGAGGGCGGGGACGAACCGGAGGCGTAACCTCCGCCTGGTTCCAGTCGAACGCCTCCTGCGCGGCCGCCGTCAGCGCGGCCATCGCAGTGCGATAGGGGTTCGGCCCATGGCTGATCCGCGCGACGCCGGCCGCGGCGACGTCGCGGGTGCCCGGCGCCCCGGGGAACGCCATGAAATTGATCGGCACCGGCACGTCGCGGCAGATTTTCGCGAGCAGCGCGAGATCGACCAGTCCGGGAACGAAGAACCCGCTGGCACCGGCCTCGGCATAGGCCTTGCCCCGCTCGATCGCGGCGTCCGCTTTCTCCTCGTCATGAGTCGCGGGCCCGTTCTGCAGGAAGATATCGGTGCGGGCGTTGATGAAGAAGGCCTTGCCGGTCGCGCCGCGCATCGCCGCGATCCGCGCCGCCTGGAACGCGATCGGATGGAGCCCCTCGCCACCGACGATCTGATCCTCGAAATTGCAGCCGATCGCCCCCGTCGCCGCCAGCCGCGCGGCATTGGCCGCGATCTCCGCGGGCTCGACCGCATAGCCGCCCTCGAAATCGATCGACACCGGGAGATCGACCGCGCCTGCGATCCGTGACGCGCCGGCCAGCGCCAGTTCGAGCGGCAGGCCTTCGCCGTCGCCATAGGCCTGCGCCGCCGCGACCGACCAGCTGCCGGTGGCCACCGCCTTCGCGCCCGCCCGCGCCACGGCACGCGCGCTGCCCGCATCCCAGGCATTATAGAGGATCAACGGGTCGCGCGGCACGTGCAGCGCGGCAAAGATCCTGAACTTTTCCTGCATCGCCTCACCCAATCCCGAACGCGCCCTTACCCTATCTGCGACCGAGCAGGCGGCGGGTCAATCGGCGCAAGCGACCGGGAGGGGCGGGTTGCGGATAGGCGCGGTCATAATGGGCGAAGGTCGCCGCATCGCGCGCGCCCCATAGCTCGAGCCTGCCCCAGCCGCGGCGCGTGGCGCGGTTGAATCTCAGGCGCGCATGGGGAAAGCCGCACCAGGCGAGCATCTGGCGCACCACATTTTCGCTGGTGGGGAACCAGGCAATCCCGTCGACACCCGACATCACCTGGGTCGGGCTCTCCGGGTTCAGGATCAGCGCGTCGCGCCCGCCCGGCATGATGGCGGTGTTGACGATGATCATCTCCCTGGTCAGGTCCGCCGCGATCTTCAGCCCGGCGACGGGATCCGGCAGATGATAGAGCAGCCCTTTGAACAGCGTCACGTCGAACGGCTCCAGGCCCAGGCCCGGCACGTCGTCCAGGCTGCTGACCCTGGTCTCGATACCCTCGCTGGGCAGGTGCCGCGCGAGGAACTCCGCCTGGGCGATCCAGTGCTCGCGCACGTCGAATCCGAAGCACCGGCCGGCGCCCAGGCTTCGCGCGGCGTAGAGATAGCCGCCGCCATTGCACGCGCAGTCGAGGAAGGAGCGGCCTGCCATCCCGTCGGGCAAGATTCGCCGTAAGGCATCGGCAAAGCCGGGATAGGGATCGAGGATGGTCGGCGTGCCCAAGGCGGGATCGGGCGCTGTTCTATAGGCCGGCGCGCCCGTGCGGATGCCCGGCGCTATCTCGATATCATGGTGCCACGGCCCCAGGCGCCGGATCTCCGCGCCAAGCTCTTCCGCCGTCAGCATCATGTCGTTCCCCTCGCCGTGCCGCCGCGCAAGGCGCGCGCGACGTCGTGGCCTAATGCACGAAGCGCGCTACCACGTCACGATAGGAGCGGGAGACTTTCACCTGCGCGCCCGATCCCAGCACCAGGAAGCATTCGCCATTGGTGTGCGGCTTCACTTCTTTCACGAGGTCGAGATTGACGATGGTCGAGCGGTGCACGCGCTGGAAGCGGCGCGGATCGAGCCGTTTCTCCAGATCCTTCATCGTCTCGCGCAGGATCAGCGTGTTGTCGCCGGTATAGATGCACATGTAATCGCCGGCCGCGTCGATGCGCTCGATCGTGTCGACATCGACACGGAAGATCTGCCCGCGGTCCTTGATGTTGATCAGCTTCTCGAACCGGTTGGCGGAGACCTGATCGCCGCCGTCGGTCAGGTTCTCGACCGAATCCGGGGCGATCTCGGCGATCACCTCCTTCAGCCGGTCGACCTCCTCGATGCCGCGCTTCTCGGCGAGCCGCTGGCGCACCCGGTCGAGCGTGTCGGCGAGGCGCGATTCGTCGACGGGTTTCATCAGATAATCGATCGCCTGCGCCTCGAACGCCTTCAGCGCATGGTCGGAATAGGCGGTGACGAAGACGAACAAGGGCGGCTCGACCTCCATCAGGCCCTGCACGACCGAGAAGCCGTCGAACCCGGGCATCTGGATGTCGAGGAAGACCAGGTCGGGCTTGTGGGTCTTGATCGCGCGAATCGCCTCGCGCCCGTTCTGGCATTTGTCGATGATTTCGACATCCTCGTGCGCGGCCAGGCGGAGTTCCAGCCCCTGGATCGCCAGCGGCTCGTCATCCACCAATATCGTCCGGATCGTCATGGTACCTCTCTAACCGGTTCATCGAGCTGGAACGGAATCTCGATTTCGACCCCGAACCCGCCCCCGGGGATGGAGCGTGTCTCGAAGCGGTGATCGGGCCCGTAGGCCTGCGCCAGCCGCTCCCTTATATTGGCAAGCCCGACACCGGTTGAAAGGCTTGGCCGTGCTTTCATTTCATTCAAGCCCGGTCCGGTGTCGGATACGGCGATCTGCACCCGATCCCCGTTGAGCCGCGCAACCACGGCGATTTCGGCCCCTTCTTCCTTGGGCGTGACGGCATATTTGATCGCGTTCTCGACCAACGGCTGAAGCAGCAAAGAGGGTAAACGCGCCCTCGCGACGCGCGGATCGACCTCGAAGCTGGGGCGCAGCCGGTCCTCGAAACGCATCTTCTCGATCTCGAGATAGAGTTTCAGCGTCTCGACCTCCTGCGCGATCGTGACATGCGCGGTGGGCTCGTTGGCGAGCGTGTAGCGCAGGAAGGAGGACAGGCGGCTCAGCATCGCATTGGCCCGCTCGGTCTGTTTGAGCAGCACCAGCGTCGAGATCGAGTTGAGCGTGTTGAACAGGAAATGCGGGTTCAGCTGATAGCGCAGCATCGCCAGCTGGGCTGAGCTCGCCGTATTCTCCAGCGCCGCGAGCTGATCGATCTGCTCCTCGACGATCAGGTAGAAATTGATCCCGAAATAGAGCGCGGACCAGCCCGCCAGCACGGTGAAATTGAGGAAGACCGTGCCCAGCACCAGGCTGAAATTGAGCCCGGGGCTCGCCATCTTGATGAACGAGAAGGAGAAGGCGTCGAGCACCGCATAGAGCAGGGTCGCCGCCAACAGGGTCAGGATCGTCAGGATCACCGCCGCGATGCGCGGCTGGCCGCGGTAATAATGATAGAGCGTCGAGAGCAGCAGCGTGATGCAGTATCCGACGATCGATTCGACCACGACGAGCAACGTTGCCGTCAGGTCGAGCCCGTTGGAGATGCTGGAGACGCTGCGCAGGATCAGATAGCCGGTCCAGCCCGCTGCCTGGAGCCGCCAGACGGCACGGCTCTTGTCCTCGAAAAACGGCCGCGAGAAGATCGCGGGCTTGGTGAACAATGGCATAAGCGGGGGTCTTAACCCGACTGGGAGCGATGCGCAAAGTGAGGTAGGGTGGGGCGAGGCTGTCGGATGCGCGAAGCTCCTTCTCCCTCTCCCCCTGTGGGAGAGGGAAGGGGCCCATCGCGTAAGCGATGGGAAGGGTGAGGGGGACACTCGTTGTTGTTCCGAACCTCACTCCCCCTCATCCGGCGCTACGCGCCACCTTCTCCCACAGGGGGAGAAGGAAAGCGAAGTGCTTAACGGGACACAAAGCCCGGCGGGAACGAGGAGAGAAGCATGACCGAGCACCAGGACCGCGCGCAATTCACCGCGATGACCGAGGGCACGCAGCAGGACTGGAGCATCATCGGCTCGC
>JANOGS010000255.1:0-6153 GCA_031414115.1 Novosphingobium sp. | reverse complement strand
TGCGCAGCGAAAGCACCGCCAGCAAGCCGATGCACAGCAGGCCGGTGCGGGTTTGGGTGCCGATCGGGATCAGCAGGCAGGCAAAGGTCAGCGCGCATGCGAACGCCGTCACCAGCTTGCTTTTGGGGAAGATCGTGCCGTGGCGCGCCAGCCACCAGACCAGCGGAATGATCGCGATCGCGACCATCGACAGGGTCGAGCCTTCGTAAAGCCCCGCGTTTTCGCCGACGAACAGCCGCAGCGTGCCATAGCCGCCGCCGCCGGCGATCGTCTTGATCCCGCCGCTGATCACGATCGCGGCTGCGGTCAGCGCCATCACCAGCGCCGCGCCTTCGATCCTGAGGCGGGTGCGCAGGGTCAGCGGCAGGAACAGCGCAAAAACCAGCGCCTTCCACACCCACGCCCATTTCTCCGCCGCCGGCTCTGGAAAATCGGCGACCGTCGTGGTCAGCCCGCAATAGACCAGCAACAGCGCGATCAGGGCCTGGCGCATGGTGAAGCGGCTGTCCGCCTTGTTGTCGAGCAACAGCCAGCCCATGAACGCCAGCACGAAGGCGATCAGCGAGATCGGCAAGGAGGCCAGCAGCGACCACGAGATCTTCTGGGGGCTGAGAATGTCGATGTAGAGGTAGGCCAGCACCCAGACGAACGGGCGCCGCAGGCCCAGCGCCAGCATCGCGAAGACAAAGCCGGTGATCGCCAGATCAAGCATCGCCGCCGCTTTCATCCTCCCCGGCGCGCGGCTCGGCATCGAACTCGGCGCGCTGCAGCATCCGCCACAGCGCCAGCGCGATCAGCCCGTGGGACAGCGCAAGGGCGAAATAGTCGATCATCGCCAGCGCATTAGCAGGCCCGAGTTGACGGCCCGTTAAGCGTTGTGCGCCTAGGAAAACCGCCATGACCCGGGTTCTGCACGTCCTCGACCACTCCTTGCCGCTGCACAGCGGCTATACCTTCCGCACCCGCGCGATCCTTAAAGCACAGCAGGCGGCGGGGCTGGAAGTGCGCGGAATTACCGGACTGCGGCATCTCGCCGAAGGGCCCGACGCCGACGAGGTCGACGGGATCCAGTTCCACCGCACCCGCGGCACTGCAAATGGCCCGCCCGGGCTGCGTGAATGGCGCGAGATTGGCGCCCTCGCCGAAGCGATCGAGCGGCTTTGCGCTGAGTGGAAGCCGGACATCCTCCATGCCCACTCGCCCGCGCTGTGCGGCAAGGCGGCGCTGATCGCATCGCGCAAGCTGGGGATCCCGCTGGTCTACGAGATCAGGGCGTTCTGGGAGGATGCCGCAGTTTCCAATGGCAGCAGCGCCCAGGGCAGTGTCAAGTACCGCCTGACCCGGGCGCTGGAAAGCCACGTGGTGGCCGGCGCCGATGCGGTGGTGACGATCTGCCAGGGGTTGAAGGACGATCTGGTCGCGCGCGGTACCGCTCCGGCCAAGATCACGATCAGCCCCAACGGGGTCGATCTGGCGCTGTTCGGCGAGGCCGCGGCGCCCGATCCGGCGCTGGCCGCCAAGCTCGGGCTCGGGTCTGGGCCGGTGATCGGCTTCATCGGCTCGTACTACGATTACGAGGGCCTCGACGATCTGATCGCGGCGATGCCGTTGCTGATCGAACGCCAGCCCGACGCAAGGTTGCTGCTGGTCGGCGGCGGGCCGATGGAAGCCGCGCTTATGGCCCAGGCCGGGTCGTCACCCTCGGCCAGCGCGATCCGCTTCGTCGGGCGCGTGCCACACGGCGAGGTTGAGCGCTATTACGCCCTGGTCGATGTCATGGCCTACCCGCGCAAGCGCAGTCGGCTGACCGATCTGGTCACGCCGCTGAAGCCGCTTGAAGCCATGGCCCAGAACAAGCTGGTTGCCGCTTCCGATGTTGGCGGCCACCGCGAATTGATCACGGACGGGGTTACCGGCACCTTGTTTGCCCCCGACGATCCCGCTGCCTGCGCTGCCGCGCTCGCCGGTTTGCTTGCCGATCGGGCAAGCTGGCACGCCCGCCGGTCCACCGGCCGCGCCCATGTCGCCGCGAGTCATGACTGGCGGCGCAACATTTATCGTTATCACGATGTTTACCAAGGACTGTTAGCCCGGCCACTGGATCGCTCCATTCCGGCAGCCGCTTGAGGCGCCGCCGGGTCGAGCAGTATGGAACTGAATGGGGTTAGGACAATCGTGGCCAAACCAGAACGCAAGGTGTCCAACAGCAAGCCGGTTACCCAGCACGCGCTGTTTCCGGCTGTCGTGGCGCTGTGGTTCGGCGCCCTGTTCGGCCTCGGCAGCCTGGCGGTGCGACCCTCGCTGCTCGAGGAACTGGTGATCAAGAGCCGGATCGATCTGCTGATCCCGGCCGCCGCCCCGCCGCTGGGGATGACCGCGCGGATGACCTTGGCGCTGGTTCTGGCCGCGCTGGGAGCGGCGCTGGGCGCCGCGATCGCCCGCCGCATCGCCCGGCCCAAGCAGGAAGCGCGCGAACGCAAGCGGACCAATCTTTCGACCCGCGACGAAGGCGCTGGCCATGGTCCGGCCCATGCCTATGGCGATGCTTCGACCCGCAATCCGGGACCGGCCAGCGAGGATGCCGCCGTAGCCGCCACGCCCGGTGTGCTCGCCGGCCGCCGCCGCTCGCTGGCGATCGAGCACGACCAGGAAGATTTTGTGCCGCATGACCTGGCCCCGCTGCCCGGTGGCGCGCCGCAGATATTCGACATTGCCTCAGCCGGTTTGGGCGACGCCCCGACCGAGCCGATCGCGGCCCCCGAACCGGGACGCTATGCCAAGCCGGCTGCCGGTGTTGGCGCGGCGCCTGCGCCTGGCACGGTCGCGCTCGATTGGGTCAATGCCGCCCCGGTGCTGCCCCCTAATCCCCTCGCCGATCAACCGGCACCCCAGCCCCAAGTGACGCTGCCCGCCAGCGAAGACGGACGCCAGGTGTTCGGCATGGCGCCGCCCGCAACGCCGCTGCCCGAGCAGCCCCGGCAGATCTTCGGCGCGCCAGTAACCGGCGATCACGTTCCCAGGGAATTTGTCGAGTCCCAGGGCTTTCGCACTTCGGTGTTCGAAACGCCCGAACCCAGCGCGCTGTTTGCGGCGCGCGCCGCCGCCACGCCGGCCGCGATTCCGGTGGCCTTTACGCCGCCCGCCGAATCCGCTGATCCATCGCCGATTGCGGCATGGCCCCAGGATGCGCCCGCTGTGCAGTCGGCCACCGAGCCAGAGCCCGCGTTGCCCAGCCCGGCATCGCTGGGGATCGAGGACCTTTCCGCACGGCTGGCCGAATCGATGCGCCGCCGCCGCGCCGGTCGCTCCGCCGCTGCTGCTCCGGCTGTGCCCGAGGCTGCACCGGTCGTGCCCGAGGCCGCCGCGCCAGCAGTGCCCGTTTTCTCGATTCCGCCGTTCGCAATACCGCCCTTCACGGTGCCCGCAGCCGAAGCGATCCCGGCAGGGCTGCGTCCGCTCGACCTCTCAGGATTTGAACAAGACGACCTGGCCGAGCAAGTCAGCCTGTTGCCGCCGCGCCGGATCGCCGTTCCCGCCGAAGCGGCGCTGGCCGCCGCCTTCGGGCAAGCGTCTGAGCCCGCCCCGGCTGCGGCCACGTCGGCCGAGGATGAGCCCGAGGCTGCCGGAGAGCCGATCGTCGCCGAAGAAAACTATGCCTCGCTGCTGGGCGTCACGCCGTCGCCAGCGAGCCTGCGCAATCCCTTCGTCCGGGTCGAAGAGCCCGAAGCCGAAGCTGCTCCTGCGGTGATCGAGCCGGTGGTGATTTTCCCCGGGCAGTCGGTACCGCCGCCGCCGATCGCCCAGCCTGCCGCAATCGGCGGGGCCGAACCGACGCCGTTCCGCCGCTTCGATGCCCCGGCCAATGCCGGTCAAGGCCAGCCAGTGGCCGCGAATGAGACCGCGAGCGCGATGCCGCCCGAAGAAGCCGAGCAGGCCTTGCGCTCGGTGCTGGCCAACCTGCAACGGATGAGCGGCGCGGCCTGAACCGGCGCTGCTCGCAACGCCCCGCAAATCCGGGTCAAGGCCGCGCTTGGGCTTGTCCAAGCGCTTCTTGATCCATTCGCAGTTGCAAAAACAGCATCCTGTCGTCATGGGAAACCCGGACGCAACTTTCGCTGCATTACGCGGCGGGGAGAGTTGCGCTTAATTGCCGGATTTGCGCCGTTTCGCCTCGCGCTGGGGACGAATCGGACTGTTCGGTCGCTGACGGGATGGCAATTCGATGGGTTTTCCGGCGCCTCAAGGGCTTTACGATCCGCGCAACGAGCACGACGCCTGCGGCGTCGGCTTTGTCGCCCATATCAAGGGCGCGAAGAGCCACGGCATCGTTACCCAGGCGCTGGAGATCCTCCACAACCTTGATCACCGCGGCGCGGTTGGGGCTGATCCGCTGCTGGGCGATGGCGCCGGCATCCTGATCCAGCTGCCCGACGCGCTCTATCGCCGCTGGGCCGAAGGCGAAGGGCTGAAGCTGCCGCAGCCGGGCGATTATGCCGTGGCGATGTGCTTCCTGCCGCAGGACGAGGCCAGCCGCGAGTTCATCGTCGGGAGCTTCGAGAAGTTCATCGCCAAGGAGGGCCAGCGGCTGATCGGCTGGCGCGACGTGCCGGTCAACCCGGACGGGCTGGGCCAGGCCGTGCTCGCCGAAATGCCGGTGATCCGCCAGTGCTTCATCGCGCGCGGTGAAAGCTGCGCCGACCAGGACGCGTTCGAGCGCAAGCTGCTGGCGATCCGCAAGCAGACCCAGAACCCGCTGGCCGCGCTGGCCGAAAAGCATGGCCTGCCGGGGATCAGCCAGCTCTACATGCCGAGCTTTTCCAGCCGCACCGTGGTCTACAAGGGGCTGCTGCTGGCAACCCAGGTCGGCAGCTTCTATCGCGATCTTGGCGATCCCGACTGCGTCTCGGCGCTGGGCCTGGTCCATCAGCGTTTCAGCACTAACACTTTCCCCAGCTGGAAGCTTGCCCACCCTTACCGGTTCATCGCCCACAACGGCGAGATCAACACCGTGCGCGGCAACGTTAACTGGATGAACGCGCGCCGCCGGACCATGGAAAGCGAGCTGCTCGGCCCCGACCTCGACAAGATGTGGCCGATCATCCCGCACGGCCAGTCAGACACCGCCTGCCTCGACAACGCGCTCGAGCTGCTGCTGGCGGGCGGCTACAGCCTCGCCCACGCGGTGATGATGCTGATCCCCGAGGCCTGGGCCGGCAATCCGCTGATGGATGCCAAGCGCCGCGCCTTCTACGAATACCACGCCGCGCTGATGGAGCCGTGGGACGGTCCGGCTGCGGTGGCCTTCACCGACGGCCGCCAGATCGGCGCGACGCTTGACCGCAACGGGCTGCGCCCCGCGCGCTTCCTGGTGACCGATGACGACCTGGTGGTGATGGCGTCGGAAAGCGGCGTGCTGCCGATCAAGGAAGACAATATCGTCCGCAAGTGGCGGCTGCAGCCGGGCCGCATGCTGCTGATCGACCTTGAAGAAGGGCGGATCATCGAGGACGAGGAAATCAAGGCGCAGCTCGCCGCCGAGCAGCCCTATGAGGACTGGCTCGAGCACGCCCAGTACAAGCTCAAGGACCTCGACCTGGTCGAACCCGAGCTGGCCCAGCTAGCCGACGAGACCACCAGCCTGCTGGATCGCCAGCAGGCCTTCGGCTATACCCAGGAAGACCTCAGCCGGTTCCTTGAGCCGATGGCCACCAGCGCCGACGATCCGCTCGGCTCGATGTGCACCGATACCCCGCTGGCAGTGCTCTCCAACCGCGCGCGGCTGCTCTACGATTACTTCAAGCAGAACTTCGCCCAGGTCACCAACCCGCCGATCGATCCGATCCGCGAGGAACTGGTGATGAGTCTGGTCAGCATGATCGGCCCGCGTCCGAACCTGCTGGGGATGGAAGCGGGCACCCACAAACGCCTCGAAGTCGATCAGCCGATCCTGACCAACGAGGAAGTCGCCAAGATCCGCTCGGTCGAGGAAGCGCTCGACGGCGCTTTCCGCACCGAGACGATCGACATCACCTGGGACGCCGCCGCCGGCGCGGGCGGCCTCGAAATGGCGATCAAGGAGATGTGCTGGGCGGCGACCGAGGCGGTGCTTCAGGACAAGAACATCCTGATCCTGTCCGACCGTGCGCAAGGCCC
>JANOGS010000254.1:0-8148 GCA_031414115.1 Novosphingobium sp. | reverse complement strand
GGTGCCTACTCCGGCTGGCACCATCATCCCGGCGTGGTAATCGTCGCGGTGGCCTCGGGTTCGGTGACGCTGATGGATGCGAACTGCGGCTCCAAAACCTACGGACCGGGCCAGCCCAATGGCGGGGTTTTCGTCGAAGGTCACCACGCGGCGCAACAGGCGGTGAGTCCCGGCGGAGCAACGGTCTATGTGACGTACGTCGCCCCGAGCGCGCAGCCGCCGGTCTTTCGGGTCGAGGATCCGGTGCCGTTCTGCGCACAGTGACGGCGAACTAAGCGGCACTCAGATGATACTTCGTTCTTGACATAATCTTGGTTTGTTCTACTTTTGGTTCTTCGAATCGGGAGGGGAATCATAATGGCCCAAGCCAATTTCGCCTATGCCTCGCCTGCCAATGACCCCGCCGGGCTGCCGCTCGCGGTGTCGGTCTATGCCGACCGGGTGCACCTGCGCGATGTGATGCGCGATGATGCTGCGGCGGCGGGCTTGCGGATTGCCGATGTCGGCGATCTCGCCCGGCTGCTGGACAGCGAGGCGCGGGCGCTGGGCGAGGTTGTGCTGGTCGATTGCCCGCAGATCGATGGTGCCGGGCTGGCGGCGCTGGCCCGGCTCGATCTGCGCGCCGCCCATGCCGGGGCGCAGCTGGTGGTCTCGACCTCGGTCGCCGCGCTTGACGATGTGTTCGGCTGCCTCGACCAGTCGGGCGCGCAGATCCTGGTCGATCCGGGCCGGGCCGAACGGGTGATCGCGCTCGGACGGGTGCTGGCGCGGCTGCCTCGCCTGCGTCTGCGTGAATTGTCCGAGGAAGACCGGCTGACCCTGCTGCGGCTGACCGAGCAGGTCGGCCAGATTGCCGAGCGGCTCGAGCGGCTTGGCGGCAGTCCGCCGCCTGATCGCGAAGGCGAAAGCGCGTTTCGCTTTGAAAGTCCGCGCCCGGCCTTCACGCCGGCCGAAGGCGACGGCTCGGACCGGCTGGTCCGCGCCACCCGGCCGCCGCTGCCCGAACCGCGGTTGGTCCGCCGGATCATCCGCCAGCGGCAATTGCGAGCGCGTTTTTTCGAGGGCGACCTGTTTGCCGATCCGGCCTGGGACATGCTGCTCGATCTCACTGCGGCGCGCGCCGAGCACGCCCGGGTCTCGGTCACCTCGCTGTGCATCGCCAGCGGCGTGCCGCCAACCACCGCGCTGCGCTGGATCGGGCAGATGTCCGACGCGGGCCTGTTGATGCGGGTCGATGACGAGACCGATCGCCGCCGCGCTTTCATCACGCTGACCGACAAGGCCGCCGACGCCATGGCCCGCTATTTCGCCGAACTGGCCGGCCACGCGATGCGGCTGGTGTGATCTCTTCCATCCGGCGTGCAACTGGGCTAGGGGCGCGGACATTGGCCTTTGTGCCGGGCGGTTAGCTCAGTTGGTAGAGCATCTCGTTTACACCGAGAGGGTCAGCGGTTCGAGCCCGTTACCGCCCACCAATTCCGTGAGGTGGCAAGCGCATGACCGGAGCCGGACCTGAACTGACTGCCGCGATTGCGGCGCGCGTCGAGCGCTTCGTGCGCGATGTCGTCATTCCCTACGAGCAGGATCCGCGCCGCGACCATCACGGCGCGCCGACCGATGCCTTGGTCGCCGAACTCAAGGACAAGGCCCGCCAGGCCGGGGTGCTGACCCCGCACATCCTCGCCGATGGCAGTCACCTCAATCAGCGCGAAACCGCGGTGGTGCTGATCAAGTCAGGTCTCTCGCCGCTCGGCCCGCTCGCCTGCAACACCATGGCGCCGGATGAGGGCTACATGTACCTGCTCGGCAAGGTTGGCAGCCCGGAGCTCAAGGAGCGCTTCCTGGCGCCGCTGGTCGAAGGCCGGATGCGCTCGGCCTTCTTCATGACCGAGCCGTGGGCGGAAGGCGGAGCCGGATCCGATCCCTCGATGATGCAGACCACCTGCCGGCCCGATGGCAACCACTGGGTAATTTCCGGACGCAAGGCTTTCATCACTGGCTGCGAAGGCGCGGGCGTCGGCATTATCATGGCCAAGGCCGAGGGCTTTGGCGACAGGGGCGGCGCCTGCATGTTCCTGGTCGATCTGCCCGATCCCGCGATCCGGATCGACCATATTCCCAACACCATCGACAGCTCGATGCCCGGCGGCCACGCGACGCTGACGATCGACAACCTGCGCGTGCCGGCCAGCCAGATGCTCGGCAACGCGGGCGAGGGCTTTAGCTATGCCCAGGTCCGGCTCAGCCCGGCGCGGCTGTCGCACTGCATGCGCTGGCTCGGTGCCTGCATCCGCGCGCATGAAATCGCCAGCGACTATGCCAACCGCCGCTCGGCCTTCGGCAAGACCCTGATCGAGCATCAGGGCGTCGGCTTCATGCTGGCGGAGAACATGATCGAGCTCAAGCAGGCCGAACTGATGGTCGACTGGTGCGCCGGGGTGCTTGACAGCGGCTCGCTCGGCACGGTCGAAAGCTCGATGGCCAAGGTCGCGGTGTCCGAAGCGCTGATGCGGATTGCCGATCGCTGCGTCCAGGTGATGGGCGGCACCGGGGTGACCGATGCGACCATTGTCGAACAGGTGTTCCGCGAAATCCGCGCGTTCCGGATCTACGACGGACCCACCGAAGTGCACAAATTCTCGCTCGCCAAGAAGATCCGGCGTGACTGGAAGGCCGCCAACGGCAGCTGATCTTCAGGCAGCCAGGCCCCGCGCGCCGCGCACCAGCTTGCCCGGCCGCGCGCCGGTTGAGGCATCGTTCTGGCGGATCACTTGTCCCGAACAGATCGTCGCGACATAGCCGGTCGCCCCCTGATCAAGCCGCCGGCCGCCAGCGGGCAGATCGTGCTTCACCACCGGGCGGTGCAGCGTCAGCGCATCGGGGTCGATCACATTGACGTCGGCCTTGTAGCCCGCGGCGAGCAGTCCCCGGTCCCCGAGCCCGACGGTCTCGGCCGGCACCGCAGCCAGCGATCGCACCGCCTTGGCCCAACTCAGCCGCTCGCCCTGGCGGTCGCGGGTCCAGTAGCTCAGCATGAAGGTGGGATAGCTGGCATCGCAGATCGCAGCATAGTGCGCGCCGCCATCGCCAAGGCCGATCACTGCGTCGGGCCGGTTCATCATCGCGTACATCGAATCGAGCTTGCCATCGTAGTAATTGCCGATCGCGTTGTAGAGCATGCCTTTGCCGTCGCCGCCGTTCCACAGCACTTCCATCGCCACCTCTTCGGGCGAACGGCCCTGCGCTGCGGCCTGCGCACCGACGCTGCTTTCGCGCGGAGGCTCGTAATCGGGCGGGTCGGACAGTGGAAACAGCCAGTTCCAGTTGCGCGACATCTGGGCCAGCGGGTGACCAGCTTCGGGCCGCTCTTCGATCAACCGGGCCCGAAACATCGGGTCGGACAGCGACTTCAACTGCTCGTCCAGCGGCAGCGCGGCGATCGGCAGGTAGCTGGGGCAGAGGCAGAACGGGTGGGTCGAGACTTCGAACCCGGCGACGATCCCGATCGCCCGCGGCAGCACTTGCGGGCGGATATCGGCGCCGTTGGCATTGGCCGCATCGATCAGTTCCAGCGCGCGCAGCCAGTGCGCCGGCCCGGCATTGCCGGTGGCATAGGTGAAAGTCGCCGGGCGGCCGCTGCTTGTCGCAACGCGGACCAGCACTTTCATTTCCTCGTCCCACGATCCCAGCGCGTTGGGGACGATCTGAAACAGCCCGGTGCCGGCTTCCTTCATCGCCTCGGCAATGGTTTCAAGCTCGGAAACTTCGGCCTCGAAGCTGGGGATCGCGTCGCCCTTCATGGTCTTGTGGATCACGAGGCGCGAGGTGGCAAAGCCCAGCGCCCCGGCATCGAGCGCCTCGCGGGTCAGCGCCTTCATCGTTGCAAGGTCTTCTGGCGTTGCCGGCTCGCGCCGCGCGCCGCGCTCACCCATGGCATAAACCCGAAGCGGACTGTGCGGAAACAGCGCGGCGACATCGATGTCGCGGCGCCGGGCGTCGAGCGCGTCGAGGTATTCGGGGAAGGTCTCCCAGTCCCACGGCAGGCCCTCGGCCATGACCACGCCGGGGATATCCTCGACCCCTTCCATCACCTCGATCAGCATCTGGTGATCGCTCTTGCGGCACGGCGCGAAGCCGACCCCGCAATTGCCCATGACCACGGTGGTGACCCCATGCGCGGAACTGGGCGCCATCTCTTCCGACCAGATCGCCTGGCCGTCGTAATGGGTGTGGATGTCGACGAAGCCGGGGGTCACGAACTTGCCCGCGGCATCAATCGTTCTGTCCGCCTCGCCCGCGAAAGCGCCCACTGCGATGATCCGGTCGCCGCTGATCGCCACATCGCCCGCAAACGGCTCGCCGCCGCTGCCATCAACAATGGTTCCGCCACGGATCAACAGGTCGCATCGGGTCATGTTCAGGCCTCCACTTGTCCACCGCGCGGTTCGATCGGGCAACGGTCAGGGTCCGTGCTGGCGATTCGTCCGAAGAAAAGCCGGCGCCGCGCAATTCGCTCTACCGGGCGCCATCCGATCCGTCTATCAGCGCCGCGCATTGATCCGAAGGAAGCGGCTGAACGATGGTTGAAATGACTGAAAAAGCGGGATTGCAGGTCGCGCGCGAATTGGCCGATTTCATCGATCAGCGCGCGCTGCCGGGAACCGGACTTGATCCGGAAGCATTCTGGCGCAGAGTATCCGGCATTTTCGAACGCTTCACCCCCCGCAACCGCGCGCTGCTGGCTGCGCGCGATTCGCTGCAGGCCCGGATCGACGCCTGGCACCAAGCCCACGCCGGCCAACCGCTCCAGATGCCGGCCTACAAGGCCTTCCTCAGCGAGATCGGCTACCTCCTGCCCGAACCGGCGCCATTCGCGGTGACCACCGCCCATGTTGATGCCGAAGTCGCAACGATGGCCGGGCCGCAACTGGTGGTGCCGATGCTCAACGCCCGGTTCCTGCTCAATGCCGCCAATGCGCGCTGGGGCAGCCTCTACGATGCGCTCTATGGCACCGACGCGATCATGGCAGCACCTGCTGGCGGCGGTTACGACCCCGCGCGCGGCGCGCAAGTGATCGCCTGGGCCAAGGCCTTTCTCGACCAGGCGGTGCCGCTTGCAGAGGGCAGCTGGAGCGAACTGGGCGATCCGTCAGGCGGAATCGCCCTGGCCGATCCGGCGCAGTACCTGGGCCGCAGCGACAAGGGCCGGCTGTTCCGCCACAACGGCCTGCACATCGAAGTGGTGTTCGATACTGCCCACCCGATCGGCCAGACCGACCCGTCCGGCATCGCCGACGTCGTGCTCGAATCGGCGCTGACGACGATCTGCGATCTTGAGGATTCGGTTGCCGCAGTCGATGCTGCCGACAAAGTTGCCGGCTACGCCAACTGGCTCGGGCTGATGCGGGCCGATCTCGAGGACAGCTTCGAGAAGGGCGGGGCCTTGATGACCCGGCGGCTGAACCCCGATCGCAGCTACACTGCGCCCGATGGCAGCACCTTCACCCTGCCCGGGCGCAGCCTGCTGTTCGTGCGCAATGTCGGTCATCTGATGACCACCCCCGCGATCCGCCTGGGCGATGGCAGCGAGGCGCCGGAGGGGATCCTTGACGGGATCGTCACTTCGCTGATCGCGCTGCATGACCTCAAGGGCCAGGGTCCGCTGCGCAACAGCCGCGCGGGCAGCGTCTATATCGTCAAGCCCAAGATGCACGGGCCGGAGGAAGCCCAATTCACCAACGATCTGTTCGATGCGGTCGAGGATCTGCTTGGGCTGGCGCGCCACACGGTCAAGGTTGGGGTGATGGATGAGGAACGCCGCACGTCCGCCAATCTCGCCGCCTGCATCGCCGCGGTGCAGGGCCGGATCGTGTTCATCAACACCGGTTTCCTCGATCGCACCGGGGATGAGATGCACACCGCGATGCGTGCCGGGCCGATGATTCGCAAAGCCGAAATGAAGGCTTCGGGCTGGATCAAGGCCTATGAGGACCGCAACGTCCAGATCGGCCTGGCCTGCGGGCTTTCCGGCCGCGCCCAGATCGGCAAGGGTATGTGGGCCGCGCCCGACCGGATGGGCGACATGCTCGAACAGAAGCTCGGCCATCCGCTGACCGGGGCGAACACCGCTTGGGTGCCTTCGCCCACCGCCGCGACGCTGCATGCCACGCACTATCACCAGGTTGATGTCTTCGCCCGTCAAACCGAGCGCCGGGCCGAGGGCATCACGCCGGTCGAGGCCCTGCTCGAGATCCCGGTCGCGGCCGGTCGCAACTGGTCGGAAGCGGAGATTCGCGAGGAGCTCGACAACAATGCGCAAGGGATCCTCGGCTATGTCGTGCGCTGGGTCGATCAGGGCGTGGGCTGCTCTAAGGTTCCCGACATTCACGATGTCGGACTGATGGAAGACCGTGCGACGCTGCGGATTTCCTCGCAGCACATGGCCAACTGGCTGGTCCACGAAGTTTGTACCGCCCAGGAGATCGACGCGGCGCTGGCCCGGATGGCGGCCAAGGTCGATGCCCAGAACGCCGGCGATCCGCTGTACCAGCCGATGAGTGGCAATCCCGACAGTCTGGCCTTCCAGGCCGCGCGGGCATTGGTTTTCGAAGGGACAGCGCAGCCCAATGGCTATACCGAACCGCTGCTCCACCGGTTCCGCGCGCTGGCCAAAGCCGGCTGAGCAGCCGAAGGGGATGGACGCTTTGCCAGCGCCGCTTTATCGCTTCGGGCGCGGCAAGGAGAGACCATGGCGATCGCGGCTTTCAAGGGTTTTGGCGGGGTTCGGCTAGAGGCTGAGGTGCTGGGCGCCGAGCACGATCCGGCGATCCTGCTGGTCCATGGCGGCGGCCAGACCCGCGCAGTCTGGACCGAGGTGGCCGAGGGACTGGTCCAGTCTGGCCGCAGGGTAGTCAACCTTGATCTGCGCGGCCACGGCGGCTCGGAATGGCCCGAAGACGGGCGCTATGGCATCAATGCCTATGCCGAAGATCTGCGCGCGGTGCTGGCGCAGATGGGCTCGCGCCCGGTGGTGGTGGCGGCGACCCTGGGGGGCTGGATCGCCACGGTTGCGCTTTCGACTGACGCGGCAAATCTCGCCGCCGGACTGGTCCTGGTCGACATGCCGGCGCGGGCCGATCCCAACCTTGCCGCAGAGATCGCCGAGCGGCTGCGCAAGTTGCGGCAGCCGGATCAGCCACAGTGGGACGAACGGGTGCTCGGCCAGTTCAGCCTCGATGATGTCGCGGTCCAGCTCACCGCCTCGGCGCCCAAACTCAACTTGCCTACGCTGGTCGTGCGCGGCGGCTTGTCGTGGATGCAGCGCTCTGAGGCGAGCGCGGAATTCGACGCGGCGCTGCCCAATGTCGAAACCGTCGAAGTGGCCGACGCCGACCTGCTGGTAGTAACCGACCGCAGCGAGGCCTTCCTCGGGCTGCTGCTCGATTTCCTCGATCGCAAACAGTCGCGCGATGCCGCAGAGTTCCGCGCCGGCAGCGATCCGCGCACACTGCGCGATGCGATGGGCTGCTTTGCCACCGGGATCACGATCGTCACCGCGATCGATCCTGATGGCCAGCCGATCGGCCTGACCGCCAACAGCTTCACCTCGCTCTCGCTTGATCCGCCGTTGCTGCTGCTGTGTATTGCCAACAACGCCGGCAGCGCCCCGGTGCTGCGCAGTGCCGATCATTTCGGGGTCAACGTTTTGCAGATCAGCCAGCAGCTGGCCTCCAACCGCTTTGCCGGCAAGAGCGAAGACCGTTTCGCTGCGACTGCCTGGGCTCCGGGTGAGACCGGAGTACCGCTGCTCGATGGTTCGCTGGTCTCGTACGAATGCCGCCGCAACGCGGTGCATGAGGGCGGCGATCACTTCATTCTGGTTGGCGAAGTGCGCCGTGCCCAGTTCGAACCGCGCCGCGATCCGCTGCTCTATTTTCGCGGCAAGTACCGGCGGCTCCACTTCGCCTGAGCGGGCGAGAGACGCGCTGAATGCAGCGCGCTTGTATTGTGTCCGGCGGTGTCATAGCCTGCGGCAAACAGCACAATGGGAGCGGCAGGGATGGTTGAACCAGGCACTTCGGAACAGGATCGGACGCTCGCCAGGTCGCGCAACCTGCTGGTAGCGCTGTTGTTTTTCGGAACGATCAT
>JANOGS010000253.1:0-3640 GCA_031414115.1 Novosphingobium sp. | reverse complement strand
GGCCCTGGTCGATCGCACCGCCACGGCGGTGTTTTCCGAGAAGGGCCGAACTTTGGCCGCATCGTCCCTTGAAACGCCAAGAGTTGTCTGCGTCAGATCATTGGTTCCGAACGAGAAGAACTCGCCGACCTCGGCAATCTCTCCGGCCATCAAGGCGGCCCGCGGCAGCTCGATCATGGTTCCGACCTGATAGGCCAAAGTTCGGCCCTTCTCGGAAAACACCGCCGTGGCGGTGCGATCGACCAGGGCCTTGAGGATCTCCAGCTCTTTTCGCGTCGCGACCAGCGGGATCATCACCTCGGGCACGACCGCGCGCCCGTGCTGCGCCTCGATATCGCAAGCCGCCTCGAAAATCGCGCGAACCTGCATTTCGTAGATTTCCGGGAAAGTGATCCCCAGGCGGCAGCCGCGATGGCCGAGCATTGGGTTGAACTCATGCAATTCCGCCGCGCGGCGTTTGAGCGTTGCGGCGCCGACCCCGATCATCTCGGACAGCTCCTCGAACTCGGCGTCGGCGTGGGGCAAAAACTCATGCAGCGGCGGATCGAGCAGGCGGATGGTCACCGGCAGGCCCGCCATGACCTCGAATATGCCGTGGAAATCGGCGCGCTGCTCGGGCAGCAGCTTGGCCAGCGCGGCGCGGCGCTGGGCACCGTCCTCGGCAAGGATCATCTGGCGGACCGCGGCGATCCGCTGGTCGTCGAAGAACATGTGCTCGGTGCGGCAGAGGCCAATCCCCTCGGCGCCGAAGGCCAGCGCGGTACGGCAATCTGCGGGGGTCTCGGCGTTGGTCCGCACTTTCATCCGGCGGTGCCGGTCGGCCCATTCCATCACCACGCCGAAATCGCCGACCAGTTCGGGCTCGATGGTCTTGACCAGCCCGGCCATGACTTCGCCGGTGGTGCCATCGAGCGTGATGACGTCGCCTTCCTTGAGCTCGCGCGCGCCGATCCTGAGGGTCCGCGATGCCATGTCGATCGAGACCCCTGAAGCGCCCGAAACGCAAGGCCGGCCCATCCCCCGCGCGACCACTGCGGCGTGCGAGGTCATGCCGCCGCGCGCAGTGAGGATGCCCTTGGCGGCGTGCATCCCGTGGATGTCCTCGGGGCTGGTTTCGACCCGTACCAGGATCACCGCCTCGCCGCGCTCGGCCAGGCTCTGCGCGGTATCGGCATCGAGCACGATCGCCCCCGAAGCCGCGCCGGGGCTCGCCGGAAGCCCGCGGACCAGCACGTCGCGCTGCGCTTCGGGATCGAGCGTCGGGTGGAGCAACTGGTCCAGCGCCATTGGATCGATCCGGCGCACAGCGGTCGCCTCGTCGATCAGACCCTCAGCCACCATGTCGACCGCCATCTTCAGCGCGGCCTTGGCGGTGCGCTTGCCGCTGCGGGTCTGGAGCATCCACAGCTGCCCGCGCTCGACGGTGAATTCGATGTCCTGCATGTCGCGGTAGTGCTTCTCGAGCAGGTCGAACACTGCGGCGAGCTCGGCAAAGGCTGCCGGCATCGCCTCTTCCATCGACAGCGGCTTGGCCCCGGCACGCTCCCTTGAGTACTTCGTCAGGTACTGCGGGGTGCGGATCCCGGCGACCACGTCTTCGCCCTGGGCGTTGACCAGCCATTCGCCGTAATAGGCCTTCTCGCCGGTTGCCGGATCGCGGGTGAACGCGACCCCGGTGGCCGAAGTCTCGCCCATGTTCCCGAACACCATTGCCTGGACATTGACCGCGGTGCCCCAGTCGCCCGGGATGTTGTTGAGGCGGCGATAGACCTTGGCGCGGTCGGCGTCCCAGCTGGTGAAGACAGCGCGGATCGCGCCCCACAGCTGTTCGGAGACGTCTTGCGGGAAGTCGCGGCCGAGTTCGGCGGAGACGATGCCCTTATACTCGGCCACCAGCACCTGCCAGTGCTCAGCCTCCATCTCAACATCTGCGTAGAAACCATTGTCTTCCTTGGCGATCTCAAGCGCATCCTCGAACAGGTGATGGTCGAGCCCGAGGACTACGTCGGAATACATGTGGACGAAGCGGCGGTAGGAATCCCAGGCGAACCGGGCATCGCCCGAGGCCATGGCCAGCCCCTCGACGGTGACATCGTTGAGCCCGAGGTTGAGCACGGTGTCCATCATTCCCGGCATCGACACCCGCGCGCCCGAGCGGACCGAGACCAGCAGCGGATCGGCTGGATCGCCAAAGCGCTTGCCGACTGCGGCTTCGATCTGGGCGAGCGCCTTGGCGACTTCGGCGCGGAGGCTGGGGGAGAAGTCCGCGCCGCTGGCCAGAAAGCGCACGCATTCCTCGGTGGTGATGGTGAAGCCGGGAGGCACCGGCAGGCCAATTCCGGCCATCTCGGCAAGGTTCGCGCCCTTGCCGCCAACGATCGTCTTGTCGCGGCTGCGCGGATCATCGCTGACCGCGTTGCCACCGAACGTGAATACGTATGCAGTCATGGATTCCCGCCGTCACTGAAACCGGCGAGTCGCGCAACCGGTGTGTCCGCGCCCTAGCCTTCGATCTTCGAAAAGTCAGCCACTTTGTGCACTGCAACACGAAACCGCTCGAGCAGCGCCAACCGAGCGGCGCGCTTGGCGGGATCGGTGTCGTTGACCGTGACGCTCTCGAAGAACGCATCGATCGGTGCGCGCAAGCTGGCCAGCGCGGCCATGGCGGCAGTGAAGTCCTCGGCGGCGATCGCGGCTTCGGCGCGCGGTTCGGCGGTATCGAGCGCGGCGATCAGCGCGGCCTCGGCAGGCTCGGGAGTGTAGGAAAGGGGAATCATCGTCCCCGGCTCGACCCGGGACCGCTGGCCTCCGGACACCAGGCTTGCAGCGACGAGGCCAGCGGTCCCCGCATTCGCGGGGACGACGCCCTCCTTCTTGAGGATATTCGCCGCGCGCTTGTAGCCGGCGAGCAGGTTGGCGCCGTCCGGGGTGGCGACAAAGGCCTGAAGCGCCACACCAATGGCCAAAACCCGGACGACGTCGTCATTTAGGGACGTATTTGAAATCTTGTGCCGCTCTTTTCTCGCGTTTTCTATGCCCAACTCACTCAATAAGCTACTTACATCAATAAATTGCTTCGGAAGAACAGAAGCTATTAAATCTGGTCGGCGGCCGCCTCGCTTCTCCCGGTCTCTCAATCTATCGAAGCAAAACTCGGTCACATCGTTAACTGTATCCAAAAAGCCGGACATTTCGAAGGCTACCAATCCGCGCCTTCTCAGGTCAGATGAGTCCCAAACGGATGTTCCGTTTTCGTCTCGGTCCGAGCAGACCAGAGGTGGACTGTCGTTCAACACCAGCAGGTCTTTGCCTGTATCGGTAAAAGCTGCCGCGCGGTCAAGGAGTGGACTCCAGCGATTTTCCAGCAAATCCTCCCAAACGAGATCGGCTCTCTCGCTGAGCAAGTTGATTATGCCTTGGTACGCAGCTGCTGCCAAAACTCGGATATTTGCCCGAACACCATTTTGTATGACAATTTCGATGATGCCGAGCATGGCCCGTCGGACTGCGAAAGGGTCCTTTGAACCGCTTGGCTTTTCCTTAATCGCAAAAAACCCAACAAGAGTATCCAGCTTATCCGCCAAACTCACCGCCACCGTCACCGGCGCGGTCGGGACTTCGTCGCCCTGCCCGGCGGGCT
>JANOGS010000252.1:0-12827 GCA_031414115.1 Novosphingobium sp. | reverse complement strand
GGGTTCGGGCCTCAGGCCGTTCGTCAACGTCGCCTTCCACCATGTCGGCAAAAGCATTTCCGACGTGATCGACAATGTCGACATCCGTTACCAGGGATTCAATCCGACGCTCGGCTATGCCGCCAGCACCCCAGTTCTCTACAACGGTGTCCTGGTCAGCCCTGGCGATGTGATTGCCCCGCTGCCAGCCGCGCAGCAGCTGGCGTCTTACAACACAGTGTCGGCCTCGCTCGGCGCGTCGAAGGACGAATGGCGGATGGAGTTGTTCTTTGACAACATCACCGACGAGCGTCCGGAAATCTACAAGAGCGGAAACGACGGCGAACTGCGCGTAACCACCTCGCGGCCGCGGACGATCGGCCTGCGCGTCTCGTACAAGATGTAAGCTCAAGGGGCGGGACGCTGTTGCTTCGGCACGGCGTCCCATCCTCGCATCAAATTTCAGCATTGCATCGGGCGCCTGAACTGCAGCAGTGTCTCCGCCACCCTGGGTGATGCAATTGGAGACCCCGTGACTGTCGAGGCCACCGCCACTCTCGAGACTATCGATTCAGCGTTGCGTGAGGCGCGGGCGCACCTTCAGAACGGGCGGCTTGCGCAGGCAGCCGCGATTTGCGAGCGGGCGCTTGGCTCCGCTTCCGACCATATTGAATTGCTTTACACCCTGGCCGTCGCCCAGCGCATGCAAGGTCAGCTGCCTGCTGCGCTGGCGACGCTTGAGCGGCTGATAGAACGCGATTCCAGCTATGGCCGCGCCTGGCAGGAGCGTGGGCATTGCCTGCGCGACCTCGATCGCGGCGAAGAAGCGCTCGCCGCATACCAGCGCGCGGTGACGCACAACGGCGCGCTGGTGGCCAGTTGGCGCCAGATTGCGGCGATCCACACGGCGGCCGGCCGCGCTACCCCGGCGCGCTTTGCCGAGGGGCAGTTCAGCTATCTTGCCGAGCTCCCGCCCGAGCTGCTCAGCGTCGCCAGCTTGATCCAGGAAGGCAGGATCGCCAAGGCCGAGCAGCTTTGCCGTGCCTTCCTGCAGCGCAATGGTCACCATGTCGAAGCGATGCGGCTGCTGGCCGAGATCGGCACCCGCTTCAACGCCTACGACGAAGCCGAGTTTCTGCTCGAGAGCGCCAAGGTGCTCGAGCCGGACAATGTCAGCGCCCATTTCGACTACGTCAAGGTGCTGCGCAAGCGTCAGAAGTTCGAACAGGCGCTGGTCGAAGCCGCCGAGCTGCGCGCCAAAGAGCCGGATAATCCCGAGTTCGAAATGCTTTATGCCAACGAAAATCTCGCGGTCGGCAACTTTGATGAGGCGCTGCTGATTTACGAAGCATTGCTGGGTTCGATGCCGAACAACCCGGGCGTCAATCTGACCTACGGCCACGCTCTGAAAACGATCGGCCGCCAGGACGATGCGATCGCCGCCTACCGCCAGGCCTACCAAATCCGGCCCGACTACGGCGATGCCTACTGGAGCCTCGCGAACCTCAAGACCTATCGCTTCACCGACAGCGAAATCACGCAAATGCGCGAGCGCGAGGGTTCGCCGCTGGTCGCGCTCGAAGACCGCTACCACCTCTGTTTTGCACTCGGCAAGGCGCTGGAAGATCGCGGCGAATACGCTGCATCCTTTGCCTATTACGAACGCGGCAACCGGCTCAAGCGCGACGAGCTGCGCTACACGCCGGAACGCCTGTCGAGGGAAATGCGGCTACAGCGCGAGCTGGTTACACGCGACGTCCTCGCCCGGTTCGCCGGCGCCGGCTGCCCGGCGCCCGATCCGATCTTCATCGTCGGCCTGCCGCGCGCCGGCTCGACTCTGCTCGAGCAGATCCTCGCCTCGCACAGCCAGGTTGAGGGGACGATGGAGCTGCCCAACGTGCTGGCCCTGGCGCACAAGCTTGAGCGTCGCCGGGTTATCGGCGAGGAACCCGACTATCCGGGCAACCTTGGCGAATTGACCAGTGCGGACGTAACCGGCTTTGGCGAGGATTATATTCGCGACACCCGGATCTACCGCAAACAGGGCACTCCCTTGTTTATCGACAAGATGCCCAACAACTTCCGCCACATCGGCCTGATCAGCATAATTCTGCCCAACGCCAGGATCATCGATGCAAGGCGCAGCGCGATGGGTTGCTGCTTCTCCGGCTTCAAGCAGCTGTTCGCCGAGGGTCAGGAGTTCACCTATGGCCTCACTGAAGTCGGCACCTATTACCGCGACTACGTCGGCCTGATGGACCACTGGGATGCGGTGCTGCCGGGCAAGGTGCTGCGGGTGCGCTATGAGGAGGTGGTCGCCGACCTTGAAAGCCAGGTCCGCCGCCTGCTCGATTTCTGCGGGCTGCCGTTCGAGCAGGCCTGCCTCGATTTTCACCAGACCGACCGCGCGGTGCGCACCGCCAGTTCGGAACAGGTGCGTCAACCGCTCTACAAGAGCGGTGTTGATCAATGGGAGAACTTTTCGGACCACCTGGACCCGCTGCGCGAAGTCCTGGGGCCGGAATTGGTCGCAAACTGAAGAGGATGCGTTGATGCAGGAAGTTTCACCGATAACCGCTGATGACAAGTCGACGGTTTTTGAACGTTGGTACGTCCTGTTCATCATGATGCTGGTCTACACGATCAGCATTGCCGACAGGTACGTGTTCTCGCAGGTGCAGGATCAGATCAAAGCTGATCTGCAACTGACTGATTTCGGGATCGGACTGGTTGGCGGGGTCTCGCTCGGGTTGTTCTATGTGACCATGGGCATACCCTTGTCCTGGCTGGCGGACCGGAAAAATCGCCGCAACCTGCTGGCTCTTTCCATTACGGTATGGTCGGTGGCGACAGCTCTATGCGGGCTTTCGAAGACCTTTTGGCAGCTTCTGGTTGCCAGGATTGGCGTCGGCATCGGTGAGGCTGGCGGAACCCCGCCGTGCAACGCCATCGTCGCGGACTATTTCCCAGCTGCCCGCCGGCCGATGGCCATGACAATCTTTGCGCTTGGCGCGCCGATCGGGGCATGGCTGGGTGCCGATATGGCCGGAGCGATCAGCTATGCCTATGGCTGGCATATGGCTTTCATTGTGCTCGGCGTACCGGGCGTATTGCTGGCCGTCGTCATCATGCTGACCATCAAGGAGCCAGAACGCGGCCGGCTTGACGCCGTGTCGAGCAAGGATACGCCGACCCTGATGGAAACGCTGCGCTTCCTGCGCACCCAGAAGGCTGCCTTGCACGGCATGATGGGCGGCGGTCTTTCGGCCTTTTGGGGATGGGGGCTGATGTGGTTCACGGCGCCATTCTTGCAGCGGAATTTCCAGCTCAATGAGGCCGAAGCCGGCGCCATAACCGGACCTATCCACTTGTGGATGGGCATCGGGGCTTCGCTGCTGACCGCCTGGGCGCTCACCAAGCCGAGCTTCGCAAGTCCCAAGAGGGTCACCGGATTGCTTGCCGCAGTCACGGCGCTGGCGACCATCCCATCGTTCATCGCCTACTATACCGACTCGCTGTCGCTGGCGACCTTCATGCTGTGGATCTTCATCCCGGCGATCTACTTCTACATTGGTCCGGCTTTCGCGCTGATGCAGAACCTTGCCCCGCCGAACATGCGGGCGATGTTCATTGCGATAACGCTGCTGTTTGCGAATGTCCTGAATCTGGTGGTGATCCCGCCGCTGATCGGGTTCTTGAGCGATAGTTTCGCCGGACCGGGCGGTGCAGATGGTGCTTCGCTCAGGCTTGCCCTGCTAATCCTTGCACCGACAGGATTCTGGGCGGCCTATCACTACTGGGCGGCCGGTAAAACGATCGTGGAAGACCAGAAGCGGGCGGTTGGTTATGTCTGAGTCGCTGCGCTCGTACATCGCCGGGCAGTGGCTGCTGCCCGATCCCGCGAACGGGGTATTCGAGGCGATCAACCCGGCGACCGAGGAGGTTGCGGCCAGGGTGGCGCTGTGCGGGGCGGCCGAGGCGGAAGCGGCGGTGCTGGCAGCACGGGCGGCTTTCCCGGCGTGGAGCGTTACCCCGCTCGAGCAGCGCCTGGCTCTGATCGAGCGGCTGAGCGAAGTGTTCGAGCGGCGCATCGACGAAATGGCCGAGGCGATCACCGCCGAGATGGGCGCGCCCCGCGATCTTTCGCGCAATTCGCAGGCCGCCTGCGGGCCGGGCCACCTGCGCGAGACGATCAAGGCGGCGCGCGAACTGGATTGGGAGCGGGCGATTGGTTCGGGCGCGCGGCTGGTGCGCGAACCGATCGGGGTCTGCGTGCTGATCACCCCGTGGAACTGGCCGATCAACCAGCTTGCCGCCAAGATCGGGCCGGCGCTGGCAGCCGGCTGCACGATGGTGGTCAAGCCCAGCGAAGTCGCGCCGCTGTCCGCGCAGCTGTTCGTCGAATTTGCCGAGGAGGCCGGTTTCCCCGCCGGGGTGGTCAATCTGGTTCACGGCACCGGCCCGGCAATCGGCCCTGAGCTGACCGGGCACCCGGAAGTTGATATGGTTTCGTTCACCGGCTCGACCGCCGCCGGAATCCAGGTCGCCAAGAGCGCGGCTGACACGGTCAAGCGGGTCTCGCAGGAACTTGGCGGCAAGTCGCCCAATCTGGTGTTCGACGATGCCGGGCTTGAGGCGGCGGTGCAGCGCGGAGTGCGGCATTGCTTCAACAATACCGGCCAATCGTGCAACGCCCCGACGCGGATGATCGTCGAGGCCTCTGCCTATGACCGCGCGGTGGCAATCGCCCGCGAAACCGCCAGCGAGGTGAAGCTGGGTGATCCGCAGCTACCCGGAGCACACCTTGGCCCGGTGGTGTCGAAGGCCCAGTTCGAAAAGATCCAGCGGCTGATCCAGGTCGGGATCGACGAAGGTGCGCAGCTGGTTTGTGGCGGGACGGGGCGGGCAGAGGGCTTCAACCGCGGCTATTATGTCCGCCCGACGATTTTTGCCGAGGTCACCAATGACATGACCATCGCCCGCGAGGAGGTGTTCGGCCCGGTCCTGGCGATGCTGCGCTTCACGGGCGAACAAGAGGCGGTGCGGATCGCCAACGACACCCCTTGTGGCCTCGCTGCCTATGTCCAGAGCCTGGACCTGGACCGCGCTCGCCGCGTAGCCCGGCAGCTGCGCGCGGGCAGCGTCTACCTCAATGGTCAGGGCCAGAACTATGACGCGCCGTTCGGCGGCTACAAGCAGTCCGGCAACGGCCGCGAATGGGGTGAGTGGGGGCTGCATGACTTCCTCGAACTCAAGGTCATCAACGGGTACGAGGCGGCATGAAGCTGACCGGCATCGAGACCTTCGTGGTCGGCAATCCGCCCCCGCATTTCGGCGGGCGCTATTTCGTCTTCGTCAAGCTCAGCACCGACAACGGCTCGACTGGCCTCGGCGAGGCCTATTGCGTACCGTTTTCGCCGCATCTGGTCGCGCGAATGTGCGAGGATGTGTTCGCCCGCTATCTTGAAAGCCAGGACCCCCACGATATCGAGGCGATGTGGCGGCGGGTCTATTCGAGCGGTTTCACCCAGCATCCCGATCTGACCCTGATGGGCGTGCTCAGCGCGCTGGAAATGGCCTGCTGGGACATCGTCGGCAAGGAAGCGAACCAGCCGGTCTACAAGCTGCTGGGCGGGCAGGTGCACGAGAAGCTGCGCAGCTACACCTACATCTACCCGCGGCCGGGCGACAAGAGCGATGTCTATCACGATCCCGATCTCGCCGCGACACGCGCCCAGCTTTACCTCGACATGGGATTTACCGCGCTCAAGTTCGATCCCGCCGGGCCCTATTCGGCGTTCGACGGCCGGCAGTTGTCGCTCGAAGCGCTCGAGCTGTCGGAGCGGTTCTGCCGGACCTTGCGCGAGGCGGTAGGAACCAAGGCCGACCTGCTGTTCGGCACTCACGGCCAGATGACCGCAGCGGGCGCAATCCGGCTTGCCAGGCGGCTTGAGGCTTACGATCCGTTGTGGCTTGAAGAGCCGGTCCCGCCCGATGCACCCGAGGAAATGGCCAAGGTCGCCCGCGCCACCTCGATCCCGATCGCAACCGGCGAGCGGCTGACCACCAAATACGATTTCGCCCGGCTGCTCGATTGCGGCGCGGCGGCGATCCTGCAGATGAACCTGGGGCGGGTCGGCGGCCTGCTCGAGGCCAAGAAGATTGCCGGCATGGCCGAGGTTCGCCACGTCCAGATCGCCCCGCATCTCTATTGCGGGCCGGTGGTCGGCGCGGCCAATGTCCAGATTGCCACTTGCTCGCCCAATTTCCTGATCCTGGAGAGCATTGAGGACTGGGGTGGATTCCACGCGCAGATCCTCAAGACGCCGATGCGCTTCGAGCAGGGCTATGTGATCCCGCCAACCGCGCCGGGGCTGGGGATCGAGCTCGACGAGGAGGTGGCGCGCGCGCATCCCTATGCCGGCGACATGCTGCATCTCGAAATGACGCAGCACCCGGTCCGCTGATGGAAGAGTTTGACTATGTGGTGGTCGGCGCAGGCACGGCCGGATGCGTCGTGGCGAGCCGCCTGACTGAGGACCCCAAGGCTACCGTGCTGCTGCTCGAAGCCGGCGGCAGCGATCAGTCAATCTGGATCCAGATGCCGATTGGCTATGGCCGGACTTTCTTCAACCGGCGGATCAACTGGATGTACGATACCGCGCCGGTGCCAGGACTGGACGGGCGCAGCTCCTATTGGCCGCGGGGCAAGGTGGTGGGGGGCTCGGGCTCGATCAACGCGATGGTCTATATCCGCGGCCAGCCGCGCGATTTCGAGGATTGGAAAGCGCTGGGCAATCCCGGCTGGGGCTGGGACGAGGTCTTGCCGTTCTACAAGAAGTCGGAGGATTTTGATCGCTACAGCGCCCACCATGGCCGGGGCGGCCCGCAGCACGTCACCGAGATTACCCCCTATGTTCACCCGATCTGCTACAGCTTCATCGAGGCGGCCGAGGCGCTCGGCTTCCCGCCGACCAGCGATTTCAACGGCAACCATCCCGAAGGGGTCGGGATCTATCAGATCAACACCCGCGGCGGCTGGCGGGCCTCAACCGCCAACGCCTTCCTGCATCCGGCGCTGAAGCGCAAGAACCTCAAACTGCAAATCAAGGCGCTGGCTCATCGGGTGCTGTTTGACGGCAAGCGGGCGAGCGGCGTCGAATACGCGATTGGCAAAAGCCTGCGCCAGGTCCGCGCCCGCCGCGAGGTTATCCTGTGCGGCGGGTCGATCAATTCGCCGCAATTGCTGATGCTGTCAGGGATCGGAGATCCGGCGCAGCTTAAAGCGCAGGGGATCGAGCCACTGGTCGCGGCCCGGGCGGTTGGCCGCAACCTCCAGGACCACCTCGCGATTTCCTATTTCTACAAGGCCCGCACCGCGACTCTCAACGACGTGTTGCACCCTTCGCTGGGCAAGGCGCTGGCCGGGCTGCGCTATCTGTTCGACCGGGCTGGGCCGCTTTCGATGAGCGTCAACCAGAGCGGCGGTTTCGTGCGCAGCGATGCCGCGCAGCCGCATCCCAACCTGCAGCTCTATTTCAGCCCGGTCAGCTATACCAAAACCCCGCTGGCGGAACGCAAGCTGCTCAATCCCGATCCGTTTTCAGCGTTCCTGCTGTCACACAATCCCTGTCGGCCGACCAGCCGCGGGTTTATCGAGCTGGCCTCTGCGGATCCCGCCGCGCCGCCGCTGATCCAGCCGAACTACCTGGCGACCCAGCATGACATCGACCAGGTTCTGGCCGGAAACCGCCTGCTGCGCCAGATCGCCGCCACCCGGCCGCTGGCCGATGTCATCACCGAGGAGATTGTCCCCGGACCGTCGGTTGTCGGCGACGACCAGCAGCTCGTGGATTTCCGCAAGCGGGCTGATACGGTCTATCACCCGACCAGCACCTGCATGATGGGATCGCGTGCCAGCGCAGCGGTGGTCGATCACCGGTTGCGGGTATTTGGGGTCGAAGGCCTGCGCGTGATCGATGCCTCGATCTTTCCAACCATAACCTCGGGCAACACCAATGCCCCGACAGTGATGGTCGCCGAAAAAGGCGCGGCGATGGTGATCGAGGACGCCAAGGCTTAACGGAAAGAATAATTTACCAGTCGGAGTAAGGCTGGTATGCCGCTCCCATAGCAAGAAATCGGAAGGGCGGCGCCATTCAGGGCAAGATCGAACTTAGGCGATTGCCGCCATTGAAGGCACTCAAGGGGTTTGAGGCGGCGACCCGCCACCAGTCGATCCGCGATGCCGCAGCCGAACTGTGCCTGACCCATCCTGCGGTCAGCCACCAGGTCCAGTTGGTCGAGGAAGCGCTGGGGGTGCAACTGTTCGCGCAGGAAGGCCGCCATATTGTCTCGACCGAGGAAGGCCGGCTGCTTTACCCTTATGTCCGCGGCGCTTTTGAATCGCTGCTTGAGGGTGTGGAGGCGGTGCAGCGCAATGCACTCGACAAGCCGCTGCGGGTCCAGACCTATGTGACTGCCTCGATCCGCTGGCTGGCCAGGCGAGTGCCGATGTTCCTCCACGATAACCCGCAAGTGAAGCTGACGCTTTCAACCTGCGCGGTCGAGTGGGAATTCGATGAAATGCACGCCGATGTCGGGCTGGTCTATTGCGAGAGCCCGCCCGATCCGGCGAAGTTTCACTGGGTGCCGCTGTTCGACTATGCGCTGTTCGCGGTGTGCAGTCCGGCTTTCCTCAAGGCGATCGGCGGCAAGCCTGACATTGCCGCGCTGATGGCCCAGCCGCTGGTGGCGATTTATACCGAGGAGCAGAACTGGCAGGGCTGGTTCGAAAGCGCCGGAGTGGAGTTCGCCCCGCAAGTCCCTTACCTGATGGTTGATACCCTGGCGGTAGCGCTGGAAATGGCGCTGGCGGGGGAGGGCGTGGCGCTGGTCAACGGACCGTTCGTCGATTCCGATCTGGCCGCGGGCAGGCTGGTCATGCCGGTCGCGCACCGCGAAGTCTGCCCCGGCGAATGGGGGCTGATCTGCCGCAAAGACCTGAAGGACAATGTCCGGGTGCGGACCTTCATCGACTGGGTCGCAGCGCACGTTGCGGCACCGGCCTAACCCAGGCTGATCCACGACGACTTCGACTGCATATAGCCCGCCAGGCTTTCCAGCGATTTGTCGCGGGTGTTGCCTGATTGCTTGTAGCCGCCGAACGGCTGGGTCATGTCGCCGTCGCCGAAGCAGTTGATCCAAACCACCCCGGCTTCCAACGCCTTGACCATGCGGTGGGCGCGCGACAGATCGCAGGTCCAGACGCTGGCGGCGAGGCCATAGATTGAATCGTTGGCGAGGCGGATGGCTTCCTCTTCGCTGTCGAAGCTGAAAAGGGTGGCGACCGGGCCGAAGATTTCTTCTCGCCCGATCGCCATCGTCGGCGCGACCCGACGGAACAGGGTTGGTTGCACGTAAGCGCCGTCCGGATATGCGGGGTCGCTCTGACCGCCGAGCTCAAGAACAGCGCCTTCTGAGGTGCCTCGCTCGACCCATTGCAGCACCTTGGCCTGCTGCGCTTGGCTGACCAGCGGGCCCAGCGTGGTGGCGGGATCGAGCGGATCGCCGGGAACGTAGAGTTCGGCTGCCTTACGAGTGAAGGCCGCGACGAATTCGTCATGGATCGAACTGTGGACCAGCAGCCGCGAGCCGGCGTTGCAGACCTGCCCGGCGTTGTCGAAGATCCCGCGCACCGCATATTCGGCAGCGCGGTCCAAATCGGCGAGATCGGGCATAAAGATCTGCGGGCTCTTGCCGCCGGTTTCCAGCGCAACCCGCTTCATGTTCGATTCGCCAGCATAGACCAGCAGCTGCTTGCCCACCGCGGTCGAGCCGGTGAAGCTGATCTTGGCGACATCGGGATGCAGCGCGAGTGCCCGTCCCGCCTCGATGCCCGTGCCGCTGACCACGTTGAACACCCCCGGCGGACCGCCCGCCTCGAGGAACAGCAAGGCCAGCCGGATGCACGACAACGGTGCCAGTTCGGACGGCTTGAGCACCACGCAATTGCCCGCCGCGAGCGCCGGAGCGACCTTCCAGGTGGCCATCAGCAGCGGGTAATTCCACGGGCTGATCGCGCCGACCACGCCCAGCGGCTCACGCGTCACTGCATGCACCGCGTCGTGGGCGCTGATGCTGGCGGTGCCGGCGATCTTGTCGATCGCCTCGCCGAAATAGCGGATCGTCACCACCACTTCGGGCAGATCGATGGTCAACGCATCGCTGATCGGCTTGCCCATGGCGAGCGTTTCGAGCAGCGCAAGCGGCGCCGCATTGGCTTCGACGAGATCGGCGAAGCGGCGCATCACCGCCATCCGATCGCGCGGATACATGTGCCGCCAGCGCCCATCGTCCCACGCCGCTTTGGCGGAAGCGACCGCACGGTCGATGTCCTGGGCACTGCCGCAGGCGGCCTCAGCAACCACCGAACCATTTGCCGGGTTGATAATCGGCAGGACCTTGCCGTCCCTCGCGTCGACGATTTGACCGCCGATCACCAGCCCTGTTTCGATCCGCAGGCTAGCTGTCAGCGCCTGCCAATCGCTAAAGCTGGCGGGTGCAGCGTTCACCGTCGCGGCACCACTTCGTAGCCGGGCTCTTCGGGCTCATCGTCGAGCATGTCGGCGGGGAAGCCGCTGCCCAGCACCTTGAGGCCAAGCGGCTCCTCGTAGCGGCGGATGATATTGGGAGAGAACTCGCGGTCGCCATATTGCGCGCGGGCTTCGTTGAACAACCGCACGATCAGCGGAGACAGCTCAACCGGAACATGGTGCTGCTGTGCGATGTCATCGAACAGGCCGATATCCTTGGCTACCAGGTCCATGGTGAAATTGATATCGCGGCTGCCGTTGAGGATCACCTGGCTTTCGGTTTCGTGGACGAAGCTGTTGCCCGAGGAAATCCGGATCGCCTCATAGGTGGTGTTCATGTCCAGCCCGGCGGCCTTGCAGGTGGTGAGTGCCTCGGCCAGCGCGACCAGATGGACTGTGCAAAGGTAATTGGTCATCACCTTGAGCTGCGAGGCGGTGCCGAGCGCGCCGGTGTGGAGGATCCGCCGGCCCATCGATTTGAGCAGTGGCAAGGTCTTCTCAAATCCTTCGCGCGGTCCGCCGGCGAAGATCGAGATGTTGCCGGTATCGGCACGGTGACAGCCCCCCGAAACCGGGCATTCCATAAACAGCCCCCCGCGCGCCGCAACCAGCGCGCCGAGCCGGATCACTTCGGCCGAATCGGTGGTGCTCATCTCCAGCCAGACCTGGCCGGGGCGCATCACTTCCAGAAATCCGTCGGCACCCTCAGCGACCGCTGCGCTGGCAGCGGGGGAGGGCAGGCAGGTGATGATGATCTCGACCTGCTCGGCCAATTCGCGCGGGCTGGCGGCGGAACTAGCGCCGCGGCCGACAAAATCTGCAACCAGCGTAGCATCAAGGTCGCGCACGGTCAGATCGTGGCCGTTGCGCAGCAGGCTTCCCGCCAGCTTGCCGCCAACATTGCCCAGCCCGATAAATCCAACTTTCATGAGGTGACCCAGCCTCCCGCCTCGATCTGCTGCAAGGGGATTTCCCGCATCAGGTGCCGGATTTGCCCGCAGCGAGCCGCGCGCCACAACTGAAAAATTTGGCAGAAGGGGTCAATAATTTTGCGCCGGCGCTATTGCTGGCCCAGCGGTTCTGCGGGCTTAGCCGGCCTGCCCTAGCGGCCCTGGACGCGGGCCATGGCGCTCAGAATCCGGCTGCGGGCTTCCGCGCAGACTTCCTTGCGATCACCCAGGGTGTGGGGATCGAACGGTTCGAGGAAATGAACGCCAACCTTGTAGCTGCCGGGACGGGTGAAGGCGCGCCAGGCGGTTTCAAAGCCGGTTTCTTCACCCAGCCAGGCGATTTCCGCAGCGACATCGCCAAAGTCCAGCAGCACCGGCTGGATCAGCATCGGCTTGGGCGGCGGTGCCAGGGTGGCGAACAGCGAAGCCTTGAACGGCAACAGCCCGCTGCCGTCAGACGTCGTTCCTTCAGCAAACAGCGTAACCGACCAGTTTTCTGCAATCGCTGAACGCAATTCGGCAATCTGCCCTGCAACATTCTGCTTGTCAGCACGGTTGACGAAGATCGTGCGGTTCTGGGCGGCCAGCCAACCGGTGACCGGCCACTTGCGGACACCATCCTGCGCGACGAAGGCGGTGCCGGTGACCCCGCCGAGGATCGGGATATCGTGCCACGAGATGTGGTTGGCCACGAAGAACACGTCCTGGCGCAGCCGCTGGCCATGAACCTTGACGCGAACGCCAAGCACCCGCGAGACGATTCGCAGGAACAGCATGGCCCAGGGCGAAGGCAATTGCAGCCGCTGCCAGATCATGTGCAGCGGCAGCAACACGGCCAGCGGCAGCGCCAGAAGCAGCAGGCGAGTCGCGCCGATCAGGTAGGCTAGTGGCTCTTCCTTGGGAATCGAGATTGGAATCGTTGCCAACTTCGTCTGCTCCAGCGCCGCCTTGGAAAATGAATATGGTCGGACTAGTCGGATTGTATGACTGGGCCGTGACTTTCCCTATCCTGATCTTGAGGCGAATCTGCAACTCGAAAAAATTTTGAACCGGTCATACCGAATTGGACATTTGTCGCAGGCTCACTTCGCGCCCTAAGCTGCGGCACCTATATTTGCGGGGAAGAGCGGTTCGATGCAGGGTCAGGCGCGGGTAGTCATCATTGGTGGCGGGATCATGGGGGCCAGCCTGCTTTACCATCTCGCCGAGCTGGGCTGGAGCGATTGCCTGCTGATCGAGAAGGACGAGCTGACTTCCGGCTCGACCTGGCACGCCGCCGGGCAGTGCCCCAACATCACCGGCA
>JANOGS010000251.1:0-8179 GCA_031414115.1 Novosphingobium sp. | reverse complement strand
TCGATCCCGCCCGACAAACCCAGCACCACCCCGGGGAACCGGTTGCGGTTCACATAGTCGCGCAGCGCCATGACCATCGCGCAGTAGATGTCCTCGGGATGGTCGGCGAGCGGGGCCAGTTCGCCCGCGTCGCAGCGCCAGCCCTGAGCGGTGCGGGTCCAGCGGGTGGTGACCTCGTGCTCCTCCCAGTCCTTCAGCTGCACCGCCAGACTGCCGTCGCCGTTGACCACGAAGCTGGCCCCGTCGAACACCAGCTCGTCCTGCCCGCCAACGCGGTTGAGGTAGGCCAGCGGCAGTCCGGTATCGACCGCGCGGCGCTTGGCCACGCCGTCGATCCGCAAGGTGTCCTTGTCGATCTCATAGGGGCTGCCGTTGATGCAGAGTAGCAGCTCGGCGCCGAATTCTGCCAGATGGCGGCAGACATCGGGATGCCAGATATCCTCGCAGATCGGCAGGCCGACCATCACCCCCTTGAACACCACCGGTTCGGGCAGCGGGCCGGGCTGGAACAGGCGGACCTCGTCAAAGGTGCCGTAATTGGGCAGCTCATGCTTGAGCCGGATCGCCGCGACCTTGCCCTGGTCGAGCAGGGCAATGCCGTTGTGCAGCGCTCCATCGACCACAAACACCGAGCCGACCAGCATCGCCGGGCCGCCATCGGCGGTGGTGCCGGCAAGCGCTTCAAGCTCAGCCGCAGCGCGCTCGATCAGCGCGGGTTTGAGCACCAGATCCTCGGGCGGATAGCCGATCAGGTGCATTTCCGGGAACACGATCAGATCGGCCCTGGCCGCCCTGGCGCGTTCGCGCGCTGCGCGCATCGCCGCAGCATTGCCGGCAATGTCGCCGACCGACTGGTTGAGCTGGGCAAGCGTGATGGAAAGCGTATCGACCATCGCTCTTCCCTAGGGGCTGGCGAGCGGCTAGCCAAGGCGGATGATCGACGATTCTGCTTTCGAACAGGCCTTTGCTGCCGCCAATCTGCCCGGCGTGGTGGGCCTGATCGTGGACCGCGACGGGGTTCGCTATGCGCGCGGACTGGGCGTGGCCAATGTCGAAACCGGTGCGGCGTTGGGTGAGGACACGCAGTGCCAGATCGCCTCGATGACCAAGGCGCTGGTCTCGGCCGCAGCGATGCAGCTGGTCGAGGCGGGGCGGATCGCGCTCGATGATCCGATCGGCGCGGTGCTGCCCGATCTTGCCGATCCGCAAGTGCTGACGGGGTTCGACGAAGCAGGCCAGCCGCAGACCCGCCCCGCCGTGCGCCCGATAACGCTGCGCCACCTGCTGACCCACACCGCCGGACTGGGCTATTTCTTCAGCCACCCTTACGTGCTGCAATACTTTGATGCGGTTGGCACGCCGCCACCGGGCTCGCTCGCGTCGATCAAGATGCCGTTGCAGTTCGATCCGGGCGAGCGCTGGGAGTATTCGGTCGCGACCGACTGGGTCGGGCAGGTGGTCGAGGCGCTGACCGGGCGGCGGCTGGGCGATTACATGGCCGAACATGTCTTTACCCCGCTCGGCATGGCGCAGACCGGGTTCCTGCCGGCACTCCCCGAAGGCGCCGCGCGGATTCATGTCCGCTTGCCCGAGGGCGGGTTCAAGGCCTTGCCAACCTTTATGGGCGGCGGCGAATTCGACGGCGGCGGCGGCGGGCTGACCAGCAGCGCGGCGGACTATGCCCGCTTTGTCCGGGCGATGCTGCGTGGCGGCGAGTTGGACGGCGTGCGCCTGCTCAAGGCGGAAACCGTTGCCGAGATGGCCCGCAACCAGGTCGGGACCCTGCGGGCCGGCGCGTTCGGCAGCGTGATGCCCAATCTGACCCCACCTTTCGACCCTTTCCCCGATCAGCACACCGGCTGGGGTCTGGGCTTCCAGATCATCCCGGAACAAGGTCCCCACGGCCGCTCACCCGGCAGTCTCTCCTGGGCAGGGATTTTCAATTCCTACTACTGGATCGACCCGGCTGCCGGGCTGGGCGGCGTCATCATCAGCCAGCTTTCCCCGTTTGCAGATCCCGGCGCGCTGGCCGCGTTCGGGGCGCTGGAGCGGATGGCCTACGCTTGAACGGCTCGGCACAGCGGGGTTGCTACCCGCCAGATAGAGTGAGATACTGACGGAGTCGCGGTCGCATCCATGAAGGAGGATCGGGATGACGTTGCTCAAATATCGCCTACTCGCACTCGCCCCGTTGCTGGTGGCCGGGGCTGGCTCGCAGGCGCTGGAAGTGCCCTATTCGCCCACAGTGCTGAACGCGCTCGATCCGGTGCGGACCGCCGCGCGCAGCTGCGGCAGTCCCGATCGCAAGGCGCAATTGTTCCGCAGCCTGGCCATCGGCGCCGCTGCCGGGGCACCGCTGAGCAGCACCGGGGCGGCGATGCCGCTCTATCCCGATCTTGACATTGGCCGGCTGATGCCCAGCACCGGCAACGAAATGGCGCTGCGCTATTTCCGCCAGGGGCTGATGCTGACCTATTCGTTCAACCATGCCGGTGCGGTGCGATCGTTCCGCGAAGCGCAGCGCCAGGATCCGGGGTGCGCCTTGTGTTTCTGGGGTGAGGCGGCGGCGCTTGGGCCCAACATCAACGCGCCGATGGACGGGCGCGACCTGCCCTCGGCGCTGACCGCGCTGGAGCGGGCACGGGCGCTCGGGAGTGGCGCGACGCCAGTCGAACGGGCGTTGATCGAAGCGCTGGCGACGCGTTATTCGGCCGATCCTGCGGCGGACCGGGCCGCGCTCGACGGAGCCTATGCCGACGCCATGGTCACGGTTGCCGGGCAGTTTCCCGACAGCGACGAAGTGGCCGTGCTGACCGCCGAGGCGGTGATGGACACCACCCCGTGGAACTACTGGCAGACCGACAAGACCACCCCAGTTGGCCGCTCGCTGACCGCAGTGAACCTGCTTGAGAAGGTGATGGCGCGCAATCCCGGCCATCCGCAGGCAGGGCATCTCTATATCCACATGATGGAGAACAGCCGCGATCCGCGCCTGGCCGAAGCCGCAGCGGATCGGCTTGCCGCCGCCGGATTGCAGAATGCCGGCCACCTGATCCACATGCCCGCGCACATCTATATCAACACCGGGCGTCAGGCCGATTCGATCCGGGCGAACGTTGCGGCCGCAAGATCGGACGAGGCGTTCATCCGCGAATCCGGCGATCAGAGCCTGTTCCGCTATGGCTACTACCCGCACAACGTCCACTTCATCGTCGCCTCGGCGCAGCTTTCCGGCGACATGGCGACCGCGATCCGCGAAGCCCGGCGGCTGCGCGGGGTGCTTGATCCCGCTACTTCACAGAAGGTCGCCTGGATCCAGGTGGTCGATGCCGCGCCGTTCATGGCGACGGCGCAGTTCGGCAGTCCGGCGCTGATCCTTGGCATGAACGAGCCCGATGCGCGGCTGCCCTATCCCCGCGCGATCCGTCACTATGCCCGCGCTTTGGCGCGGGCGCAGCAGCGCGACAGCAAGGGCTTCGAGGCTGAAATTGCGGCGATGAACGCTTTCAAGGGCCATGAAGGACTTGCGGCGATGGTCGCTCAGGGCGTGCCCGCGCCTGATCTGGTGCAGCTGGCCGAGCATGTCGCCCGCGGCAAGCTGCACTATGCCCGCGGTGAATTCACCACTGCGATCGAACACTACCGCAAGGCGGCGGCGATCGAAGCGACCATTCCCTACACAGAACCGGCCTATTGGTATTTCCCGGTGCGCCAGTCGCTGGGTGCAGCTCTGCTCGCCGGGGGCCAAGCCGAAGCGGCGAGCGAGGCATTCCGCGGGGCGCTGCTGCAAGCGCCCAGCAACGCCTGGGTGCTCTATGGCCTGGCGCAAAGCGAGACCAAACTCGGCCACGGCGCCGAAGCCGCAGCGGCACGGCAGGCGTTCAAAAAGGCCTGGCGCGGCGACCCGCGCTGGCTGCGGCTGGACCGGTTGTAGAGACCGGGCAAACGGAAGGAACGTGGTCGCAAAGTAACGACGCGGCCTACCAAAGCCATCCAAGCTAAGGTTGAGAATGGCTGGAATGCCATGCACGCTTGCGATTTCGAGTTGTGATGAGCGGTGCCGAGGTTGCGGCGGGCTCCTTCCTGCTCCGGTGCTGCGGGGCGCCGAGTTCATTTCGCGTTCATGGTTTCGGCAGGAAAAATGACTGCAACAGGACGGGGGCCAAGTGCCGCCAGGGTGCAGGCGAGAGCTGCACTCCTTGGCATTGCAACGGAGGCTTCACATGCACTCGCAACAATTCACCGCTCAAACCATGGACAAGTCAAAGCAATTTGCCAAATCCGATCGTGCCGGCCCGCCTGCCGCTACCCGGCTCCGGCTTGTTCACCCGAATGGAACGAGTTCCGATACCTCGGACTCAGCGCGGACGTTCAGAGATGACCTGGCAGCGTCGATTCCCTCGCTGCGTTCGTTTGCGCGCGGATTGTGCGGCCGAAGGGACTTGGCCGACGACCTGGCGCAGGAAGCGTTGCTGCGAGCTTGGGCCGCGCGGGCGAGCTATACCCCCGGCACCAACTTCCGTGCCTGGCTGTTCAAGATCCTGCGCAACCAATATTTCAGTACGCTGCGCAAGGACAAGCGGCTCGCTGAATGGAATCCGGACCTGGCCGAAAAACTGCTGGTCGAAGCGCCTGGCCAGGAGCACGTCATTCATCTTGCCGATGTCGTGGCGGCGTTGCAGCGGCTTCCAGCAGCGCAGCGTGAAGTGCTGGTTCTGATCGGGGCGAACGGCACCTCCTATGAGGAAACCGCCGAGATCACCGGCTGCGCGATTGGCACGATCAAAAGCCGCCTTGCGCGGGGGCGCAAAGCCCTGGCGAAACTTGTCGCTGGACCGGAACGCACGGCGTAAATTGGCTCTCTCGGCCATTCGCGCCTGCATCGCGCACTTGCGCTCGATGAATCAAAAAAGCCCCGCCGGATTGCTCCGGCGGGGCCCTTGTTCTTCCCCGTCGGGAAGCTCTGAAGCTTATTCCCCGCCTTCGGCGGCTTCGGGGTTCAAGTACTCACCGGCATCGCCGTCGAGACCATGGGTCTCGCCTTCGACTGCCGCCAGCGGATCGTCGCCGATCGCGGCTTCCGGGCCCTGGGCGAGTTCGGCGGCGTGCTCTTCGGCGGCGCTGTCGGGGGCGATCAGCACTTCCTGGAGCTTGCGGTAGGAGGCGCGCAGCGCTGCATCACGGCTGGAGGCAGCAACCCGCAGGCGGTTCATGCCAGCGCCGGTGCCTGCCGGGATCAGCCGACCGACGATGACGTTCTCCTTGAGCCCGATCAGGTTGTCCTTCTTGCCCTCAACTGCGGCCTGGGTGAGCACCCGGGTGGTCTCCTGGAAGCTCGCCGCCGAGATGAAGCTGCGGGTCTGCAGGCTGGCCTTGGTGATCCCGAGCAGCACCGGCTTGCCCACTGCGGGCGCCTGGCCCGGAGCAAGCTTGGCGTTGAACTCGTCCATTTCCTCGCGGTCAACCTGCTCGCCGGCCAGCAGCGTGGTATCGCCGCCGTCGGTGATCTCGACCTTTTGCAGCATCTGGCGAACGATCACCTCGATGTGCTTGTCGTTGATCTTGACGCCCTGCAAGCGGTAGACTTCCTGGATTTCGGCGACGAGGTACTCGGCCAGCGCCTCGATCCCCATCACTTCCAGGATGTCGTGCGGATTGGGCGAGCCGGAAATCAGGTTGTCGCCCTTCTTGACCCAGTCGCCTTCCTGGACGTCGATCACCTTGGCCTTGGGGATCAGGTATTCGACCGGATCGCCCTCTTCCGGGATGATCGCGATCTTGCGCTTGGCCTTGTAGTCACGGACGAATTCGATCCGGCCGGAAACCTTGGCAATGATCGAGTTGTCCTTGGGGATACGCGCTTCGAACAGCTCCGCCACCCGCGGCAGACCGCCGGTAATGTCACGGGTCTTGGCGGCTTCGCGGCTGGCACGGGCCAGCACGTCGCCGGCTTCGACCATCTGGCCATCCTCGACCGAAAGCGTGGTGCCGGGCGCCATCATGTAGCGCGCGGCCTCGCCCGAAGCTTCGTCGAGCAAGGTCAGCCGCGGCCGCAGGTCTTCCTTCTTGGCGCGGGACGTGGCGCGATTTTCGGTCACCACGCGGCTCGACATGCCGGTGGCTTCGTCGGTCGCTTCGGTCATGGTGCGGCCGTCGATCAGGTCCTGGTACTTCACGATACCCTGCTTTTCGGTAATCACCGGGGTGGTGAAGGGATCCCATTCGGCCAGGCGATCGCCTTCGCTGATGATCGCGCCGTTCTCATGGAGCAGGTGCGTACCGTAAGGTACGCGGTGGATCGCCCGCTCGCGCCCGTCGTTGTCGATCACCAGCACCTCACCGTTGCGGGCGAGCGACAGGCGCCGTCCGCGCTTGTCGGTAATGGTCGGGATGTCACGGTACTGGACCGTGCCGTCGCAGATCGATTCGAGGTGGCTGGTCTCGTTGACCTGCGCCGCGCCGCCGATGTGGAAGGTGCGCATGGTCAGCTGGGTGCCCGGCTCGCCGATCGACTGGGCGGCGATAACGCCGACCGCCTCGCCGATGTTGACCGGCGTACCGCGGGCAAGATCGCGGCCATAGCAGGTCGCGCAGACGCCCTGATCGGCTTCGCAGATCAGCGGGCTGCGGATCCGCACCGCCTGAACCCCGGTGGCCTCGACGCTGGCGGTGGTCGGCTCGTCGAGCAGGGTGCCGTTGGCGACGATCACCTTGCCTTCCTTGTCGACGATGTCCTCGGCCAGGGTGCGGCCGAGAATGCGCTCACCCAGGCTGGCGATGGTGCTGCCGCCCTGGACGATCGCGCGCATTTCCAGCGCGCGCTCGGTGCCGCAATCCTCGAACACCACGACGCAGTCCTGCGACACGTCGACCAGGCGGCGGGTCAGGTAGCCCGAGTTCGCGGTTTTCAGCGCGGTATCGGCAAGACCTTTTCGAGCACCATGGGTGGAGTTGAAGTATTCAAGGACGGTCAGCCCTTCCTTGAAGTTCGAGATGATCGGGGTTTCGATGATTTCGCCCGAAGGCTTGGCCATCAGCCCGCGCATGCCGGCGAGCTGCTTCATCTGCGTCGGCGAACCGCGTGCGCCCGAATGGCTCATCATGTAGATCGAGTTGACCGGCGCTTCGCGGCCGTTCTCGTCGAGCGGGGTCGCCTTGATCTCTTCCATCATGGCGTTGGCGACCTGGTCGCCGCAGCGGCTCCAGGCGTCGATCACCTTGTTGTACTTTTCCTGCTGGGTGATCAGGCCGTCCTGGTACTGCTGCTCATAGTCAGCCACCAGCGCCTTGGTCTCGTCGACCAGCGCCACCTTGCTGTCGGGGATGATCATGTCGTCCTTGCCGAACGAGATCCCCGCCTTGAAGGCGTTGCGGAAGCCCAGTGTCATGATCGCGTCGGCGAACAGCACGGTGTCCTTCTGGCCGGTGTGGCGATAGACCTGGTCGATAACGTCGGCGATTTCCTTCTTGGTCAGCAGGCGGTTGACCAGATCGAACGGCACGGTGTGCGACTTGGGCAGACATTCGCCGATCAGCATCCGCCCCGGGGTGGTATCGAAGCGGCGCATGAATTCCTTGCCGGCCTCGTCGGTTTGGGGAACGCGGGCGATGATCTTCGAGTGCAGCGTCACTGCCCCGACATTCAGGGCCTGGTGGACTTCGGCCATGTCGGACATCAGCATGCCCTCGCCCGGCTCGCCCTGGCGGTCCATCGAGAGGTAGTACAGCCCCAGCACCATGTCCTGCGAAGGAACGATGATCGGCTTGCCGTTGGCGGGGCTGAGGATGTTGTTGGTCGACATCATCAGAACGCGCGCTTCAAGCTGGGCTTCCAGGCTGAGCGGCACGTGGACCGCCATCTGGTCACCGTCGAAGTCGGCGTTGAAGGCCGAGCAGACCAGCGGGTGCAGCTGGATCGCCTTGCCCTCGATCAGCACCGGCTCGAACGCCTGGATGCCAAGGCGGTGGAGCGTCGGCGCGCGGTTGAGCATCACCGGGTGTTCGCGGATCACCTCGTCAAGGATGTCCCAGACCTCCTTGCGCTCCTTCTCGACCCACTTCTTGGCCTGCTTGAGCGTCATCGACAGACCCTTGGCATCAAGCCGCGCGTAGATGAACGGCTTGAACAATTCGAGCGCCATCTTCTTGGGCAAGCCGCACTGGTGCAGCTTGAGTTCCG
>JANOGS010000250.1:0-1584 GCA_031414115.1 Novosphingobium sp. | reverse complement strand
CGGCCTTCGCGACGCAGGGCACGGGAGGCTCCCTTGCCTGCCCGTTCGCGCGTCTCGGCCGGCAGGGTAAGCGTATCGCTCATAACACAAGCCTTTCGAAATACTGGATCAACACAATTCGCCGTCACGCCTCCAGGGATGACCATAACGGGAAGCGCGCGCCGTTAGCGGGGATGGACGGGAAATGCAAGGCTACTGGACGCGGGTGACCTTGTAGCCTTTGGCGCTGAGCAGTGCGGGCAGGCCTTCGGGACCAGCCATATGCCCCGCGCCGACTGCGACGAAGGGCCGGGCTCCCTGGCGCAGCGCTGCCTCCAGCTTTGCCACCCAGGCGCGGTTGCGGCCCACTAGCAGGGCCTCGCGCAGTTCGGGGTCGGCAAGGAAATCGCCTTCCAGCTCCCGCCCGATCAAGGCCATGTCGCCCCGCGCCCAGGCCCGGGCGAGGCGTTCGCTCTCTGCCCCGGCATCGCCGCCGCGCAGCATGGTGAGCAGCAGCGCGCGCTGGTCGTCCTCGGCGAGGCGGTCAAAGATCGCGAGCTGGGCGGCAGCGCCCTCCAGTTCCTCGACCGGCTTGGTCCAGCCGCGAACCAGCGCCCGGTCGATCCCGTTGGCGCTGTCGAGGCCCTCGCGCGCGGCCACCGCTTGCTGGAGTGCGAGCGCGGCGGCCCAGGTCTCCAGTCCATCGAGCGCGCCGGAGGCAAGACCGGCCGCCGCCATGTCGGCCTGCAGCTCGGCCCGATCCGCCGGCGGCAGGCGCATCGCCAGCGGGGCCAGGCCGAAACTCTGGCCGAGCCGGGCGAAGGTCCTGGCGATCTCCGCCGCATCGCCGATCGCCGCGACTTCAAGCACCAGCCGGTCGGACCCGGCTAGCGCCGCCTCGATCTTGACGCTGCGCCACGCGACCGGTTCGGGCAGGGCGTGGATCGTGCCGAACAGCCAGGCCTGCTCGCCGTTCGGGCCCTCGACTTGCCATAGCGCAGGCTTGGCCGGCTCGGGCTTGGCGCAAGCGGCCAGCGCCAGCGCCGCAAGCAGCGCCAGCAGGGCCCTATTGAACACGCGCGGTCTTGTGCCCGGCCTTGGCCAGCACGTCCTGAACGCTGTCCTTGCCGCCCAGATGCCCGGCGCCGACCGCGATAAACACCGTGCCGGGCTGCTCCATCCGTTCGGCGATCCACGTCGCCCAGGTCTTGTTGCGATCGGTCAGCAGCGCCTGGTACATCGCCGGATCATCCTCTTCGGCATTGAGCAGCGCGGCCAGACCGGCATCATCGCCGGTGGCCCAGGCGGTGACCATCTTGGCAACATCCTCGCGGATCGTCGGCAGCACGCCGATCACTTCGAACAGATAGCGCTTCTGCACGGCCTGCGGGAAGCGGTTGAAAATCGAGAGCTGAAAGTCGAGCGTCTCAAGCCCCTGCCGGGCCTTGCCGCGCGCCTTGTTGCGGGTATCGAGCTGGCTTTCGACACCGTGGGAGAGGTTGAAGCCTTCGCGCTGCAGCGGCAAGGTTGCCAGCACGACCGCGGCGAACCACGGTTTGTAACGATCGAACGCAGCGGGCGGCAGGCCCTGCTGCGCCAGCGCCG
>JANOGS010000249.1:0-4191 GCA_031414115.1 Novosphingobium sp. | reverse complement strand
GGCTTGGCCAGATCGACCCCGACCGCTTCGAACGCGGCCTTGAGTCCGGCCTTGTCCTTGAAAGTGCCGTCGGGGTTGTAGAGCTGGGTATAGGGGACATTGGCGGAGCCCGGGATATGGCCGCGGGCGATATTGGGCCGCGGATCGGCTTCTTCGCCCGACCAGCGCGCCGCACCGCGGGCATCGACCACCTGTTCGGCTTTGGAGTGGAGGTTGGCGAGCATATCCGCCTTGCTGCGAACGTCCTTGTCATCCTGCCAGACGGTGAAGTGGCGGTGGCGCAGGCTTTCCTTGCCCTGGGCCAGCGGACGGCCCTCGGCTTTCCACTTGGCAATCCCGCCATCGAGGATCGCGACGTCATGGGCGCCGAACATCTTGAGCATGAACCAGGCCCGTGCCGAGGTTTTTACCGCGCTGTCATCATATAGCACGCTCCGGCTGCCGTCGCCCAGGCCCAGGCTTTGCATGCGGCTGGCGAATTTCTCCGCCGGGGGCAGGGTGTTCTCGATCGGGGCCGAGGTATCGACCAGGTCGGCCAGGTCCATGAATACCGCGCCGGGGATGTGCCCGGCCTCATACTCGGCCAGCGGATCGCGGCCGGCAGCTGGCAGGTGCCGGGTGCAATCGACGATGCGAAGATCGCTGGCGCCCATCTCGCCCGCCAGCCATTCGGTTGAAACCAGACTATCCATTACGCTCGCGTCCTCCTTGCGTCGGCCCCGCAAACACCGCTAAGCCGGTGCAGTGCCCCTCTCGCTGCAATTGCGAAAAGACTTAGCCTGCCGTCCGCGCGGCGTCGAGGGGAAGAATTGCGGAAAAAGCGCATTCTTCGCACTTGCAGCATCTGCCGCTTGACTCTGCCCGGCCATCGGGCAGTCATAGGCAGCGAAGGGGACGCGCGGCATGAATCACTCGCCCTCGTGCTTTGACGAGATGCTGGACGGTGCAGGCGGCGTGCGTGCCGCTTACGCCGGCTACCGCGAGTGGTTCGATGCGCAGGATCCGGCACTGTTGCGGCGCAAGGACGGCGAGGCCGAAGGGTTCTTCCGCCGCACCGGGATCACTTTCAACGTCTATGGCGATGATGCTGGTGAAGAACGGCTGATCCCCTTCGATATGGTCCCGCGGATCATCACCGCGCGCGAATGGCGCAAGCTTACAAGGGGCATCGAGCAGCGGGTGCGCGCGCTCAACGCGTTTCTGCACGATATCTACCACCGCCAGGAAATCATCCGCGCTGGCCGGGTGCCACAACGCCTGATTGCCGACAATGCCGCGTTCCTGCCGCAGATGGTGGGACTGGCGCCGCCAGGAGGGATTTACACCCATATCGTCGGGATCGATCTGGTTCGCACCGGGCCCGATGATTTCATGGTGCTGGAGGACAACGCCCGCACCCCCAGCGGCGTTTCCTACATGCTCGAGAACCGCGAAACGATGATGGCGATGTTTCCCGAGCTGTTTACCCGGGTCAATGTCCGCCCGGTGCAGGATTACCCGCGCCGCCTGGCCAAGAGCCTCGCCGCCTGCGCGCCGGCCGGCGCAGGGGAGCGCCCGACAGCGGCGGTCCTGACCCCGGGGATCCACAACTCAGCCTATTACGAGCACGCTTTCCTGGCTGACCAGATGGGCGCCGAGCTGGTCGAAGGCAGCGACTTGCGCGTGGTCGATGGCCACGTCGCGATGCGCACGACGCGCGGTTTTCAACCGGTCGACGTGCTCTACCGCCGGGTCGATGACGAATTCCTCGATCCCTTGAGCTTCAACCCGGCCAGCGTGCTGGGGGTGCCGGGGATCATGGACATCTACCGCACCGGCGGGATCACCATCGCCAATGCCCCCGGCACCGGGATCGCTGACGACAAGGCGATCTATTCGTTCATGCCCGAGATCGTCGAATTCTACACCGGCGAGAAGCCGATCCTGGCCAATGTCGAGACCTGGCGGTGCGCCGAAAAGGCCAGCCTGACCTATGTCCTCGACAATCTGGCCGACCTGGTGGTCAAGGAAGTCCACGGCTCGGGCGGCTATGGTATGCTGATCGGCCCGACCTCGTCCAAGGCCGAGATCGCAGCCTTTGCCGCCAAGCTGCGGGCCAGACCGGAAAACTACATCGCCCAGCCGACGCTGGCGCTGTCGACCGTGCCGATCTTTGCCAAGGCGGGACTGGCGCCGCGCCATGTCGACCTTCGCCCGTTCGTGCTGGTCTCGCCCGAAGGGATCGACATCACTCCTGGGGGGCTGACCCGGGTGGCGCTCAAGAAGGGTTCGCTGGTGGTCAATTCATCACAGGGCGGCGGGACCAAGGATTCGTGGGTGCTGGAGGAGTGATGGCGGGGGGCAGATCTTGCTAGGCCGCACCGCCAACGGGGTGTTCTGGATGGCCCGCTATCTCGAGCGGGCCGAGAACATTACCCGGCTGATCGCTGCGGGGTTCCGCATGGCGATGACCCGCGATGCGGTGACCAGCCAGGACGAGTGGCGCTCGCTGATCGCCACGGTCGGCGCATCCGAGGCCTACGAGGCGGCTTGCGGGACATCCTATCGCGGCGAGCAGGTGTGGAACTTCCTGCTGCGTGACAAGGCCAATCCGGGCTCGGTCCTGGCGATGATCGAGGCGGCGCGGACCAATGCCCGCGGGGTCCGCACCGCGCTGACCCGCGAGGTTTGGGAAGCGGTCAACGAAAGCTGGATGGTGCTGGGTGAAGCCCTGGCCCGACCGGTGCGCGAGGCGATGATCGGCCAGGTGCTGACCACGATCCGGCGCCAGGCGGTGCAGGTGCGCGGTGCCTTCGATGGCACCATGCTGCGCAACGAGAATTACAATTTCACCCGGCTCGGGACATTCATCGAGCGCGGCGACAACACCGCGCGGATTCTAGACGTGAAATACTATGTACTGCTGCCCTCGCTGGCCTGGGTCGGCTCGAGCCTCGACAACGTCCAGTGGGAAGGGGTGCTGCGCGCGGTGGCCGGAGACCGTGCCTATCGCTGGCTCAACCAGGGTTCGATCGACCCGCGCGGGATCGCCGAGTTCCTGATCCTCGACCAGCGCTTCCCGCGGTCCTTGCATTTCTGCATCGACAAGCTGCGCTCCAACCTGTTCGGACTGGCCCACGAATATGGCCACGAAACCGCGGCGCATGAGCTGTTGCGCGGGTTCAGCACGCGGATCCACGAAACCCGGATCGATCAGATCTTCGAAGACGGCCTGCACGAATTCATCCAGGACTTCATCGCCTGCAACCAGCAGGTTGCCGCGGCGATCGAGTATGATTACCGTTTCTACGCATGAGGTTGCGGATCGAACATAGCACCCGATATGAGTTTGCGCTGCCAGTGATGCACGGGCTGCAGCGGCTGCGGCTGACCCCGAAGAATACCCAGGGCCAGCAGGTGCTGAGCTGGAACATGCGCCTGACCGGGGCACGGATCGAGGTTGAATACGAGGATCATAACCACAACCGCACTACGTTGGTCTCGGTCGAACCGGGGGTTCGCAGTGTCGAGATCCATTGCTCGGGTGTGATCGCCACGGCCGACAACCACGGGGTGATCGGCCAACATGCCGGCCACATGCCGCTGTGGGCCTTCCTGGCCCAGTCGGCGGCGACCCGGCCGGGCCCCAAGGTCCGCACGATCATGGCCGGGATCGATGTGCCGCGTGACGACAAGCTGGCGGTGCTGCACCAGCTGTCGACGCTGGTGCTCGAGGCAGTGGCCTATGTGCCCGGCGAGACTGGGGTCCACACCACCGGTGAGGAAGCGGCGCTGATCGGTGCCGGGGTGTGCCAGGATCACGCCCATATCTTCATCGGCGCGGCGCGCGCGCACGGCATTCCGGCGCGTTATGTCTCGGGCTATCTGATGATGGATGACCGGATCGAGCAGGAGGCCGGGCACGCCTGGGCCGAGGCGCATGTCGAAGGGATCGGCTGGGTCGGCTTCGATATCTCAAACGGGATCAGCCCCGACGAACGCTATGTCCGCGTTGCCACCGGCCGCGACTATACCGAGGCGGCGCCGGTGACCGGAATGTCGTATGGAGCGGGGGAAACTGTGCTCGCGGTCAAGCTGGCGGTTGAACAGCAGATGCACGAACAGTAGTCCTGCGGGGAAAGGGGACTCGCGCTTGACCTATTGCGTTGGAATGCTGCTCGATGCCGGGCTGGTGCTGATGAGCGACACCCG
>JANOGS010000248.1:0-14754 GCA_031414115.1 Novosphingobium sp. | reverse complement strand
GCGGCCCAACGCCTAAAGGCGCGGCTTCGTGCCGGGGATGTCCCCGGAGCAACGCCCATTCTCGACGACCGGAGACGATCCCATGGCCAGCGCGCCGCAAGCCGCCAACCTTCCGCTGTTCTACAAGGACCTGATGCCGCTGAACGGCCGCGATCACGCGACCTGGAGCAGCAAATCGACCGATGCCGCGACCTGGGTGGTTGGCCAGCACGCGATTCCCCTGACCGCAGAGGAATTCGTCCACGCTTCGCGCCACTTCCCGATCGTCTTTTCGGTCGCCGACCAGCCGGTGCCGCTGGCGCTGATGGGCCTCAACGAGGGGGTCAACACCTTCTTCGACGACGAAGGCAAGCAGACCAACCCGGCCTATGTCCCGGCCTATGCCCGCCGCTATCCGTTCATGCTGGCCAAGCTCACCCCGGATACCGAAGAGCTCTCGCTGTGCTTTGATCCGACCAGCGAACTGGTTGGCGAGTTCGAGGGCGGCACCCCGCTGTTCGAGAACGGCGAGCCGAGCGAGGCCTGCAAGGCGACGCTCGATTTCTGCCGGAACTTCGAGGAAGCAGGCTTTCGCACCAATGCTTTCGTTGAGGAACTGAAGAAGCATGACCTGCTGATGGACGGCGAAGTTTCGATCCAGCAGCAGGGCAGCGAACAGCCCTTCGTCTACCGCGGGTTCAAGATGATCGACCAGGAAAAGCTGCGCGAGCTGCGCGGCGACGTGCTGCGGACGATGAACCAGAACGGCATGCTGCCGCTGATCTTCGCCCACTTGTTCAGCCTTGAACACCTGAGCGAAGTCTTTTCGCGCCAGGTTCAGCAAGGCAAGGGGCCGATTCCCTCGCCGGCAGCCTGATTGCCGGGCGGCACTGCCGCGCAGCCACTTGTTGTTTGATACTACGGGGCTTGCATCCGGGTTCCGGGACGCCTATTCTATCGATCGTCTTGCCGTGCTTCCCTCATGGTGCGGTGAGACTTGGTGCACTCCGGTGCACCTCCTCCCTGAACCTTGGCCACCTCGTGCTGCTTGCACGAGGTGGTTTTTTCTTGGGATCTACTCGGCCGCCGCGGCCCATTGCCCCTGCGGCCCCAGTTCCGCCACTTCGCTTGCCAGCCGCCGGACCAGTCCGGCCAGCAGCGCGACCATCTTGGCAAAGCCCGGCCCCGGCTCGCTAAGCCGCGCGTCGAGATAGCTCGATCGGTCGATCTCCAGCTGCAGCGCATGAATTGCATGGTCCGGATCGGCATGGCGCTCCAGCACATGGCCGCCGGCATAGGGCCGGTTGTGCGCCGCGCCGCGCCGCTGCTCGCCGAAATAGGCGAAGCTCGAGGCGACCAGCGCGCCCCGGCAGGAGGCACCAAAGCGGTCCCCCACCACGAATTCGGGCGCCGGCTGCCCGCCGCGCCAGCCCAGCGGCGGCATCGAATGGAGATCGATCAGCAAGGCCGCGCCCCAGCGTTCGCGCAACGTCGCCAGAGCGGCGGCAAGGCATTGGTGGTAGGGCCGGTGGATCGTCTCGATCCGCTCGGTCAGTTCGCTTTGCGCCAGTTGCCGGGTCCACAGCTCGCCCAGCCCGGGCAAGCGCCGCGGGATCAGCCCGAGCCCGCTGCGGGCCCGAAGCCCGGGGGAATGACCGGGAATCGATTCGGGCCGGCCGCGCGTCAACATCTCCCAGTCAACCTCGTCCTCGGCGCGGTTGAGGTCGATCATTGCCCGCGGCGCCTGCGCCACCAGCAGCGCCGCTCCGGTCTTGCGCGCAACCGCTTCGGCGAGCCGGTCGACATGGCGATCTTCAAGCCTGACTGTGGCGAATCTGGGATTGCGCATCTGCGCCAGCAGGCTCGCCGGATAGGCCCGCCCGGCATGCGGCACCGCGATCAGCACCGGCACTGCCGAGGGTTCGCTGGCGCGATAGGTATAGGCCGCGATCCCGCCACTGTCGGGAATCGACCCACCTTCGATCCGCACCGAATCGCCTTTGCCGCTCATCGCCGAGTCCATGCCCCAAGCTGGCGCGCTTGAAGCTCTGTGTCAAAGTTGGTCAAGACGAAATCTGGGCGAGATTGTTAACCGGCAGCGTGTATAGCAAAAGCTTGCTGCGGTGGGTCACCCGCTGCTGTGATGATAACCAAATAATGGACCGCACTGCCATGATCCGCATCCTGCTCGCCGAAGACGAAGACGCCATGCGCACATACCTGGCGCGAGCGCTGCAAAATGCAGGCTATGATGTGGTCGCGGTCGATCGCGGCACGGCTGCCCTCCCCTGGCTTGAAACCGGCGATTTTGACCTGCTGTTGTCGGACATCGTCATGCCCGAGATGGACGGGATCGAACTGGCCCAGCGCTGCGCCGAAATGAGCCCGCAAACCAAGGTGATGTTCATCACCGGGTTCGCTGCCGTGACCCTGAAAGCCAGCCGCGAAGCACCGCAGGCCAAAGTGCTGTCCAAGCCCTTCCACCTCAAGGATCTGGTGATGGAAGTGGAGCGCTTGTTCGGTCACGCGGCCAAGGCCAGCGTATAGCTCTTGCCAGCTTCAGGCGGTCTCGCTAAAGGGCCGCCCTGCCCTGCGGCCTTGCGCCCAAGAGCAGACCGAATGGTGCGGGCGTATAGCTCAGTGGTAGAGCACTATGTTGACATCGTAGGGGTCGCAAGTTCAATCCTTGCTACGCCCACCATTCGCAACCGGGCGTCGCTATCGCGGCGCCCTTGTTGTTTCACCGGCATGGGCGCGGCGCAGCAACAGCGCGAACAACACCAGCAGGACCAGCGGCGCGATGGCGATGCCGGTTTTCAGGGCCAACGGCCGCGCCAGCGCGGGCAGCACGAATCCGGCGAGCGCCGCCGCCTTCTCCCACGGCCGCGGCTGATCGGCCAGCACCGCCAGCGGGAAGGCCAACAGCAGCAGATCGTAGTCGAGCACGAACGGAGTGACGAGCAGCGCCGCGACGAGCAGCGCCGCCCCCGATTCGCGGCTCAATCCCCGGCGCCAGAACAGATGGACCACCAGCGCCGCGCAGGGCACCGCGACCAACGCCTGCAATCCGTAGGCCAGCCCCGTCCCCGCCCCCGCCAGCCGCGCCGCGGCAAACACGCTCTGCATCTTGGCAAAGCCGATCGCCCCGCCCGCCATCGCCGATTGTGCCGTGCCTGAGGCGGCATACCAGGCCGGCCAGACCTCCACCCCGAAGGCCAGCGTCGCTGCCGCAGCAAAGCCCAGCGCAGTTGCGGCGGCAGCGGCGATCACCCGCCACTCGCCGGCGGCAAGCAGCGCCAGCGGCACCAGCAGCCCGAACTGCGGCTTGATCACTGCCAGCCCCAGCAGCACCCCGGCCCAGCCCTTGCGCCCGTTCGCCGCCAGCCAGAGCCCGCCGCCGAGCAATGCCGCCGCATGGAACGAGGTCTGTCCATGGGTAAGCGTCAGCTGCACCGCGGGGAATGCCGCCAGCACCAGCACCAGCTGGCGCCCGCTCAGTGCGCGCAGCCACGGCCGCAGCGCCGCGACGAAGGCGGCGCCGGTGCCAGCGAGCCAAACCGCCAGTGCCGGGAAATACCCGACCAATCCCAGCGGCGCGCAGACCAGCAGGAACGGCGGCGGATAGAAGAACGCGGTATAGCCCGAATGCCCGGCATAGAGCGTGCGCTGCACGGCGATGTGCGCCGCGCTGTCATAGGCACTGCCGCCGGCCAGCAGCACCTTGCCGACCGCCCAGAAGCTGATGAAATCGGTGCCGAGCAGATAGCCGTTGCGATCGATGCCGCCAGCAGAAGTACCGATCAGCCAGACCAGCGCGGCCAGGTTGAGCAGCGCCAGCAGCCGCAGGTACCCGCGCACCCGCGCTTCATCCAGCCAGTTCGCATGCTTCAGCCAGTCAAGCCCCATGCCGCCCGGTCTGCGTCAGACTGCGCGGCCTGTCCAGAGCCGCAGCGCTTACTTCCCCTGCCAGTTGGGCTTGCGCTTTTCGGCAAAGGCGGCGGCACCTTCGCGCGCGTCCGCACTGGTGAACACCGGCATGGTGTGGGCGTTCTGCTTGTCCCACATCTCGGCCTCGGTCCACTCGTGCGACTCGCGGATGATCGCCTTGGACGCGATCAGCGCCAGCGGGCCGTTCTCAGCCACCCGCCGCGCCAGTTCCTTGGCGCCTTCGATCGCCGGACCATCGACGATGCGGTTGATAAAGCCCAGCGCATAGGCGCGCTGTGCGTCAATAAAATCGCCGGTCAGCGCCAGTTCCATCGCGATCCGCGGCGGGATCTGGCGGGGCAGCTTGATCAGCCCGCCGGCCGCCGCGGCCAGTCCGCGCTTGGCCTCGGGAATGCCAAACTTGGCGCCGGTATTGGCGACAATCAGATCGCAGCTCAGCGCCAGTTCCATGCCGCCGGCCAGGGCATAGCCATCGACCGCAGCGATCACCGGCTTTTTCGGGGTCCATTGCGACAGCCCGCCAAACCCGCGCCCGGGGATTGACGGGGTTTCGCCGCGCAGAAAGCCCTTGAGGTCCATCCCCGAACAGAACGTGCCCCCCGCCCCGGTCAGGATCGCGCAGCGCAGGTCATCCTCGGCCTCGAGCCGGTCCATCGCCGCGCAGATGCCCTCAGCCGCTGCCTTGTTCATCGCGTTCTTGGCTTCGGTGCGGTTGATCGTGACGATCAGGATACCGTCTTCGACTACGGTAAGAACTTCGGCGGCTTCGCTCATGGCGGGAATCCTCTCATGACTGGGGTTTAACCGAACGATTAAGGCGAGGCCGCACCGCCGTCCAGCCCTTACTTGCGTGAGGACAAGCGTCTGCTAAGGGAACAGCGCAATTCTCCCCGGAAAGACGAGACCCGAATGGCCAAGATCAAGGTGAAGAACCCGGTCGTCGAGATCGACGGCGACGAGATGACCCGGATCATCTGGCAGTGGATCCGCGAGCGGCTGATCCTGCCCTATCTCGATATCGACCTGAAGTATTATGACCTTTCGGTCGAAATGCGCGACCAGACCGAAGACCGGATCACCGTTGAATGCGCCAATGCGATCAAGCAGCACGGGGTTGGCGTAAAGTGCGCGACGATCACGCCGGACGAAGCCCGGGTGGAGGAATTCAAGCTCAAGCGGATGTGGAAGAGCCCCAACGGGACGATCCGCAACATCCTGGGCGGGGTGGTCTTTCGCGAGCCGATCGTGATGCAGAACGTACCGCGGCTGATCCCCGGCTGGACCGATCCGATCGTGGTTGGCCGCCACGCCTTTGGCGATCAGTACAAGGCCACCGATACCCTGATCCCCGGGCCCGGCACGCTGCGGCTGGTGTTCGAGGGCGACGACGGCAAGACCCTTGATCTCGAAGTGTTCAAGTTCCCGAGCTCAGGCGTCGCCATGGCGATGTACAATCTTGACGATTCGATCCGCGACTTCGCCCGCGCCAGCCTCAATTACGGCCTCGGGCTTGGCTGGCCGGTCTATCTCTCGACCAAGAACACCATCCTCAAGGCCTATGACGGCCGCTTTAAGGACCTGTTCGAGCAGGTCTTCGAGACCGAGGGCTTCAAGGAGAAGTTTGCCGCCGCCGGGATCACTTATGAGCACCGCCTGATTGACGACATGGTCGCTTCGGCGCTGAAGTGGTCGGGCAAGTTCGTCTGGGCCTGCAAGAACTACGACGGCGACGTCCAGTCCGACCAGGTCGCGCAGGGCTTTGGCAGCCTTGGCCTGATGACCTCGGTGCTGATGACGCCGGACAGCAAGACCGTGGAGGCCGAAGCTGCGCACGGCACCGTCACCCGCCACTATCGCCAGCACCAGGCCGGCAAGGCGACCAGCACCAACCCGATCGCCAGTATCTTCGCCTGGACCCGCGGGCTGATCTACCGCGGCAGGTTCGACGATACCCCCGAAGTGGTAGCCTTCGCCGAAACGCTCGAGCGGGTCTGCATCGAAACCGTCGAAAGCGGCAAGATGACCAAGGACCTGGCGATCCTGATCGGCCCGGAACAGCCGTGGCTGACCACCGAGGGCTTCTTCGAGGCGATCGTCGATAACCTGGAAACGGCGATGGCTGGGGCGCAGTAGCGGCAAGATCCTCCCCCTTCGGGGAGGGGAACCGCCGCCGCAGGCGGGGGTGGAGGGGCACAGGCAAGTGGTCCCGACCTCTCGCCGTCAGGACCACTCGCTTGTACCCCTCCACCATCCTGCGGATGGTCCCCCTCCCCGTGCCGGGGAGGATTTGCGTTGCGCCGCTCAGCCGCTAACCTCCCCCCATGGCCGGCCCCGCAGAATTCATCCCCACCTCCCCGCTAGGCGATGCGCTGGTGATTCTCGGCGCGGCTGGGGTTATCATTCCGCTGTTCGCGCGGCTGCGGATCACACCCGTCATCGGCTTTATCCTGGTCGGGCTGCTGGTCGGCCCGTTCGGGCTTGGGGCGTGGGTCAGCGACTATCCCGCGCTGGCCTACGTCACGATCAGCGAGCCCGCGCGGCTCGCGCCGTTCGCCGAGTTCGGGATCGTGCTGCTGCTGTTTTCGGTCGGGCTCGAGCTTTCTTTCGGCCGGCTCTGGGCGATGCGGCGGCAGGTCTTCGGGCTTGGATCAAAGGAACTGTTCGGCTCGGCCTTGCTGATCGCGATCGGCCTGGTAATTCTCGGCAACTCGCCGCCCACCGCGCTGGCACTGGGCCTGGCGCTGGCGTTGTCCTCGACCGCGCTGGTGCTCAAGATTACCGACACCCGCACGCCCGTCGGCAAGGCGGCGTTGGCGATGCTGCTGTTCGAGGATATCGCGCTGGTCCCGATCATCTTCCTGCTCGGCGCGATGGGCCGGGGCGAAGCAGCGCAGGACGGCGGCGAATTCATCCGCACCCTGTGGCTGGGCGGCGCGGTCATCCTCGGCCTGCTGCTGGCCGGCCGGTTCCTGCTGCCCACGCTGTTTGCCCAGGCCGCCCGGACCAAGAGCCCCGAAGTGTTCCTGGCGATGAGCCTGCTGGTGGTGATCGTCGCCTCGCTCGCCACTGCGGCGGCAGGGCTCTCGCCGATTGTCGGGGCGCTGATCGCCGGATTGCTGATAGCCGAAACCGAATACTACGGCGAGGTCGAGCACATCACCGAGCCGTTCAGGGGCCTGGCGCTGGGGGTGTTCCTGATCACCGTGGGGATGAGCCTCAACCTCGATCTGATCGTTACCCAGCTCGGCTCGATCATGCTGGCGGTGGCGCTGGTGTTCTTCGCCAAGGCGCTGATCACCGGCGCCTTGCTGCGGATCAGCGGCGCGCGGCTGGGGACCTCGACCGAGACCGGGATCCTGATGGCGAGCCCTTCGGAGACCACCCTGATCGTGCTGACCGCAGCCCTTTCAGCAAAGCTGATCAGCCAGGATGCGGCGGAGTTCTGGAAGCTGGTCACCGCGATCGGGCTGACTGTCACCCCGATCCTGGCGATCATCGGTCGCTGGCTGGCGCGGCGGGTCGATGCGGTCACCCAGCTCGATCAGGTGATCGACGATCCGGCGCAGAACCGGGCGATCGTTGTCGGCTGTGGGCGGGTCGGCAGGCTGGTTTCGGAAATGCTGATCGCTCACGACAAGCCCTACATTGCAGTCGATTCCGATGTCGACCAGGTCCGCGATGCGCTCGCTAGCGGGATCAACGCGGTGTTCGGCGATGCCATGCGCGGCAATGCTCTCGCCCGGATCGGCGCGAGCCACGCCACCGCGGTGATCCTGACCATGAACGAGCCCATCGCCGCGCAACGCATGGTCCGCAGGCTGCGTGGGCTCTACCCCGACCTGCCGATCATCGCCCGCGCCCGCGATACCAGCCACGCCGCCGCGCTTTACCGTGCCGGCGCCAGCCATGCGGTGCCCGAAACGCTGGAGAGCTCGCTGCAACTGTCCGAGGCGGTGCTGATCGATCTCGGCGTGGCGATGGGCCCGGTGATCGCCAGCATCCACGAAAAGCGCGACGAACTGCGCGCCCAGATCATGGAAGAGGGCGAGCTGGAGGAAAAACCGAAACTGAAGAGTGCGAGTTGGCGCGAGCGTGACAGCAGCCTTGCCGACAAGACTGGCTCCTCCTAGACTAGCCAGAGCAATGGGTCGCTGCAGTCTTCAGGGGGAAGATGGTGAACGAAGCAGCAGCACTTGTCGAAGCAATGCCGGTCCGGCCTTCACAGCAGGATGATCGCGGCAACTTGTACCTGGCTTTCCCGGCCATTTGCTTGGTAATCGCGATCGGCGGGTTTGTTCCAACCTTCTGGATTCCGCTCGCCAGCGGCGGCAACGCCGGGTCACCGATGGTGGTGCTGCATGGTTTTGTCTTCACCGCCTGGCCGGTGTTGTTGTTGTGGCAGGCGTGGCAGGTGGAGCATGGCCGGCTGAGCCGGCACCGCGCATTCGGCGTGGCCGGGGTCTCGCTGGCGACCGCAATGCTGCTGATCGGCATCGCCACAGCAATCCTCAGCTATCAGGCACGGACCACCGCCGGACTGGAGCCGGCGGCGCGCAGACAGTTGATCGTGCCGATTTCGAACATCGCGCTTTTCTTTGCTTTCTTTGCCGCGGCTGTGGCCTGCCTCGCGCGCAGCGATTGGCACAAGCGGCTGATGCTAATCGCCACCGTCCAAACCCTGATCGCTCCGCTGGCCCGCTGGTTCTTTGTCCTGCTGGGAGAGCGTCAGATCGGGGCAAGCGCTGCGGTTTCGCCTCCAGCCCGGCCGATCCAAGCCTTGCGGCCAACCACAATCATCATCGTGTTGCTGGTCGGTGCGATGCTCTACGACCGCAAGCGGCGCGGATTTCTCCATCCCGCATGGCCGATCGGAATCGCGGCAACGCTGGCCGTGGCCGTGCTCCGAGTGCCCTTGTCCGAGACCGAGGCCTGGGCCGGCATGGTCCGCTGGCTCGCGGCCTTCCTTTAGGTCAACCGGTCAGCACTGCTTTCACCGCCGCGATCGCCTCGGCCGCCTTGCTGCCGTCAGGACCGCCGCCCTGGGCCATGTCGGGTCGTCCACCGCCGCCTTTTCCGCCCAGCGCCTCGACCCCGGCACGGACCAGATCGACCGCGCTGATCTTGCCGGTGAGGTCGTCGGTGACGGCTGTGGCGATGCTGGCCTTGCCATCGTTGACCGCAACCACTGCCGCGACGCCCGAGCCCAGCCGCGCCTTGGCCTGATCGAGCAGGCCGCGCAGGTCCTTGGGATCGAGACCGTCAAGCACCTGGCCGGAGAACATGATCCCGCCGACGTCCTCGTCGGCCGTTTCGGCCTTGGCCCCGCCGCCGCCGAGCGCCAGCGCCTTCTTCGCTTCAGCCAGCTCGCGTTCCAGCTTCTTGCGCTCATCCAGCAGGGCCGCAACCCGGGCTTCGACATCGTCCGGCGTCGTCTTGAGCAGGCTGGCCGCGCCTTTCAGCGCGTCCTCGCGCCCGACCAGCCATTGGCGCGCGCCTTCACCGGTCAGCGCCTCGATCCGGCGTACGCCTGAGCTGACCGCGCTTTCGCTGACGATCCGCAGCAGCCCGATATCGCCGAGCGCACGCACGTGGGTGCCGCCGCACAGTTCGGTCGAGTAGGAATCGCTGCCCATCGACAGCACCCGCACCTCATCGCCGTACTTCTCGCCGAACAGCGCCATCGCCCCGGCTTCGATTGCGTCCTCGGGGCTCATCAACCGGGTCACCACAGCTTCGTTGCCGCGAATCTGCGCGTTCACTTCGGCCTCGATCGCGGCGATGTCGTCAGCCGCGAGCGCAGCAGGATGCGAGAAATCGAACCGGAAGCGGTCGGGCGCGACCAGCGAGCCCTTTTGGGTGACGTGGCCGCCGAGCCGGTTGCGCAAGGCGGCGTGAAGCAGGTGCGTGGCCGAGTGATTGGCCCGGGTGGCATCGCGGCGGGCAACATCGATGTCGAGCCGCACCACATCGCCCAGTTTGATCGTGCCTGCGGTGACCGTGGCCCGATGCGCGTGGAGCCGTCCGAGCGGCTTCGCGGTGTCGCTGACCACCAGTTTCAGCCCGCCGGCGCCGACGATCACTCCGGCATCGCCCGTCTGGCCGCCGCTTTCGCCATAGAACGGGGTCTGGTTGACGATCACGCTGACGCTGTCGCCGGCCGTGGCGCTGGCCACTTCCTTGCCGTCCTTGACCAGCGCGACGACCTGCGCCTCACCAGTGGTGGCGGTGTAGCCGGTGAACTCGGTCGCGCCTTCGCGCTCGGCGATATCGTACCACACCTCATCGTCAGCCGCCTGGCCTGAGCCTTTCCAAGCCGCCCGCGCCAGCGCTTTCTGCTGCGCCATGGCGGCATCGAAGCCGGCGCGGTCAACCCCGATCCCCCGCGCGCGCAGCGCGTCCTCGGTAAGGTCATAGGGGAAGCCGAAGGTGTCATAGAGCTTGAACGCGGTCTCGCCCGGCAGCTCGCCGCATTCGCCCAGGCCGGCAGTGGCCTCGTCGAGCAGCTTGATCCCGTTGGCCAAAGTGCGGCGGAACTGCACCTCCTCGCGGCTCAAGGTCTCCTCGATCAGCGCCTGGGCGCGGCCGAGCTCGGGATAGGCGGCGCCCATTTCCTGGACCAGCGCCGGTACCAGCCGGTGCATCAGCGGGTCCTTGGCACCGAGCAGATGGGCGTGTCGCATCCCCCGGCGCATGATCCGCCGCAGCACGTAGCCGCGGCCTTCGTTGCTGGGCAGCACGCCATCGGCGAGCAGGAACGAGGTCGAACGCAGGTGATCGGCGATCACCCGGTGGCTGGCCTGCTGCTCGCCCTCGGCCTTGATCCCGGTGAGGCCTTCCGATGCGGCAATCAGCGCCTTGAAGGTGTCGGTATCGTAATTGTCGTGGACGCCCTGCAGCACCGCAGACACGCGTTCCAGCCCCATCCCGGTGTCGATACTCGGCTTGGGCAGTTCGCCCACCTGCACGTCGTTTTCCTGCAGGAACTGCATGAACACCAGATTCCAGATCTCGACGAAGCGGTCACCATCCTCATCGGGGCTGCCTGGAGGCCCGCCAAAGATGTGGTCGCCGTGGTCGAAGAATATCTCGGAGCACGGTCCGCACGGACCATCCGCGCCCATCGCCCAGAAGTTGTCCTTGGTCGGGATGCGGATGATCCGCTCCTCGGGCAAGCCGGCGACCTTCTTCCACAGCGCGAACGCCTGATCATCGGTGTGATAGACCGTCGCGGTCAGCCGGTCCGCTGGAATGCCCCATTCCTTGGTCAGCAGCGTCCAGGCGTGGACGATCGCCTGTTCCTTGAAATAGTCGCCGAACGAGAAATTCCCCAGCATCTCGAAAAAGGTGTGGTGGCGCGCGGTGTAACCGACATTGTCGAGATCGTTGTGCTTGCCCCCGGCGCGGACGCACTTCTGGCTGGAAGCCGCGCGCGGCGTGGCGCGGGTTTCGAGGCCGGTGAAGACGTTCTTGAACGGCACCATCCCGGCGTTGACGAACATCAGCGTCGGATCGTTGTATGGCACCAATGGCGCGGACTGCACCACCTCGTGCCCGTGGCGGCCGAAGTAATCGAGGAAAGAGCGGCGGATGTCGTTCGTCGAAGTCATAGACCGCAGCCGATAGGGCAGCAGCCCCGCGCAATCAATGCCCGCCGATCAGTGCCCGGCGGTGACGATCCAGGCGGCTGCGGGGAACGCCACCAGATCGCCGCTGCGGTGCTCGGCCAGCCAGTCACGGATCCAGCCCTCGGCCCGCGCCAGCGCTTCGCCCTCCAGCGCGCGCAACGCCGGCGCGGCGGGGCCGATCCGGCGGAACATCTGCAGCGCATCTTCCACCGGATCGTCGCCCATCCCGGCGATATAGGCGAAGTCGACCGGCTCGAACCCCACCCCGTACCAGCCAGCGCGGGCCAGGATATCCTCAACGTGCTGCGGATCGGCAAAGGCGAAGGGGCCAGGCGCGGTGCTGTTGGGCGATGGCGGCAGTTCGAGCAGTCGCGCCAGGTCCGAAGCCCAGGGGTTCTCTTCCGGGCTGCGGAAGCACGAGAACACCAGTTCGGCCTCATCGCTGGCCTGGCTGTGCAGGTTGGCAAAGGCTGCCACCGGATCATCGAAGAACATCACCCCGTGGCGCGAGATCACAACGTCAGGGGCGAATCCCGGTTCGCGCCAGGCACCAGCGTCAGCATGGACAAAACTGGTGTTGCCAAGGCCCTCACCGCGCTGCTGCGCTACTGCGACCAGCTCTGGCGAGACGTCGACCCCGACTACCCGGGCGGCGGGCCGGGCCCGGGCAATTGCCAGCGACAGCTCACCCGCGCCGCAACCGACATCGAGCACGCCATGCCCTTCGCGCTCGGCAATCCGTTCCAGCAGCCGCTGGGTCAGGCCCGTGAACGCCCGGTCGGTCAGGCGGTAGTTCTCCGCCCAGCTGCGCCCGACCAGCGCTTGCCATTCTTCGCGTGTTGTCATGGCGCGAAGTTAGGGTTTGCCCCGCGCTGGCACAAGCGAAGATTCCGCTTGCGACTCAGCACCGAGAGGCCCAGCCTTGGCCACAGTCCTTGCGCGACGCGCGCCAAAGACAAGCGCCCGGCGCGCCTTCACCCGAGAGGAGGCGGTAATGGGCAGCACCCAGAATGGCAGTAATCACGGCAGTGCAGCAACCCGTGCGGTCGCGTTGGTCGGACCGGCCGGCACGGGCAAGACCAGCTTGGCCGAGGCCTTGCTGTTCGCCAGCGGCGCAATCAATCGACAGGGCAGCGTCGAAGCCGGCAACTCGGTCGGCGATGCCAGTCCCGAAGCGCGCGCGCGTGGCAGTTCGACCGAGATCAACCTCCTCAATTTCGATTACCTGGGCGACCGGTTCGCGCTGATTGACCTGCCCGGCGGTACCGGCTTTGCCGCCGACGGCCTGGCCGCGCTGCAATCCGCCGACCTCGCGCTGGTAGTAATCGACCCCGCCCCCGAACGCGCTGGCCTGGCCGAGCCGATGCTGCGCCAGCTTGACCAGCTGGGCGTGCCACATGCCATCTTCGTCAACAAGATCGAGAACGCGCGGGCCGGCGCGGTCCGCGATCTGATCGCCGAGCTCCAGCCGATGAGCCGCGAGCCGCTGGCGCTGCGCCAAATTCCGATCCGCGCCAAGGACGATGCCGGTGAGCATGTCACCGGCTATGTCGATCTCGCGCTCGAACGCGCCTATCGCTACCGCCCCGGCAAGGAGAGCGAGCGGGTCGATATTCCCGGTGAGCTGCTTCAGCGCGAGCAAAGCGAACGCGCGCACCTGCTCGAAACGCTGGCGGACTTCGACGACAACCTGCTCGAGGCGCTGCTGATGGACGAGGTGCCCGATCCGGCGCTGGTCATGGCTGACTTGGCGGCCGACACCGCCGGCAACAAGGTGGTGCCGGTGGTGCTCGGTTCGGCACTGAGCGGCGGCGGGGTCCACCGACTCCTCAAGTTGCTCCGGCACGAAGCCCCGGCTCCCGATGCCGCGGCGGAGCGGATCGGGATCAACGGCCATGCCGGCTTGCACGTGTTCAAGATCGCCAATGGCGGGGCGATGGGCCGGCTAGCGCTGGGCCGGGTGCTGGGCGGCAGCCTGGCGGAAGGCGACGAATTGATCGTCGGCGGCGAGCCCTCGCGCACCGGCTCGCTGTTCTTCGTTCAGGGCGAGAAGACCGCCAAGCAGAGCGCGGCGCAGCCCGGCGACGTGGTCGCGGTGGCCAAGATCGACAGCGCCCGCAGCGGCATGGTGCTGGGCCACAAGGGCACGACCGGGGGCGAGCTGACCGTCACCTACCCGGCGCGCAACGCCGCGGTGGCGATCACCACCCGCGACCGCAAGGACGACGTCAAGCTCTCGACCGCGCTGCACCGGCTCTGCGAGGAGGATCTGGCGCTCGAATGGCAGCAGGACGACGCCAGCCACGAAACCATCCTGCGCGGGATCAACGAGGATCACCTCGGCGTCGTGCTGGGGCGGCTGCAGCGCCGCTATGGGGTCGCGGTCGATACCCGGGCGCCGCGGATCGCCTACCGGGAATCGATCCGCAAGGGCGCGACAATGCGCGGGCGGCACAAGAAGCAGTCGGGCGGGCACGGCCAATACGGTGACTGCGTCATCACGATCCGGCCACTGGCGCATGGCGAGGGCTTCGTGTTCGAGGACAAGATCACCGGTGGGGCAATTCCGCGGCAATACATCCCCGCGGTCGAAGCCGGGATCAAGGACGCGATGGAACGCGGCCCGCTGGGCTTTCGCGTGGTCGACGTCGCGGTGACACTCTCAGATGGCTCGTTCCACTCGGTCGACAGCTCGGAACTGGCGTTTCGCATTGCTGGGCGGATGGCTATGACCGACGCCCTCGCCCAGGCGGCGCCCTATCTGCTCGAGCCGATCGTCAAGGTAACGGTCGATACTCCCGCCGGGACCGGATCAAAAGCCGGGTCGGTGCTGTCGAGCCGGCGCGGGCAGATCCTCGGGCTCAACCAGCATCCCGACTGGGCGCGGTGGGAGCGGGTCGAGGCGCAGCTCCCCGAGAGCGCGCTGCACGGGCTCGATGCCGAACTGCGCTCGCTCAGCCAGGGCCTCGCGGGCTTTACCGCCGCGTTCGATCACCTGACCGAGCTGACCGGCAAGCACGCCGACGAAGTGGTCAATGCCCGCGCGGCAGAGGCGCATTAGCGTTTTTCCGGAGTTGACATCACCAGCCCGCTCCCCCTCCCGACCACCCATATTTTACAATGGCTTGGGTGGTCGAGAGGGGGAGTGGGCTGGTGATGACCCGATGCCAATCGGAAATACTCTAGACGGCATTGCGCGCCA
>JANOGS010000247.1:0-1786 GCA_031414115.1 Novosphingobium sp. | reverse complement strand
TTTCGGCAATCACGATCGTTGAGAGCCAGATTTTGGCCGCATGTTCCGCAACCCATTCAACAATTTGAGGGTATTGAGCTGGACGATTCAGCGCGCTCCACACATTCGTGTCGAGGATTATCACAGTTCGGGAAACTCGATATCTTCGGGTTCGCGCGAAGGCAACTCGAGCTCGGCACCATTGGCGACTGTGATCAAATGGGCGATAAATTCTTTGCCGGTCATCGCGCGGATTTTTGCGGCGCGGTCCGTTTGAGGAGGAGCGTAGGTCTGTTCCAGCAACGCACGCAATTCCGCTTCAAGCGAACGACCATTCTTTGCCGCTGTCAGTCTGGCACTTTGTTTGATCGCATCGTCGATGTTTCTGATCGTCACGCTACCCATCACCTGACTCCATTGATTGCAATGCAATCAATGTATGCAATGAGAGTACTCTAGTCAAATGCCCAAACGCACTGACATCTCCTCGATCCTCGTCATCGGCGCCGGCCCGATCATCATCGGCCAGGCCTGCGAGTTCGACTATTCGGGCACCCAGGCGATCAAGGCGCTTAAGGAGGAGGGCTACCGGGTGGTGCTGGTCAACTCCAACCCGGCGACGATCATGACCGATCCCGATCTCGCTGATGCCACCTATGTCGAGCCGATCACCCCCGAGGTGGTCGCGGCGATTATCGAAAAAGAACGCCCCGATGCGCTGCTGCCGACGATGGGCGGGCAGACTGCGCTCAACACCGCGCTGGCCTTGTTCAACGACGGTACGCTGGAGAAGTTCGGCGTGCAGATGATCGGCGCCGATGCCGATGCGATCGACAAGGCCGAGGACCGGATGCGGTTCCGCGAGGCGATGACCAGGATCGGGTTGGAAAGCGCCCGCTCGGGCATTGCCCATAATGTCGATGAGGCGTTCGCGGTGCTCGAGCGTACCGGGCTGCCTTCGATAATCCGCCCGAGCTTTACCCTGGGCGGGACCGGCGGCGGGGTCGCCTACAACAAGGCCGAGTTCGAGCAGATTGTCAGGTCCGGCCTCGATGCCTCTCCAACTACTGAGGTTTTGATCGAGGAGAGCCTGCTCGGTTGGAAGGAATACGAGATGGAAGTCGTGCGCGACCGCGCCGACAACTGCATCATCATCTGCTCGATCGAAAACGTCGATCCGATGGGGGTCCACACCGGCGATTCGATCACTGTCGCCCCGGCGCTGACCCTGACCGACAAGGAATACCAGATCATGCGCAGCGCCAGCATCGCCGTGCTGCGCGAGATTGGGGTCGAGACCGGGGGCTCGAACGTCCAGTTCGCGGTCAACCCGGCAGATGGCCGCCTGATCGTGATCGAGATGAACCCGCGGGTTTCGCGCAGTTCCGCGCTGGCCTCGAAGGCGACCGGCTTCCCGATCGCCAAAGTCGCGGCCAAACTGGCGGTCGGCTATACGCTCGACGAGATCGTCAACGACATCACCGGCGCCACCCCCGCCGCGTTCGAGCCGACGATCGATTACGTGGTGACCAAGATTCCGCGTTTCGCGTTCGAGAAGTTCAAGGGTGCCGAACCGCTGCTCGGCACCGCGATGAAATCGGTCGGCGAGGTCATGGCGATCGGCCGCAACTTCCAGGAATCGCTCCAGAAGGCGCTGCGTGGGCTGGAGACCGGGCTCGACGGGTTCAACCGGGTGGTCGAGCTGGAAGGCGCGGACCGCGACGAGATCACCGCCGCGCTCGCCCGCGCCACGCCCGACCGTCTGCTGGTGGTCGGCCAAGCGTTCCGCGAGGGGCTGAGCGTCGAG
>JANOGS010000246.1:0-6102 GCA_031414115.1 Novosphingobium sp. | reverse complement strand
ACGGGGTCGACATTCTTGTCAGCGATTGTCTGCGCCGCGAACCGCACCCGACCCATGCCAATCTGGCGATGGCGCTTGAGCTGATCGAAGCCTCGCGGGCCAAGCGCGGCGTGCTGAGCCATCTCGACAAAAGCCTCGATTATGCCACCTTGAGCGCCGAGGTTCCGGCGCACGTGCTGGTTGCTTTCGATGGAATGGAGCTTGCCGCGTGATGCCGAGCGGAGACTGGATTGTCGGGCTGATCGCGGTGCTGCTGGTGCTGGCGATCAATTGGCGCGCGATGCAATCGCAGAACATTCCTGGGCCGGCCAAGATTCGGATGATCCTGATCTGGGGCGTGATTATCCTTGGCGTGGTGCTGCTGGTGCAGGTCTTCCAGGCGTGAGCGGCCTTCCCGGCTCCACCACGCCTCTAGTTTATTTAACATAATATATATTATCAATCTAAGATGTCCGAACCAGCCAGCACCCCTCTCAGCAACCTGCTCGCGATTATGGCGCGGCTGCGCGATCCTGTGTCCGGTTGCGAATGGGACACTGCGCAAACCTTCGCGACAATCGCGCCTTACACGATCGAGGAAGCCTACGAGGTCGCCGACGCCATCGAACGCGGCGATCTCGCGGCGCTCAAGGATGAACTCGGCGACCTGCTGCTGCAGGTGGTGTTTCACGCCCGGATTGCCGAAGAAGCCGGCGCGTTTGATTTTCATGAGGTTGCCAGGGCGATTGCCAGCAAGATGGAGTCGCGCCATCCGCACATCTTCGGAGATGCGCCAAACCTTGACCAATCGCGCGAAGATCGCTGGGAAAGCGCCAAGGCGGCAGAACGCGCCGCCAAAGGCGCTGACAGCGCGCTCCACGGTGTCGCGCTCGCCCTGCCTGCCTTGATGCGCGCCGACAAACTGCAGAAGCGCGCAGCGCGCGTGGGCTTCGACTGGCCCGATGTTGCCGGACCTACCGACAAAGTGATCGAAGAGATCGCTGAACTGGCCGCAGCTGGAACGCAAACGGAACAGGCTGAGGAAGCCGGCGACTTGCTGTTCGCCGCGGTCAATCTGGTGCGCGCCTATGGCGTAGCGCCTGAAGACGCCCTTCGCGCAGCCAATGCCAAGTTCGAGCGCCGGTTCCGGGCGATGGAGGCCCTGGCCCACACCCAAGGCCGCGATTTTGCCGAACTGACGCTCGACGAACAGGAAGACTTGTGGCGCAGTGTCAAGGCTTCAGAGGCGGGCAAACCGGCCTAACTCGCGCGGCTCCAACCGCACTTCAAGCTGCCGCAGGGGACCGCGTTCGTCCTCGCCAGCCTCGCACTCATCCACAACTTCGCCGTGGGCGTGGAGCCAGGCGAGGCGTTGACCGTCGCTTACCGGCAGGACGAAGCTGTGTAGCCGTGCGGCCGAGGTGAGCAACTTGCTGACCGCCTCGAGCAAAGCTTCGCAGCCCTCGCCGGTCAGCGCCGAGACTGGTACGATCACCTCGTCACCGCGCATCGCTAGCTGCTCGCGCAGCTCTGCGGCGCGTTCCGGGTCGAGCAGGTCCCACTTGTTCCAAGCCTCGACAATCGGCACTTTGGCTGCCCCGCCCTCGGTTTCGATCAGGCCGAGTTCCTGGAGCACTTCCATCACCTGACGCTTCTGAGCCTGGGTGTCGGGATTGGCGATGTCGCGGACGTGGACGATAACGTCGGCGGCGGTCACCTCTTCCAATGTCGCGCGGAATGCCGCGACGAGCTGGGTCGGCAGGTCGGAAATAAACCCCACCGTGTCGGAAACGATCGCCTTGTCCACCCCCGGCAACCGGATCCGCCGCATGGTTGGGTCGAGCGTCGCGAACAGCAGATCCTCGGCCATGACCGTGGACCCGGTGAGGCGGTTGAACAGGGTCGACTTGCCGGCGTTGGTATAGCCGACCAGCGCGATCACCGGCCACGGCGCTTTCTCGCGGCGGCTGCGGTGGAGCCCGCGGGTGCGGCGGACCTGGTCGAGCTCGCGGCGCAATTTCGCCATGCGGTCGCGGATCAGGCGGCGGTCGGCCTCGATCTGGGTCTCGCCCGGGCCGCCGAGGAAGCCGAAGCCACCGCGCTGGCGCTCAAGGTGAGTCCAGCTGCGGACCAGGCGCCCGGCCTGATAGTCGAGGTGTGCGAGTTCAACCTGCAAGCGGCCTTCCGCAGTCGCGGCCCGCTCGCCAAAGATCTCGAGGATCAGGCCGGTGCGGTCGATTACCTTGCGTTTCAGCTTTTCCTCAAGGTTGCGCTGCTGGATTGCCGAGAGCGAACCATCAACGATCACCAGCCCGGCATCATCCTGGTTGCAGGCGATGTCGATGTTCTGGATCTGCCCTGCCCCGAACAGCGTTGCCGCGCGCGCCTCGCGGATCGGGATCGCCACGGCATCGACCACTTCGAGACCGATTGCCATGGCAAGCCCGCGGGCTTCCTCAAGCCGCGCGGCGGTGTCTGCGCCGGCCCCGCCCCTGCCCCGGAACTCTGGGTACACGATCAGGGCCCGCGCCCCGCGGGTTACCTCGCCATCGGTCTGTTCACCAAAGATCAGGTGGGATCGCCTTCTTCGCCATCCCAGGTTTCGCCGGTGAGATCGACCGGGGTCAGCGGCTGGATCGTCGAGACCGCATGCTTGTAGGCGAGCTGGACATAGCCTTCGCGCTCCAGCAGCATGCAGAACAGGTCATAGGCGGCAACCCGGCCTTGCAGCATTACCCCGTTGACCAGGAACATGGTGACCTGGGCCGCAGCGCTGCGCACCGAGGCGAGGAATACGTCCTGCAAGAGGCGAACTTTCTTGCTCCCTTCAGCGGCTATTGCGAACTGCCGCACGTCGATCGGCTGGCTGGGCATGATGGTCGAGACCGCATGCTTGTAGACCAGCTGTGACTGGCCATCGCGGCGCAGCAGGATCGAGAAGTTGTCAAACCAGGTGACAATGCCTTGCAACTTGACGCCTTTGACCAGAAACATGGTCACCGGGGTCTTGTTCTTGCGCAACAGGTTAAGGAACTGGTCCTGCAGGTTCTGACCCTTGCCGCCTGCGACCGAGATCGGAGCGGCGGCTTCCACAGGTTCAATCAAAACTTCTTCGGGTTCGGCGCTCTCCGGACGCGGACGCGCGGTAAGGGTACGTGAGGTCATAGCCTTCTCCTTGTTGTTGGCGGCCGCTGGTGCAGTCCGCAATCTGGCTGGTCCTTCGCAGGCACAGCCGGCACTCGATTAGCAATATGCTAACCTTGATCCGTGACGAATCAAAGACCCTTTGCGCTGAACTGTTTCATTCTTCGGTTTCAATCAGTTCGCCTTCGTCATCACGCTTTTCGACCATGCCGAGCAGCTTGAGTTTGCGGTGCAGCGCCGATCGCTCCATCCCGATAAAGGCTGCGGTGCGGGAGATATTGCCCGAGAAACGCCGGATCTGGACCCGCAGATATTCGCGCTCGAAATTCTCGCGCGCCTCGCGCAGCGGCACCCCCATCAGTGAGGGCATGCCGTTCTCGCCGTTGATCTTGCCGCTGACCACTTCTGAAGGCAGCATGTCGGCTTCGATCCGCTCCAAACGCTCGCGCGGGGTGAGGATGATCGTCCGCTCGACGACATTGCGCAGCTGACGGACGTTGCCGGGCCACTCATAGCTCTGCAATGCGGCCATGGCCTCGGCGCTGACCTCGGGCGGCGGCACCCCCTGGTCGGCGGCGAAGCGGGCGAAGAAGTGATCGACCAGCGTCGGAATGTCCTCGCGCCGCTCGGATAGCGAGGGGATCGTTACCGGCACCACATTGAGCCGATAGAACAGGTCCTCGCGAAAATGCCGCTCGGCGATCTCGCGCTCAAGGTCGCGCGCGGTTGACGAGACCACCCGCACATCGACCCGGATCTGGCGGTGCCCGCCGACCCGCACGAACGCCTGCTCGGTCAGCACCCGCAGGATCCGCGCCTGGGTGGAAAGCGGCATGTCCGCCACTTCATCGAGGTAAAGCGTGCCGCCATCGGCCATTTCGAGCAGGCCGGCGCGGACCAGCTTGCCGCCGGCTTCCTCGCCGAACAACTCCTGTTCGAAGCGCTCGGGCGTGATCCGTGCCGAGTTGACCGTGACAAAGGCACTGCCGCTTCGCACGCTCCAGGCATGGAGCAGCCGCGCTGCCACTTCCTTGCCGGCTCCGGCCGGCCCGGTGATCAGCAGGCGACTGCCGGTGCTGGCGACCCGCTTGAGCGTGGCGCGGACCGCGTTGATCGCCGCGCTGTTGCCGGTGAATTCATCCGAAGTGACGAAGCCTTCGCGCAGCCGGGCGTTCTCGCGCCGCAGCCGCTCGGTCTCGGTGGCGCGGGCGACCAGCAGCAGCAGCCGTTCAGCCTCGAACGGCTTCTCGATGAAATCCATCGCCCCGCGTCCGATCGCCGAAACGGCGGTGTCAATGTTGCCGTGGCCGGAGAAGATGATCACCGGCAGCTCCGGCTCGCGGCTCTTGACCGCGTCGAGCACCTCAAGCCCGTCCATCGGGCTGCCGTGGAGCCAGACGTCGAGCAGCACCAGGCTGGGGCGGCGTTCGTCGATCATGGCGAGCGCGGAGGTGCTGTCCCCGGCGGTGCGGCATTCATAGCCTTCGTCGCTGAGCACACCGGCGACCAGATCGCGGATATCGCGTTCATCATCGACGATCAGGATATCAAGCGCCATGGGTTCCTCTTATCTCATCATTCAGCCGCTTCAGACGACCGCTGGCCGCCTGAAACAGGATCGCGCGCGAAGCGCATGGTTACGATGGTGCCGTCGGGATCACCGGGAGCGAAGCCCATCTCGCCGCCATGCTCCTCGACGATCTTGTTGACGATCGCAAGGCCAAGGCCGGTGCCCTTTTCGCGGGTGGTGACATAGGGCTCGACGATCCGCTCGCGGTCGGTTGGCAGGCCGATGCCATTATCGGCGATGGTCACCAGCACTTCCTCGGCATTGCCGCGCAGGGTCACCGCGATCCGGCCGCGATAGTCGGCGTTCTCGTTCTTCTGCCGGGCCTCGATCGCCTCCACCGCGTTCTTGAGCACGTTGGTCATGGCCTGGCCGTACTGATGGCGGTCGCAGGCGACGATCCCGAGATCGGCATCGGCGGCGAAAGCGAAATTGATGTCAGGGCGCGCCACTTCCTGGAGGAACAGCGCCTGCCGGGCGAGATCGACCGGATCCTCGCCGCGGAACACCGGCTTGGGCAAGCGCGCGAACGAGGAGAATTCGTCGACCATCCGCCTGAGATCGCCAACCTGGCGGATGATTGTGCCGGTCAGTTCCTCGAACAGCTCGCTGTCGGCGGTAACCAGCTTGGTATAGCGCCGCTTGAGCCGTTCGGTGGCAAGCTGGATCGGGGTCAGCGGGTTCTTGATCTCATGGGCGATGCGCCGCGCGACGTCGGACCACGCGGCCTGGCGCTGGTCGATCAGCTGCCGGGTGATATCTTCGAAAGTAATCACCTGACCGGCCTCGCCGCGGGTCGCGCGCATTGCTAGAGTCAAGAGCTCGCTACCGCGTGAGTACTGGACGATCGAGCCATCCCGGCCCTCGTCGATCGCCTTGGCCAGCTGCGGCAGCGCCTTGACCAGCTTCTGGCCGATTGGCGCGTCAGCCCCGCGTTCGAGCAGCAGCTTCTGGGCCGAGCTGTTCATCAGCCGAATCTCGCCCTTGGCATTGGTCGAGACGATCCCGGCAGTGATCGATTCGAGCACCGCCTCGATAAAAACACGGCGCTCATCGAGCTGCTGGTTGGCCCCGACCAGATCCTGGGTCTGGCGTTCGAGCTGCTGGGTCATGCGGTTGAACGCGCGGTTGAGCAGGCCAATCTCGTCAGCGCCGATCCGGCCTTCGACCCGCATCGAGAAGTTGCCCGCGCCCACTTCGCGCGCATCCTGCAGCTGCGTTTCAACGTCGCCCTGTTCGTTGCCAGTCTGGCGCTGGTTGGCCTGGCAGTTTGGTTTGCGCTGCGCTTTGCCGATCGCCAGGTCAAACCGCTCTATGATCTGGTCGACGCGGCGCGCGAAGTGGGCGCGGGCAATTTCTCGATGCGGGTCGAAGGCCGGATCGGCGCCGACGAGATTGGCCTCCTCAACCGC
>JANOGS010000245.1:0-2664 GCA_031414115.1 Novosphingobium sp. | reverse complement strand
GCCGCGGCGAGGTGATCCGCTATGTCCAGGCCAAGTACGGGCAGGACCACGTCGCCCAGATCATCACTTTCGGCAAGCTCAAGGCCCGCGCGGTGCTGCGCGATACCGGGCGGATCCTGCAGATGAGCTACGGCCAGGTCGACCGGTTGTGCAAGCTGATCCCCAACCACCCGACCGATCCCTGGACGCTGCCGCGCGCGCTTAATGGCGTCACGGAATTGAAGCGCGAGTATGACACCAACGATGAGGTCAAGCGGCTGATCGACCTCGCGGTCCAACTCGAAGGGCTGCCGCGCAACTCCTCGACCCACGCCGCCGGGGTGGTGATTGGCGACCGGCCGCTGGCACAGCTGGTCCCACTCTACCGCGATCCGCGTTCGGACATGCCGGTGACCCAGTTCGACATGAAATATGTCGAGGATACCGGGCTGATCAAGTTCGACTTTCTCGGCCTCAAGACGCTTTCGGTGCTGCGCAAGGCGCTTGAGCTGCTCGCCAAACGCGAGATCTCGATCGATCTTGACGGCCTCGCCTGGGACGATCCGCAGGTCTACGAGCTGCTGCAGCGCGGTGACACGGTGGGGGTGTTCCAGCTCGAATCCGAAGGCATGCGGCGCGCGCTTTCGGCGGTCAAGCCGAGCAACTTCAATGATATCATCGCGATCGGCGCGCTCTATCGACCCGGGCCGATGGACAACATCCCGCTGTTCGGGCGGCGCAAGAACGGCCTGGAGGCAATCGAATATCCGCATCCCAAGCTCGAGCAGATCCTCGCCGAAACCTACGGTGTGTTCGTCTACCAGGAACAGGTGATGCAGGCCGCGCAGCTGCTGGCGGGCTATTCGCTGGGCGATGCCGACCTCTTGCGCCGGGCGATGGGCAAGAAAGACCAGAAGGAAATGGACGCGCAGCGGGCGCGCTTCATTGCCGGGGCCAGGGAGGCTTCGGGGATCGGGGCGGACAAGGCCAGTGAGTTGTTCGACCTGATCGACAAGTTCGCCGGCTATGGCTTCAACAAAAGCCACGCCGCCGCCTATGCCTTGCTGTCCTACCAGACCGCCTGGCTCAAGACCCATTATCCGCACGAATTCTACGCCGCCTCGATGTGCTTCGACATGCACCAGTCGGAGAAGCTGGCGACCTATGTCGATGACATGCGCCGCGGCGGGGTGGCGATCGAAGCGCCGGACATCAACCGCAGCGAGGCCGAGTTCACCGTTGCGCGTACCGATGATGGCTATGCCGTGCGCTATGCCCTGGCGGGGATCCGCAACGTCGGCGAAAAGGCGATGGAGGCGATCGTGGCCGAGCGCGAGGCGAAGGGCTGGTTCGAAAGCCTGGACGACCTGTTCCGCCGGGTACCCCAGGGCGCGATGAACCGCCGCCAGCTTGAAGGGCTGGCCGGGGCGGGCGCGCTCGACGTGCTCGATCCCAACCGCGCGCGGGTGCTGGCCAATGCCGACATGCTGCTGGCCGTTGCCGACGAGGCCGAGCGCAGCCGCAGCAGCGGCCAGGCAGCTCTGTTTGGCGGCGACGATCACGCCGCCCCGGCGCTGCGGCTGGTCGAGGCGACGCCGTGGTCCAAGGCCGAGCAGATGGCCAAGGAGCGTGAGAACTTCGGGTTCTACTTCGCCGCGCACCCGGTGGCGCAGTGGCGCGAGGTTGCCTCGGCCAATGGCGCGCGTTCCTATGCCAGCCTGATGGAAGTGGGCGTGCCGGGCGGCGGGCGCAGCAGTGCGGTAATGGCGGCGATGGTTGAAGGCGTGAACCGCCGCAAGACCAAGCGCGGCGCCGATTTTGTGGTTGCCGATTTCTCCGACAGCTCCGGCCAGTTCTCGGCCTCGTGCTTCGAGGAGAGCCTGGTCGAGCCGATGCTGCGCTGGGCCCAAGATGGCACCTGCCTGTTGCTGAACGTCGAACTCGACGCGCCGAGCCCGGAAGAGCCGCCGCGCGTGACCGTGCGCGGGGCGCGGCCGCTGAGCGAGGTCAAAAGTGCGGGCAGCATGGTCCTGAGGCTCGATATCCTGCGCCCCGAGGCGGCGGGGGAGCTGGCTGCGCTGCTGGTTGGCGGGGCCGACGGTCGCGGTGAAGTGCTGGCCCGGCTGCGCACCGGCGGCACGGTCGAACCGGAACTGCGGCTGGGACGCGATTTTCAGCTCGATGGCGATCTGGCGGAACGCTTGGCAAGCATCGCAGGAATTGCCAATGTGTCGCTGACCGCGCGCAAGGGGGCAGGGCACTTGCGGCTCGTCGCCTGAGCGCAAAGCCAAATCGGGAGAATACAATGCTGGGAGTGATGCAGGACCTGGGGTCTATGCAAGATTGGGACCTTCGCGTCACCCGGATCGTCGATCACGCCGCGCGCGAGCATGGCAAGCGCGAGATCCTGACCCGTTGGGCCGATGGCAGCGAGAGCCAGACGAACTGGGCCGGGATCCGCCACGACGCGCTGAAGATGACCCAGGCATTGCAGAAGCTCGGCGTCGCCAAAGGCGACCGGGTTGCTACCCTGGCGATGAACCATTCGCGCCACCTGGTCTCATGGTACGGCGCAGTCGGCGTCGGCGGCGTGCTCCACACCATCAATCCGCGGCTGTTCGACGACCAGCTCGAATACATTGCCAACCATGCCGAGGATCAGGTGCTGCTCTATGATGCAGCCTT
>JANOGS010000244.1:0-7660 GCA_031414115.1 Novosphingobium sp. | reverse complement strand
TCGTCGACCGGCCCGAAGCGGTTCTTGCGGCAGCGCAGCACCCGGTACTGGTGGCTGCGCTCCCCCTCGAAGCTCATCACCACGTCGACCATGTGCTCCAGCACCCGCGGCCCGGCGATCGAGCCATCCTTGGTGACGTGGCCGACCAGCACTAGCGCGGTGCCGCTCTCCTTGGCGTGGCGAATAAGCTCGAACGCAGAGGCCCGGACCTGGCTGACCGTTCCCGGCGCCCCTTCGATCTGGTCAGAATGCATGGTCTGGATCGAATCGATCACCAGCAGCGCCGGCGGCGTTTGCCGCGCCAGGGTGGTCAGGATATCGCGCACCGAAGTCGCTGCGGCGAACCGGATTGGCGCCCCTGCCAAGCCCAGCCGATCGGCCCGCAACCGCACCTGCCCAGCCGCTTCCTCGCCGCTGATATAGACCACTTCAGCCCCGGAATTGGCAATCTTCGCAGCAGCCTGGAGCAGCAGGGTCGACTTGCCGATTCCCGGATCGCCGCCCATCAGCACCGCCGATCCCGGCACCAATCCGCCGCCTAGCGCGCGGTCAAACTCGGCCAGCCCGGTGGCGCGGCGCTGCAGTTTCTCGCCCGGCGCGTCGAGTGCTTCGAAAGCGATCGCCCGCCCGCCGTTGGATAGGCTGTGCTTGGCCGAAAACACCGTCTCGGGCGCTTCTTCGGCCAACGTGTTCCATTCGCCGCAATCGGCACACTGCCCCTGCCAGCGTTGAGCAAGCGACCCGCAGGCCTGGCAGACATAGCGGCGTTTGGGTTTGGCCATGACGACTCACTAGCGAGAACGTAAAAAGAACGCAAACAGCATGTTGGCATCGGACCACCGGCTTCAAAATACATTTCATCGCGCAACGTATTTCCTGAACGAGCCCTTCATCTGGGATTAACCCGGCGGGGCAGAGCCAGCGCGTCCGCCAAGAATTTCCGGCGGAACTGCGACAAAGGAGAAGTCTCTTGAAATTCACAACCCTCAACCGGGTCGCGCTCAAAGCCATTGGCGCCAGCGCGATTGCCATCACCGCGGCGGCACTTCCCGCCGCTGCCCAGGCGCAGGATACCGGAGGGCTCTATGGCCGAATCGACGGCGGCTACAGCCCCGGCACCGGCGCTAATATCGACACGACCGCGCTGATCGGAACCGGCGCTGACCAGAAGGACGGCTACCTGATTTCCGGCGCGATCGGCTATGCCGATGCATCCGGCTTTCGCGCCGAAGGCGAAGTCTCACACCGCCAGAACAAGCTCAAGTCCAGCCCCACGCTCAACCCGGGCGGCAAGCTCAGCGCCACTTCGGTGATGCTCAACGGCTACTATGAGTTCGGCGGCAGCGAGGCCAAGATCCGCCCCTATATCGGCGGCGGGGCCGGCGTCGCTTTCGGCAAGCTCAGGGCGGAGAACAGCGCGCCGCTGCTGCCGGTGTCGATCGACGACAAGACCACCTCCTTCGCCTATCAGGCGATGGCCGGGGTTGCGGTCAAGATGACTGACAAGCTGGCGGTGGACTTTGGCTACCGTTATTTCGTCGCCTCCAAGATCGATGGCGCGGCGCTCTCCCCGCCAGCCGCACCGACCGCATTCGAATCCGAATACAAGCAACACGCCGCCACGGTGGGCGTGCGCTTCGGGTTCTGACCCTCGCCGCAGCAACATAGGGCAGGTGCCGTGCAATATCGCGCGGCACCTGTTCTTGCAGGAGAACCGCGCATCCGAGACCCCGATTGCCTTTGCAGCCCAACCGCGCCAAACCTGCGCGATGCGCCAGAAGGAACTCCGCATTGCCCTGGTCTGCTATGGCGGCGTGAGCCTGGCGGTCTATATGCACGGGGTGACCAAGGAGCTGTGGAAGCTCGCCCGGGCGAGCCGCGCGCACCTGACCGGCGAAGGCATGGCCGAGGGGTCGGAAGCGGTCTACGTCAGATTGCTGAAACGCATTGCCGCGCACCGCAAGCTCAGCCTGCGGGTGTTGCCCGATATCGTTGCCGGGGCCAGCGCCGGGGGGATCAACGGGGTGTTCCTGGCCCAGGCGATCCATTCCGGACAAAGCCTTGAGCCCTTGACCGACCTGTGGCTGGAGCGCGCCGATGTTGACGTGCTGCTCGATCCCGATGCCCGGCCATGGTCGCGGATGGCCAAGTTCTGGGCCTTGCCGCTGGTCTGGCTGGTCCTGACCCGGCCCGGCAACATGATCGCCGCCACCGTTGCCCCGGAAACCAGGCACGAGGTGCGCACCAAGCTCTCGCGCCTGATCCGCTCACGCTGGTTCGAACCGCCGTTCAGTGGGCTTGGGTTCTCGCGGTTGCTGTCCGAAGCGCTTGGCGCCATGGCCAAGGGCGGTGCGGAAGCGCCGTTGTTGCCGCCTGGTCATCCGCTCGACCTGTTCGTGACGGCCACCGATTTTCGCGGACATGAGGAAATCCTGCGGCTGCACAGTCCGGCCAAGATCGCCGAGAGTGAGCACCGTCTGTCGATCGGGTTCCGCGCCGCAGCCGCTGAAACGGCCGGGCAGGCGCTTGCCTCGCCGCTCGAACTGGTGCTGGCCGCGCGCGCAACGGCAAGTTTTCCCGGTGCATTTCCCGCCTTGCGCCTGGGCGAGATCGATGCCCTGGCCCGCGAAAACGGCGATCCCTGGCCGAGTCGGACCGCCTTTGTCGAGCGGATCATGCCCGAGCACAGCCACCGCGGCGATACCGAGCGGGTCGCGCTGATCGACGGTTCGGTGCTGGTCAACGCCCCGTTCGCCGAAGCCATGGGAGTGCTGCGCGATCGCCCCGCCCACCGCGAGGTTGACCGCCGCTTCGTCTATATCGACCCGCACCCCGATGAGGTTGGCGGCGAGCGTCATGCCGATCCGCGCCCGCCGGGGTTCTTCTCGGTGATTTTCGGCTCGCTCTCCTCGATCCCGCGCGAGCAGCCGGTGCGAGACAACCTGGAGGAGATCACCCGCCGTTCGCGCCAGCTCAGTGAACTGAAGTCCATCGTCGACTCTCTTCGCCCCGATGTTGAGCAGGCGGTCGAGGCCCTGTTTGGACGGACCCTGTTCCTTGACCGGCCGACGGTAGGCCGGCTGTTCACCTGGCGGACCAAGGCGCAGCAAGCCGCAGCAGAACGCGCCGGGTTTACTTTCCAGGCCTATGCCCAGGTCAAGTTCACGGGGATCCTGCAAGATCTTGGCGCGACAATCCTTCACGCCGCGCCTGACCTGATGCTGCCTCACGCCGATCCGATCGCCGATCGCCTTGCTGCCCATCTTTCCAGCAACGGACTCGATCGCATCGCCGCCCAGCGCGGCGGCGGTGCCAGCGATGCCGCGGTCGCGTTCTTCCGCAACCACGATCTGTCGTTCCGGATCCGCCGGCTGCGCTTGCTTGCCCGGCGCCTGGCAGAGGACTGGCAGGATCTCGACCCCGGCACCAGCGAAGCGCGCGAAACCGCTCGCGATGCGGTCTACCGCGCGCTGTCGATGTATTTCGAGCGCGAAGGCAGTGCGGCGCTGGGCGGTGACTTTCCGGCCGTGGCCAGGCGGGTGTTCGACGATCCTGGCCTGGTCCTGGAAACCATTGCGCACCGCCGCCAGCTGCCCTCGACCGACGTGGTGGTGGATGCCCTGCTGGTCGAGGCGATGGCCCCACTGCCACGCGAACTGCGCCGCCGGATGCTGCTCACCTACCTCGGCTTCCCCTACTATGACACAGTCACCCTGCCCCTGCTACGCGGCGAAGGCTCGACCGAGTTCGAGCCGGCCAAGGTTGACCGGATCTCGCCCGAAGATTGCAATTCGGTCCGACCCGGCGGCGCCAGTGCCTGCCTGCGCGGCACCGAATTCTACAACTTCGGCGCCTTTTTCAGCCGCGCCTACCGCGAGAACGACTACCTCTGGGGACGCCTCCACGGGGCCGAGCGGATGATCGACCTGGTCGCTTCGGCACTGCCCGAAGGGATGGAACTGGACGAGGCCGAACTGGCGCAATTCAAGCGCGAGGCGTTTCTGGCGGTGCTGGGCGAGGAAGAGGGGCGGCTCAAGGCCGATCCGGGGCTGGTGCCGGGGATCAGAGCCGAACTGAAGGACAGGTAGCGCGCTCAGTGCTTATGGGCATGCCCCGCCATCTTCGCATCCAGGCTCCGCCAAATCGCGGTTGCAAACGCATCGGCGGAGATGAACCCACCAGGTATTTCCTGAGCCTTGAGCGGGTTGGCCTTCAGGAAATTCGCCAAGGTTTGCTTCTTGCCCCGGGCTTTGCGGACAGTCTGAACTGCGCCGGCGATCATGTTGCGCCAGGCGCGCAGGCCGGCCTGGTCGGTAACTGGCCCATGGCCTGGAATGACCTTGGTCAAAGGATTGGTTCTGCCCAGAACTTGATCGAGCGTCGCGACCAGATGGACGGCATTGCCTCCAGATTCGAGATCGATGAACGGAAAGCCGATCCCGTTCATCATCAGATCGCCCATGTGGACGACATTGGCCTTGCGCCAAATGACCACCGTATCCCCGTCAGTATGGCCGCCGCCGGTAAACACGGCATCGATGTCATCGCCGTTGAGATGGAAGGTCAGGCCGTGGGCATAAGTCACTACAGGCAATGCGATGGCGGGCGCAGGCGGGATAACGTTGCCGATTGTCGATCCGCCCGCAGCCAAGCGTCCCCGGACGCTGTCGTGCGCGAATATCGTAGCGCCGACCTTGCCCATGTTCTCGTTGCCGCCGGCGTGATCAAAGTGCCAATGGGTGTTGACCAGAAAACGGACCGGACTGGCCCCAAGCTTGGCCACCGCCTGGTTGATCTTGTCGGTCAGCGGATTGAACTGATCGTCAACCAGCACGGTACCATCGGGACCATAGGAAACCCCGATATTGCCGCCGAGGACATTGCCCCCGGTGGCGAACAACACGGCCACTCCCGGTGCGATTACCTCAGCCTTGATCTCGGCCTTGCTGAAATCGGGGCTCTGCGCAGAGGCCTGGGCGGCGAAAGCCAGCGCAAGGATTGCGGTCAAACGGATCGGTAGGGACTTGGGCATGGCTGGGCACTCCGCAATGGACTTCGCGAGGCTAGTGCAACCGGGGCAGCGCACAAAGCCGAAAAGTATCAGCCGCCAAGCGCATCCTTGATCCGGTCAAAAAACCCTTTTGATTGCGGAGTTTCGTCGCCAGTCTCGGTTTCCTGCAACTCGCGCAGCAGTTCCTTCTGGCGGGAGGATAACTTGGTCGGGGTTTCAACCATGATCTCGATCACCAGATCTCCCCTGCCCCGGCCCTGAAGCACCGGCATCCCCTCGCCGCGCTTCCGAAGCTGCTTGCCCGACTGGATGCCCGCCGGAATATCGACCGTGATGTGTTTGCCGTCGAGTCCTGGAATCTCGATCTGCCCACCCAGCGCGGCGCTGGTGAAAGTGATCGGCGCGCGGGTGACCAGGTTGGTCCCGTCACGCTCGAACACTGGGTGGCGGCGAATGTGGAGGAAGATGTAGAGATCGCCCGCCGGCGCGCCGAACGGACCAGCCTCGCCCTTACCGCTGAGGCGGATGCGGGTGCCGGTATCGACGCCGGGAGGAATTGCCACTTCGAGCTTTTGCGGTTGATCGACCCGGCCTTCGCCGCGGCATGAACGGCACGGTTTTTCGATTACCTCGCCGCGGCCGTGACAAGTCGGGCAGGTCCGCTCAACCATGAAGAAACCCTGCTGGGCGCGGACCTGGCCGTGGCCGCCGCACAGGTTGCAGCGCCGGGTGCCGGTACCAGGCTCGGCGCCGCTACCCTCGCAGGGCTCGCACTTGCCGGCGACTTCGATCTCGATTTCAGCCTGTTTGCCGTGAAAAGCTTCGTCCAGCCCGATCTCCAGGTCATAGCGCAGATCCGCGCCGCGCCGCGCCTGTTGGCGCCCGCCGCCGCCGAAGGCAGAGCCGAAGATTGTCTCGAAGATGTCGCCCAGATCGGAAAAACCGCCTGCGCCACTGCCCTGCCCGCCGCCCGACATGCCCTGCTTGAACGCCTCATGCCCAAAGCGGTCATAGGCAGCGCGTTTCTGCGGGTCCTTGAGGCAGTCGTAAGCCTCGCTGATCGCTTTGAAGCGGGCTTCGGCCTCACTATCGCCAGGGTTGCGGTCGGGATGCCAGCGCATCGCCAGCTTGCGGTACGAGGCCTTGAGCATCGCATCGTCCGCGCCGCGAGCCACTTCCAGCAGTTCGTAATAGTCGGCTTCTATTGTCACGCGACCTCGCCCCGATTCGAAAGCCCCTCCCCTTCAGGGGAGGGGTTGGGGTGGGGCCTGTCCGCTAATCAGAAAGTCCTGAGCAAAGGACAGACCCTACCCCCCGACCCCCTCCCCTGAAGAGGAGGGGGAGTTCGTCAGCCCTTGTTCTCGTCGACTTCGGAGAACTCGGCGTCGACCACTTCTTCACCGGCGTCGGCGGTTTCATCGGCCCCCGCGCCTGGAGAGGCGGCTGCGGCCTGTTCCTTCTCGTAGATCACCTGGCCCATTTTCATCGCCTTTTCGGTGAGCGCCTGGGTCTTGGCGGTCATCTCAGCGGCGTCGCCGCTTTCGATTGCGGTCTTGGCTTCGGCGATCGCGGTTTCGATCTCGGCTTTGAGATCGGCATCGAGCTTGTCGCCATGTTCGGCGAGCTGCTGTTCGGTGGCGTGGACCAGACTGTCGGCGTTGTTGCGCGCTTCCGCCGCTTCGCGCCGCTTCTTGTCCTCTTCGGCGAATTGCTCGGCGTCCTTGACCATCTGGTCGATGTCCGCGTCGGTCAAGCCGCCCGAGGCCTGGATCTTGATCTGCTGTTCCTTGCCGGTGCCCTTGTCCTTGGCGCTGACGTTGACGATGCCATTGGCGTCGATGTCGAAAGTTACCTCGATCTGCGGCACGCCCCGCCTCGCCGAGGGGATCCCGACGAGGTCGAACTGGCCGAGGATTTTGTTGTCGCTGGCCATTTCGCGCTCGCCCTGGAACACGCGGATCGTCACCGCTTGCTGGTTGTCCTCGGCGGTTGAGAAAACCTGGCTCTTCTTGGTCGGGATCGTGGTGTTGCGATCGATCATCCGGGTGAACACACCACCCAGCGTCTCGATGCCCAGCGACAACGGCGTCACGTCGAGCAGCAGCACGTCCTTGACGTCGCCCTGCAGCACGCCCGCCTGGATCGCCGCGCCCATCGCCACGACCTCGTCGGGGTTCACGCCGGTGTGCGGTTCCTTGCCGAAGAAGTCCTTCACGACTTCGCGCACGCGCGGCATGCGGGTCATGCTGCCGACCAGCACGATCTCGTCGATGTCCTTGGCTTCAAGCCCGGCGTCCTTCAACGCCTTCTTGCACGGCGCGAGCGTACGGTTGATCAGTTCGGCGACCATCTTTTCAAGATCGGCGCGGGTGATCGTCTCGACCAGGTGGAGCGGAGTGGTTGCTCCGCCTTCCATGCGCGCGGTGATGAACGGCTGGTTGATTTCGGTCGACTGCGCCGACGACAGCTCGATCTTGGCCTTCTCGGCCGCTTCCTTCAAACGCTGCAGCGCGAGCCGATCGGTCTTGAGGTCGATGCCTTCCTTGGCCTTGAACTTGTCGGCCAGATATTCGACGATCTTGGCGTCGAAATCTTCGCCGCCGAGGAAAGTGTCGCCATTGGTCGACTTTACTTCAAATACGCCGTCGC
>JANOGS010000243.1:0-3833 GCA_031414115.1 Novosphingobium sp. | reverse complement strand
GCTCGATTTGCCGATGCCATTGGCTCCCGTCACTTGCAGCGCTTCGCCTTTGCCAAGCGCGAACGAGAGGTCCGCGAACAGCAACCGCTCGCCGCGTTGGCAGGCAAGCTTGTTTGCGGCGAGGCGGCACTCTTGCATCGTCTGCCGCGATAAGGGAAAGCATGGGGCCTGCCAAGGAGACCCGCAATGCCGATCCCCCGCCTGACCGAAGCCGAGCGCGATGCCCTGCTCGCCGAGTGTCCCGGCTGGTCCCTGCGCACCGACGGACTGGCGATCGAGCGCGAGTTCAAGTTCAAGGACTTCAACGCGGCCTTTGGCTTCATGGCCCGCGTCGCGCTCTATGCCGAGAAGGCCGATCACCACCCCGAATGGTTCAATGTCTACAACCGGGTGCGGATCACGTTGACGACGCATGATGCCGATGGCTTGTCCCAACGCGACGCGGCAATGGCGCGAGCGATTGCGGAGATGCTCTAGGCGCTACTTCTCCAACGGGCGCGAACTGCTGCGCATCTCCTTCCGCACTCGCCCCGGCATCCAGCGTGCGGCGAAGGCGATCCGGTGCGCAGTCTTGCCGACGCGGTTGTGCAGCGTGGTGCCGTGGACCGCGTTCCAGGCGGCTTCGGCGACTTCGACCACCGGGGTGATTTCCAGACCCGACGCAACCACACGGCTGCGGATATCTTCGTTGGAATGGACATTGGGCGCCTTGTCGATCAGCGGCGTTTCGATGAACCCGGGCATCAGGCTTGCCACCTTGATTCCGTCTTCGGCCCATTCGCCATCAAGGCTCTCGGTGATCGCGCGGACCCCGAACTTGGTCGCCGAATAGACCGATCCGCCTGGCAAGCCATAGATCCCCGCCGCGCTGGCGGTGTTGAGCAGACACGATCCGGGAGCACTGGCCTTGAGCCAGGGATAGGCCGCCTGGGCCCCGAACAGCACGCCCTTGAGATTGATGTCGAGACAGCGCTCGATCTCGGCGGCGGTATTGTCGCTCAGCGCGCCGCCCAGCGGAATCCCGGCGTTGTTGAACATCACATCAATCCGCCCGCCAGCAGCTTCGGCGCAGGCGCTGAGCGCACCGTCCCAGGCCGCCCGGTCGCGAACGTCAAGCTTGTGGAGCGAATAGGCTCCGGCTGGAAGCATCGCCGCAGTCTCACGCATCCCCGCCTCGTCGATATCGGCGAGGCCGACGAACCAGCCCCCGGCGGCGAACTTCACCGCCACCGCGCGGCCAATGCCCGAGGCGCCGCCGGTGATGAAGATGGTTTTCCTGGCTGTCATTTGCCGCTCCCGATTCGAACTTACATTGATGTAAGCAAGCCCTACAGCGCCGGATTGTTATAGCAATGCCAGGTGAAGATCGCGGTCGCCCCGCGGTGCGGGCGCCAGGCTTCGGCGAGTTCGCGGGTGGCTTTTTCGGTCGGGCGCGACTCGAGCTCCAGAAGTTTGTGCAGCCCGGCCTGCACCGCCAAGTCGCCCGCCGGCCAGATGTCCGCGCGGCCTTCGGCAAACAGCAGGTAAATCTCCGCCGACCAGCGCCCGATCCCCTTGATCTGGGTGAGCCGGGCAATCGCTTCTTCATCATCGGCCGGGAGCGCGTCGAAATCGAGCGCGCCGGTTACCACCAGTTCGCACAGCGAGCGCATGTAGCCCTGCTTCTGGCGCGACAGGCCGCAGGCGCGCAGCGTGTCGAAATCGGCTTCCAGCACTTTTTCCGGCGAGAGTTCGGGCCCGGCGTGGGCCTCGAACTTGCGCCACATCGATGCCGCGGCGGCGACGCTGACCTGCTGGCCGACGATCGTGCGCATCAGGGTGCCATAGCCGCGCTCGCGAATCCGCGGTTCGGGATAGCCGGCTACTTTGAGCGCCCTGGCAATCCCCGGTTCGCGCTTCGCCACCGCATCCAGGCTGTGCTTGATCTGCTTCGCGCTCAATCCCATCGCCGGTCCCTGCTTGCCAAACTTTAGCCGAGCGATTAGCAGCCCGGCCAAAGCGCGGATAGTGCGCATGGACAAGGAACGATAGCGATGCCGAAGCTGGTGGTGACCAATCGTGCGGGTGAGGAAAAGACGGTTGAGGCGGGCGCCGGCCTTTCGGTGATGGAAGCGATCCGCGACAACGGCTTCGACGAGCTGCTGGCGCTGTGCGGCGGGTGCTGCTCGTGCGCGACCTGCCACGTCCACGTCGATGCTGATTGGGCCGACAAGCTGCCGGCGATGAGCGAGGACGAGAACGACCTGCTCGACAGCTCGGACCACCGCGGCGCCACTTCGCGGCTGTCGTGCCAGCTGCACATGACTGCCGAACTCGATGGCCTCAAGGTCACGATCGCGCCGGAAGACTGAGCTTTTGCCGGGCCAAGCGCAAATGCGTTGCGCTGGCTGGCCCGCGCCCATAGGTCTGCCCGCATGAACGCGCCCCTGGTCCAACGCTCGTCCCTCGATTTGATCGGCAATACCCCGCTGGTCCTGCTCAAGGGGGCGAGCGCGGCGGCCGGGTGCGAGGTCTGGGGCAAGTGCGAATGGGCCAACCCTGGCGCTTCGGTAAAGGACCGCGCGGCGCTGTGGATTGTACGCGATGCCGAGGCGCGCGGCTCGTTGCTGCCCGGTGGGACAATCGTTGAGGGCACTGCGGGCAACACCGGGATCGGCCTGGCGCTGGTCGCCAATGCGCTGGGCTACAAGACCGTGATCGTCATGCCCGAGAACCAGTCCAAGGAGAAGATGGACACGCTGCGCGCGCTCGGCGCAGAGCTGGTGCTGGTGCCGCCGGCGCCCTTCTCCAACCCGGGACATTTTGTCCACACCTCGCGGCGGCTGGCGGAAGAGACCGAAGGTGCGGTCTGGGCCAATCAGTTTGACAATATCGCCAACCGCAAGGCGCATATCGAGAGCACCGCGCGCGAGATCTGGGAACAGATGGACGGGCGCATCGACGGCTTCACTTGCGCCGCGGGAACCGGCGGGACGATCGCCGGGGTCGGGCTCGGGCTCAAGGCGTTCGACGAGGCGGTCTGCATTGCCCTGACTGATCCGTTCGGCGCGGCGTTGTACAACTATTACGCCCACGGCGAGCTCCGGGCCGAAGGCAGCTCGGTCGCCGAGGGCATCGGGCAGGGCCGGATCACTGCCAACCTCGAAGGCGCGCCGATCGATACCCAGTTCCGGATTTCCGACGAGGAAGGCCTCGAATGGGTGGCGCAACTGCTCCAGGATGAAGGGATGTGCCTGGGGCTGTCCTCAGGGATCAATGTCGCCGGCGCGGTTGCGCTCGGACAGCAGCTGGTGGCCGAGGGAAGGAAGGACCCGCGGGTCGTGACGATCCTGTGCGATACCGGCTTCCGCTACCTCTCCAGCCTGTACAATGCCGAATGGCTGCGGGCCAAATCACTGCCGGTCTTCCCCTGGCTCGCCTGATCGGCTAGAGAGCAGGGCGATGGCAACAAAACCGCCACCTCGGGTTCTGGAATCGCTCTCCGCTCCGCAGCACTATGTGCCGCCCAGCGTCCGGGAAATGCGCGCCCTGGCGGTGCAGCGTTTGCAGGCCGGGCTGTTCGGGCTAGCGGCGATCGTACTGGTGGTGGGTCTCGCCAATATCATCAACGATCGCGCCCGGCTGAGCGAGGCCGGACGCGCGGTTGCGACCAAGGCGGCAGTTCCGAACGAAGCGGTCAAGTCCGATCCGCTCGCCGATATCGGGGTGGTCCCCTCGACCGCGCCTGAGGATGCAGCCGCGCCTTCACCTGCGGCGGTGCCAGGCGCCAATCGCTAGGCTTCGCAACTACTGGATTTTGCTCGCGCTGCTGGCGGCAGTAGCGATCGGGCTTG
>JANOGS010000242.1:0-9434 GCA_031414115.1 Novosphingobium sp. | reverse complement strand
TGCTGCCGAAACCCGAGCGGACCAGCGTCTGCACCAGGAAGGTCTCTGCGTTGGTGCAGCGGCTCGAAGTGATCCCGCCGAGTGCGCGCGGGCCGTGCTGTGCCTTGATCTCGTTCAGTCTGGTGGCGGTGTAGGCAAAAGCCTCGTCCCAGCTCACCACTTGCCAGGGATCATCGACGCTGGCGCGGATCATCGGCTCAAGGATCCGGTCCTGGTGGTTGGCATAGCCCCAGGCGAAGCGGCCCTTGACGCAGCTATGACCACGGTTGGCCTTGCCGTCTTTCCACGGCACCATGCGGACCAGCTGCTCGCCCTTCATCTCGGCGCGGAAGGTGCAGCCGACCCCGCAATAGGCGCAGGTGGTGATCACTGCACGCTCGGGCTTGCCGATCTCCTTGACCGCCTTCTCCTGCAAGGTCGCGGTCGGGCAGGCCTGGACGCAGGCGCCGCAGGAAACGCATTCGGAGGAGAGGAAATCGTCGCCGGCTTGCCCAGCGCTGACCTTGGAGGCAAAACCGCGCCCGTCGATCGTCAGGGCAAAGGTGCCCTGGACCTCGTCGCAAGCCCGCACGCAGCGCGAACAGGCGATGCATTTGCTCGGATCGAAATCAAAATAGGGGTTCGAGGTGTCGGTTTCGAGCCCGAGGTGGTTGTCGCCGGCATAGCCATAGCGGACATCGCGCAGGCCGACTTCGGCGGCGGTGTCCTGCAGCTCGCAATCGTTGTTGGCGCTGCAGGTCAGGCAATCGAGCGGGTGATCGGAAATGTAGAGCTCCATCACCCCCTTGCGCAGTCGCGCGATCCGCTCGCTCTGGGTGTGGACCACCATGCCCGCCTCGGCCGGGGTGGTGCAGCTCGCCGGAGTGCCCTTGCGCCCGTCGATTTCGACCAGGCACATCCGGCACGATCCGAATGCCTTGACGCTGTCGGTAGCGCACAGGCTGGGGATCGAGCCGCCGCTGACCGCCGTAGCGCGCATCACGCTGGTGCCGGCGGGGACGGTGACGTTGCGGCCGTCGATGGTCAGGGTGACCAGGGTTTCGGACAGGACTTCGGGGGTGCCGAAATCGGCTTGCGGTTGATAGCTCACGAGCGTTTCTCCGCTGCGGCCAGATCGGCCGGCGTGTTGATATTGGCGGGTGCGGCGGCGGTCTTGACTCCGCGGGCGCCGATGGCTTCGGCAAAGGCGCGCATCGAATGGCGGCCATCGCCGCGCAGGATCTTTTCGAGCTGCTTGACCGTGTTTGCTGGCCACAAGCCGATCACCGGCTGGTCGGCCAGAAAGGCCGGGGCAGGGGCGAGCAGGAAGGGCAGGTTTTCGGGCAACCCGGCGGCATCAACTCCGCAGCTCAGCACCAGGTCATAGCCTTCGTCGCGGGCGCAGTGCAGCGCTGCGGCGAGCCCGCCGAGCGGACCCATGCCAGGACGCGGCCAATCGGGCATGGTCGCGGCCGGGGCAACCTCGCGCCCGACCACTACGACATGCTCGCACCAGCCCGACAGCGCATCGACCGCGAGGGTCAGCAAGCTGTGCCCGCCAAGTTCGGCCAGCGCCTTGTCGCTGCCGAAGCGGCTCGATTGCCCGCCGGCCAGAACCGCGCCGAGGATCACGTGAAATCCTCCGGCCAGTGCTTCAGCGCGCTGCGCACCGGGTAGGGCGTGAACCCGCCGAGCGCGCAGAGCGAGCCGTACTGCATGGTCTCGCAAAGGTCCTCGAGCAATTGCAGCTCGTCCTCGCGGCTGCGCCCGGCCTTGCGGGCATTGTGCATCTGGGGGAGGGACTCCACCGCATCGGCCATGACTTTGCCGCCACCACGAATGCGGTCGATCAGTTCCACCCCGCGGGTCGAACCGATCCGGCACGGAGTGCACTTGCCGCAGCTTTCGATTGCGCAGAATTCCATGGCAAAGCGCGCCATTGCGCCCATGTCGGCGCTGTCGTCGAACACGGTGATGCCGCCGTGGCCGATCAGCGCGTCGGCGACGGTGTAGGCCTCATAGTCGAACGGCAGGTCGAACTGGTCGGGGTGGATATAGGCGCCGAGCGGGCCGCCGACCTGGACCGCCTTGACCGGGCGGCCGCTGGCGGTGCCGCCACCGATTGCGTTGACCAGCTCGCCCAGGGTGATCCCGAAGGCAGTCTCGTAAAGCCCGCCGTGCTTGATATTGCCAGCGAGCTGGATCGGCATGGTGCCCTTGGAGCGATCGATCCCGAGCTGCGCGTAAAGCGAGGCGCCGCCTTCAGTCATGATGTGCGGCACCGCGGCCAGGGTCAGGACGTTGTTGACAACGGTCGGGCAGCCGAACAGGCCCTCCAAGGCGGGCAACGGCGGTTTGGCGCGCACTTCGCCGCGCTTGCCCTCAAGCGAGTTGAGCAGCGAGGTTTCCTCGCCGCAGACATAGGCCCCGGCGCCGACCCGGACTTCGAGTACGAACGGGGCGGTGTGCTGCTGGGCCAGCGCTATCGCCGCTTCAAGCTTGGCAATCGCGTGCGGATACTCGCTACGAACGTAGATGAAGCCTTCGCCCGCGCCGACCGCGTGGGCAGCGATCGCCATGCCTTCGATCAGCTGGAACGGATCGCCTTCCATCAGCATCCGATCGGCGAAGGTGCCGCTGTCGCCCTCGTCGGCGTTGCAGACAATGTACTTGGTCGAGCCGGGGGAGTTGAGGACCGTCTGCCATTTGATCCCGGCGGGGAAACCGGCGCCGCCACGGCCACGCAGGCCCGAGGCAGTGACCTGGGCGACGACTTCCGCCGGAGCCATGGCGCGGGCGCGGGTGAGGGCGGACCAGCCCCCGGTAGCAGCGTAATCCGCCAAACTCAGCGGCCGGGTCTGGCCGGCGCGGGCGAAGGTCAGGCGTTGCTGGCCGGCGATGAACGGATGCGCGGCAATCGGGCCGATGCAGAGGTCCTTGGCCTTACCTTCGACGATTTCGGTGACGCGGGCGGGCGTAACCTTGCCCCAGCCGATCCCGGCGATCTCCACCAGCGGTTCGAGCCAGTGCATGCCCCAGCTCGAAACCCGCTCGACCCCGCATCCAGCCGCCTCAAACGCCGCCGCAACAGCATCGGCCCCGAGCGCGAGGGCGAGCGCATCGTCGGAGATCCGCACAGTCGTCATGACATCTGCACCAATTTGACCAGCGCGGCCTCATCGAGCCCGGAGTAAAGCGTGGGGCCGACCCGGGCGTTGGGGCCGACGCTACACAGGCCCAGGCAGAACACGTCCCTGAGGTTGACCCGCGCACCCGCTGCGGTCACTGCCGCCGGAACAAGTGCCTCAACCCCGCGGGCCTTGCAGGCTTCGGCGCGGCACAGTTCGACCATCGGTCGCGGATCGGCGGCGGGGGTGAAATCGTGATAGAAGCTGACCACTCCGCGAACTTCGGCGCGGCTGAGATTGAGCGCCTTGGCGATTGCCGCCTCGGCCGCCGCATCGATGCAGCCAAACGCTTCCTGCACCGCGCGCAACAGCGGCAGCAGCGCGCCCTTGCGGCCCTGATGCTCGGCGATGATCGCGTCGAGTTGATTTGCAGTCATTCCCTCCCTTTCGCGCGCGGGAGGCCGAGGTCAAATCGAATTAGCTGACGATTGATAGAATTTATCTATCATAACCCGCAGATCGAGTTGTTGCGCCACGGTCAATCCGGCCCGCGCCATCGAGCCAAGCGGATCGCGGTTCACCACCACCAGCCCGACCCGGCGCAAGCTTGCTTCCGGTTCGAGCGGCAGGAACCGGCACCACTCCAGTCCTTCCATCAGCCGCGCATAACCATCAGGCACGATCGAGACGAACTCCCCCGAACGGACCAGCGAGAATACCGAGATGTAGCTGTCGGCAATCGTCGCTGGATTTGCCGAAAGACCGTGCCGCGCGAATTCGCGGTCGAGAATCCGTCGGTATTGCATGCCTTGATGGAGCAGACACTGGGGCAGATCCGCGACCTCGGTCCAGGTGATTGCAATGCGATCATCGAAACCCATGCCGCGCCGGGCGATGAACCGGTATTGCTCGTTATGCAGCGGTGCGGTCAGCATATTGGCTGGCGGCTCGTGGTCGAGATAAGTCAGCCCGCCGTCGAAATCATTGGCCAGCAAGCCATGTTCAATCTCACGCGAAGTGCCGGTCTGGACCGACATGGTCAGGCCAGGATTGGCCGCCAGCAGCGCCTGGCCGAACGGCCCGACCAGCGGCAGCGCGGCGGGGATGGCGTGGAGCCGGAACTCGCCGGTCAATGCCTGGGCGCTCGCCGCCGCAGCTTGACCCAGCCCGCGCACCGCGCCCAGCGCCTGTTCGGCCCAGGGCAGGATTGCCTCGCCATGTTCGGTCAGGCCAATGAACCGCCGGTCACGTTCGACCAGGCGCTTGCCCAGTTCGTGCTCCAAGGCCGCGAGCCCCGCCGACAGGGTCGGCTGCGACACCCCGCAGGCATTGGCGGCGGTGGCGAAGTGGCGCGCCCGGGCAAGGGCGACGAAATAGCGCAGGTGCTGCAATTGCATCGAACCCTCCCTTAAGAGGATTTCTCTATCAAACTCTTGCGAAAAAACGAAGTGCGAACGCCTTCAGCACTCAACCACGTTGACCGCGAGCCCGCCGAGCGAGGTTTCCTTGTACTTGCTGCGCATGTCGAGCCCGGTCTGGCGCATCGTCTCGATCACCTTGTCGAGGCTGACCATGTGCGAGCCGTCACCGATCATGGCGAGCCGCGAGGCGTCGATCGCCTTGACCGCGCCCATCGCGTTACGCTCGATGCAGGGGATCTGGACGAGCCCGCCGACCGGATCGCAGGTCAGGCCCAGGTTGTGCTCCATCCCGATCTCGGCGGCGTTCTCGATCTGGGCGTTGCTGCCGCCAAGTGCCGCTGTGAGCCCGGCCGCCGCCATCGAGCAGGCGACCCCGACCTCGCCCTGGCAGCCCACTTCGGCGCCTGAAATCGAAGCGTTTTTCTTGTACAGCGCGCCGATCGCCGCGGCAGTGAGCAGGAACGTGCGGCGGGTCTCGGCGGTGCCCCGATAGGAACGGTCGTGAAATCGCATCACCGCCGGGATGATCCCCGCCGCGCCGTTGGTTGGCGCGGTCACCACCCGGCCACAGGCGGCGTTCTCCTCGTTGACCGCCATCGCCCAGAGATTGATCCAGTCGAGCACCGCCAGCGGATCGCCGAGGTTGGCGCCCTGACGTTCGCCCAGCTCGGCGCACAGGCCGGGCGCGCGGCGCTTGACCTTGAGCCCGCCGGGGAGAATCCCGGTCTCGCGGCAACCGCGGTCGATCGAATCGAACATCGCCTGAGCGATCGCGTCGATCCCCGCATAGACCGCATCGGCCGGGCGGCGGGCGCATTCGTTGGCGAAGACCAGTTCGGCGAAGCTGAGGCCGGTCTTTTCGCCGAGTTCGAGCAGTTCGGCGCCCGAATTGAAATCGTAAGGTAGCGCGAAGGCGTCGCTCGCGGCGTTGCTGTTGCTGCCGGCCTCGTCTTCATCGACCACGAAGCCGCCGCCGACCGAGTAGTAGAGCCGCCGGGCGAGCACTTCGCCGTCCGCATCGCGGGCAGTAAGCGCCATGGCGTTGGTATGGAAAGGCTGGCGTTTGCGCTGATGGAACACCAGGTCAGCGGCAGGATCGAACCGCACGGAGTGCGCGCCAATCAAGCTGATGGCGCAAGTCGCGGCAACTTCAGCCAGGATCGCCGGCACCGCCTCGATATCGACTGTCGCCGGTTCGTGTCCGCACAGCCCCAGGATAACCGCAGTGTCGGTAGCGTGGCCCCGGCCGGTCAGCGCCAGCGAGCCATAGAGTTCGGCCTGGACATGCCGCGTCGCCGCCAGCAGGCCCTGCGCTTCGAGCCACAAGCCGAACCGCCGCGCCGCCACCATTGGCCCGACCGTATGCGAGCTCGACTGTCCGACCCCGATCTTGAACAGCTCGAACAGGCTGATGCTCATGGCGCCGCCGGCAGTGAAGCAATCACCGGTTCGTGGCCGATGGCACCCAGGAAGGCCACCAGATCGGCGCCGGACAGGCCAAGCGTCGCGGTGTTGCGCAAGGGGTGGACGTTGACTGTGCGGGCCTCGGCCAAGCGCTGGTCGATCACCACGCGGACCACACGGTCTTGGTCATTGAGCGCCGCAAGCGGCGTTACCGAGCCGGGCGCAATGCCCAGCAGCCGCTCCATGTCCTCAGCCTTGCCGAAGCTGACCTTCTTCGAACCGATCGCAGCCGGCAGGGCCTTGAGGTCGATCGCGGCATCGTGCGGGGCGCTGACCACCCAGAACTGTCCGCCAGCGTCCTTGAGAAACAGGTTTTTGGTATGCAGTCCGGCAATTTCGCGGTGGAGCCGGGCACTGGCCTCGACCGTGAAGACGGCTTCATGCTCGTGCAAGTGCCAAGCGATGCCGACAGCATCGAGCGCGGTGAGGAGAGCTGTTTCGACTGGCACTCGATCCGTTCCTGAATAGTCCGCTGCCCGCGCGTGGCTTGCTGGCTAGGATTGCTGCGGCGTGCGGTCCAATGCAAGCGTTCAGCATAAGGAGGATTGATTTGAACCTGCATTCGTGGTGATTGCGATCTGTTAGGATTGTGGCGGCATCGCAAAAAGGCATTTTACCAGTCGTCAAAAAAACATCAATTGCTCAGGGTAGGGCTGGGGGACAGCCTGCCTTTTGTTTGAATCCGATCCTCAAGAGACCGGGTCTGCGCACAGGTTGTTTGAACAACACAGGGAGGGTTTAAAGTGAAAAGCACGTTGAAGCTGTCGAGCGCCGCGCTTGCGATTGCCATGTTTGGCGCGGGCAGCGGCTCCGCTCTGGCCCAGGATGCCGCGGCTGAGGAAGACACCGGCGGCCTGGCCGACATTGTCGTCACCGCGACCCGCCGCGAGGAAGCGGCGAACCGCATTCCGCTGGCGATCCAGGCACTCGGCGGTGAGGCGCTGTCGGACCTCAACATCACCAAGCTCGACAAGCTGATCGAGTTCCTCCCGAATGTCCGCACCGCTTCGCGCGGGCCGGGCGCCTCCTCGATCTTCATCCGCGGTCTTTCGACCGACTCGCCGGGCTTGCAGATCGCCGGTACCGCCGGTGCGCAGCCAACTGTGGCGCTCTATGTCAACGATGCTCCGGCCTCGCTGGTCGGGCGCAATCTCGATCTCTACGCGGTTGATCTCAACCGCGTCGAAGTGCTGGCCGGGCCGCAGGGGACGCTGTTCGGCGCCAGCGCCATGGGCGGTGCGCTGCGCTACATCACCAACAAGCCCGATCTCAATGAGTTCCACGCCGGCTTCAACGCCAGCTATGCCTTCACCAAGAGCGGCGACGAAAGCGTTGCTGGCGATGCCTTCATCAACGTCCCGATCATTGAGGACCGGCTGGCGCTGCGTGTTGTGCTCTATAACGACAACCAGGGCGGCTATATCGACAACGTCGCTGGCACGTTCCAGATGCCGTTCAACGCCAATCAAGGGGTTGCAGGTGCGATCCCGACCGGCAACCCACTGCTGGTGATGCGCGCGCTGCAGGCGTGCCAGGCTTCGGCCACGCTGGTCGGCGGGGTTCCGTCGTGCGGAACCAGTGGCGGGGCATATCTCTACAATGAGCCGACCCGGCAGACGATCAACAACGACGCCTTCGTTGAGAAGAACTACAACGATGCCACCTATCGCGGCGGCCGTGCGGCGCTGACTTTCAAGCTCAGCGAGGATTGGTCGATCGACCTGATGCACCTGCGTCAGCAACTCGATACCGACGGCGTGTTCGACTTTGAGCCCGACGTGGGCGATCTTCAAGTTACAAAGTTCAACGACAACAAGCTGAAAGACGAAGTCGATCTCAGCACCTGGACGGTCAACGGGCGTCTCGGTGCGCTCGAACTGATTTATACGGGGTCATACCTCAACCACAAGGCCGAGCAGGTTTCCGACTACGCCGGCTATTCGAACATCGGGCTCTTTGTGCCCTATTACGAGTGCGACCGCGGGGTCTATTACACCGCAGCCTACAACGGCAACATCGGCAACACCTGCTACACGCCCAACAAGAGCTACAGCGTTCGCAACAAGACCGAGCGCTGGACCCACGAAGCGCGTATCACCACCCCGGCGGAAAACCGTCTGCGTGGGACCTTCGGCGTGTTCTATGACGTCAACAAGCTGAAAGACAACACCGACTGGTCCTATCTGCAATCGGCGGCAGGCTTCATTTACCCGCGCGCTCCAGATCCGATTGTGAACGCCAACGATACCAGTGTCCGTCCGGTTGCCGTCGGCTTTTTCAACGACGTCCAGCGCAAGGACAAGCAGTTCGCCGTCTATGGCGAGGCTTCGTTTGATATCATCAAGGACCGGCTGATCCTGACCGGTGGCGCTCGCTACTACAACGAAAAGGCCTCGATCAACGGATCATCCGCTACCAGCTTCGGCACTGGTGCGCGCGGGATCTACAATCCGGCGACCGGAACCTACACCGCCTCGCCGACCCCGCCGACGACCTATGGTGTTAGTGCCAACCTCAACCAGCTCTATGCCGACGCCTCTCCGGCGAAGTACACCGGCGTGTTGTTCAAGGCCAACCTGACCTACAAGTTCGGCGAAGGTTCGCTGGTTTATGCAACCTATTCGGATGGCTTCCGTCCGGGCGGTTTCAATCGCAGGCCATGCAGCGTGGGCAGCTCGACTTGTCCGACCCAGGCCGATTTTGTCCGGCTTGGCACCTACGTGCCGGACAAGGTCGCGAACTATGAAATCGGCGGCAAGTTCTCGCTGCTCGACCGCCGCCTTCAGATCAATCTGGCGGCTTACCTGATCGATTGGTCGAACGTGCAGATTACCGTGTTCGACCAGAACATCTCCAACCAGACCTTCACCACCAACCTGATCGATGCCAAGATCAAGGGCGTTGAAGGCGACATTGCCTGGCGGGCAACCCCCGAACTAACCTTCAACGGTGCCTTCTCGTTCAACGATTCGTCGATCGAGCGGTATCGTCAGAATACCCAGGTTCTCCGTCCTCTCGGTGGTCCGCTGGCGCTCAGCCCGAAGTTTCAGTTCAACGCCCGCGTGAACTATGAATGGGAAACGGGTTCGGGCCTCAGGCCGTTCGTCAACGTCGCCTTCCATCATGTCGGCAAGAGCATTTCCGACGTGATCGACAATGTCGATATCCGTTACCAGGGATTCAATCCGACGCTCGGCTATGCCGCCAGCACCCCGGTGCTTTACAATGGCGTGCTGGTCAGTCCTGGCGATGTGATTGCCCCGCTGCCGGCCGCGCAGCAGCTGGCGTCATACAACACAGTGTCGGCCTCGCTCGGCGCGTCGAAGGACGATTGGCGGATGGAGTTGTTCTTTGACAACATCACCGACGAGCGTCCGGAAATCTACAAGAGCGGAAACGACGGCGAACTGCGCGTAACCACCTCGCGGCCGCGGACGATCGG
>JANOGS010000241.1:0-3839 GCA_031414115.1 Novosphingobium sp. | reverse complement strand
GTCCTTGACCGCCAGCCCCAGCAGCGTGTCGCGCACCGCCCCGCCGACAAAGCGCGCTTGCCCCGCGCCAAGCGCCTTGACCAGCCCGGCGAGGTCATCGCGCTCGCGCCACGCGGCGGCGGGCAGTACGGTCACCAGGCGATCCGCCGCGCCAGGTTGGCGATGATCCCCGCGGTCACTCCCCAGATCCGGTGCTGCTGCCACATGATCTCGATGTAGCGCCTCTCACGGCCCTGCCAAAATGCTTCGTGGTGGGTGTGGTTGGCGGGGTCGAACACGAAATCGACTGGTGCCTCGAACCAGGCGGCGACTTCGGTTGGGCTGGGGCTCAGCTCGATATCGGGCGGGACCACCGCGATCACCGGGACGATCGCATAGCCCGAACCGGTGCGATAGACGTCGCTCGGGCCGATCACCGTGACGTCGCGTTCGTGGATGCCAAGCTCCTCGTGCGCCTCGCGCAGCGCGGCCTCGACCGCGTCTTCGCCGGGATCGATCTTGCCGCCGGGGAAGGCCACTTGCCCGGGATGCGAGCGCATGTTTGAGGGGCGGTGGATCAGCAGAAAACCGGGGCGATCGTTGCGCTCGGTGATTGCGGCAAGCACGGCGGCGGGCTTGAGCTCGGCTCCGGCAAACCCGGCTTCGTCGCGTTGCTCGATCTCCTGGGCATGGCCTTCTGCGTGGAGTCGCTGCAGCCGCTCGACCAGCGCGCTCATGCCGGCACCAGCGAAAAACGTGCGCCGAGGCTTGCGACGGTGAAATCCTCGTCCGCCAGTTCAACCAGTTGCAGCCAGGTCGAACGGTTGATCCGCGCTTCGGTGCCGTGGCGCACCGCGAGGTAGAGCGCAGGGGTATCGGCGGAACCGCGCGCGATCAGCGGGTTGTCCGGCCCGGCCAGCACCATGTCGTCGGTGTTCAAGCGGAAAGCGATGGCGCCTTCCTGTCGAACCACATCGGTCGCCTGGAAAGCGGCGTCCTCGACTGCGATCGCCTGCTTCTCGTATGGCGTCACCAGCCAGTGTTGGCCATCTGCATCGCGCCACAGCAGGCTGGAAAAGGCGCGGATCATCGCCGGGCGCTTGATCTCGCCGCCGTCATGGAACCAGCGGCCATCGGCCTTGATCGTCATCAGGCTGTCGCTTGAAACCTGCGGGCGCCAATCAGCCACCGGCGGCAAGTGTCGCGCCGCCACCAGCGCGGCAGTCTGCTCGAGCGTCAGGGCGGCGAGTTCGGGAGGCGGGGCGTATGGCATCGAAACGGCGATGCCAGATCGGCTTAGCCGCGCCAAGGCCCCAGCATGCCTTCCTTGGGCAACACTGCGGGATTGTCGCAGCGCGCCAGTAGCCGATGCGGCTCCCACGGGCCGGGCAAGGTCCATCCGCCAGTGTGCTCGGCCGAGAAGCCCCAGAACCGTCCGTAGTACTCCGTATCGCCGATCATCACCTGCGGCAAAGGCGCGCGCGGATCGAGCGCGGCAAGGGCAGCGCTCATCAGCGCCTGGCCGATGCCGCTGCCCTGCGCTTCAGGCAGCACCGCCACCGGGCCGACCATGATCAGCGGGTGGCGCTTGCCGGCGGGATCGCTCAGCGCCACCGGCCAGCACTGGATCGTGCCGACCAGATGGTCCTCGCCATCAATCGCGGCAAAGCTCAGGCCGGGGAGCCAGTCAGTGCCCTCGCGGACCTTGTACGCGGTGCGCCCGCGCCGCTCTGGCTCGAAAGCGCGGTCGAGCAGGGCATCGATCAGCGCGGGTTCGAGCGCATCGAGCGGGATCAGGGTCAGCGCGTCGGTCATCAGCGCGGGGCCGATAGGGCGCGCTGCCGCGCTTGTCGATGCTATTTGCGCGAAAGCCGCAGCAACCGCCCGCCGTCGCCGTCCTCAAGCACGTAAAGCGAACCATCCGGCGCTTCGGCAATCGACCGGATCCGGTTGCCGAGCGGATAGCGCGCTTCCTCGTGCGCTTTCTCGCCATCGATCCGCACCCGCACCAGCCCGGCGGTGCCGAGCGCGGCGATCAGCGCCTGGCCTTTCCATTCGGGCCACATCTTGCCCGAATAGAAGATGAAATCGCCCGGCGCGATCACCGGGTTCCAGCTGATCGCCGGCGCGGCGAATTCAGGCCGGGTAGCGTGGCGCGGAATTGACTGACCGCCGTAGTGATCGCCTTGCGATACCTGCGGCCAGCCGTAGTTTTGCGCCGGCTTGACCAGATTGAGCTCGTCGCCGCCGGCGGGGCCATGTTCAAGGTCCCAAAGTCGGCCCTGGGCGTCGAACTTCATTCCCAGGATGTTGCGATGTCCCAGGCTGACCGGATCGCGGACATCGGTGACCCGCTCAGGATTGCCGACGCCGAACCGGAAGATCTTGCCAAGATCGCTGGCCGGGTCTTGCGCCGGAATCATTTTCTGGCGGTCACCCGAGGCGACATAGAGTTCGGCGCCATTGGCGCTGAACGCAAAGCGGTGCGAATAGTGGCCGCGACCGGTTACCTTGGGCTGCTGCCGCCAGAACACGTCTAGGCCTTCAAGCCGCGGCGCATCGCCCAGCACCAGCCGCGCCCGTCCCACCGCCGCGCCGCGGGTGTCGCCGGCCCCGGCTTCGGCCCAGCTGAGGTAGATCATCGAGCCCGTGCCATCGCCCAGCTGTTGCACGGCGACATCGCCCAGGCCGCCCTGGCCGCCATAATCGACTGCAGGAACCCCGGCGACTGCGAGCGGCGGTTTGCCTTTCTTCCACAACTGCAGCCGGCCCTTCTTTTCGGTGACCAGCACGAAGGGCGTGCCGGTGATCTGGGCCATCGCCCACGGCTCGTCGAAGCTTGCCAGCTCCTCGACCGCGAAGGCATCTTCCACTTCGCTCGCCGCCTTGGGACTTTCCCCAGCCGCGGTGGCGCCGCAGCTTGCGAGCAGCAGGGCGAGGGGGGATAAAGCGGCGAGGAACTTGCTGGTCATGGACCCGATAATGCGCGATCCTTTCCTGCTTGCCAAGCCCGGCGCCCACCGGCTGGTAATCGGCGTCGACGAAGCGGGCCGGGGACCACTGGCCGGTCCGGTGGTGGCGGCGGCATGTGTGCTCGGACCCGGGGCTCCTGAAGGCCTCGACGATTCGAAAAAGCTCTCCGCCAGCCGCCGCGCTTGGCTTGAACCCAGGATCCAGGCGAGCTGTGCCCATGCCATCGGGGTTGCCGGGGCTGAGGAGATCGACCGGATCAACATCTTCGCCGCGACCATGCTGGCGATGACCCGTGCGGTCGCGGCACTGGTAGGCGTGCTGGGCCGGGAGCCTGACGAGGTGCTGATCGACGGCAACATGACCCCGCATGGCCGGGTCGCGGCGTGGCTTTGGCAGGCCCGCGCGATCGTCGGCGGCGATGCGCTGGAGCCGTGCATTTCCGCAGCCTCGATCCTGGCCAAGGAGCACCGCGACCGCCTGATGCGCGCTGCGGCCGCGGCCCATCCGCACTATGGCTGGGAGCGCAATATGGGCTATGGTACGCCAGAGCACCTCGAAGCGCTGCGCCGGTTCGGACCGAGCCCGTTGCACCGCAAGAGTTTTGCCCCCGTAGCGCAGCTGGAGATGCCGCTTTGAAACACTTCACCGCTGCCGATGTGCCAAGTCAGGCGGGCAAATGCATCATCGTCACCGGGGCCAATACCGGGCTGGGGTTCGAGGCCGCGCGCATTCTGGCTGCCCGCAGGGCGCGGGTGCTGCTCGCCTGCCGCAGCGAAGACAAGGCGCGCGCCGCCATGGCGCGGATCAGCGCTGAGACACCGGCGGCGGACCTGGCGTTCCTTGCCCTCGACCAGGCTGACCTTGACAGTGTCCACCGCGCCGCCGAT
>JANOGS010000240.1:0-1938 GCA_031414115.1 Novosphingobium sp. | reverse complement strand
GCAGAATGGCAGCGGCAGGCGGTATCGTGCTCAGAACTTGGCGGGCCGATTTCGAAGACGAGCAGATCGCCAAAGAGATTGCCGCGGAAAAGGCCGACTGGGAGCAATTGCGGGCCGAATATGCGCAGGCGAGCGCAGAGGCGAAGACGAGGCTCAAGTCGAAAGTGGACGAGGCCAAGGCGAGCCTCGATGCGGCGCAGCAGCGGCTCGAGGCCAAACTCGCTTCTCTGGACAAGGAGCTTAGTGCCAAGGTCGCGGCCATGGAGCAGCAAGTCTCGGATGCGCGAGCCGATGCGCGGCTGAAGATCGAGCAGCGGATCGCAGCCTTACGATCGGACTATCAGGCTCGGTCTGAAAAATTGAAGGCGGCATGGACCCTCGCGAAGCAGGCGCTCGCAGCATGACGCCGAAGACCCAGGGGATTGGCGACCCGCCTCGTCATCTCCCTGCGTCCACGATCTCCCCGCGCCCTAGGCCGGGATTTTGAAGTCTCAATTTCAATCGGATGGAGCCAATCATGCCGGATAAAAGCGGTATCCACGAATTCCTGAATTGGTCGAAGCAACGGCTCGATGAGATGGATGCCACATTGGCGTCACTCGAGGCCAAGGCGAGCCAAGTCAAAGCCGATGTCAGGGTGAAGGCCGATCAGCAGGTCGCAGAGCTGAAAAAGCGCCGCGAAGAATTCCAGGCCAAGGCGCAGGCGCAAGCCGAAGCAGGCGAGGCCGCGCTACAGGCTACGAAGTCCAAACTGGACGCGCAATGGAGTAGCTTCGAAGGTCTTGTCAAAACGTACTTCGAGACCGTGGGCAAGGAGATGACCCAGCAGCAAGCCACGTTCCGGGATGTCGCCGAGTCGCATGCAAAGGCGTGGCGCGAAGCGGCCCAAAAGTTCCATGACGCCGCCGCCAAGCTGGCTGCCGAGAAGCGAGCAAGCGTCGATACCGCGGTTTCTCAGATGCGGGCGGATGCAAGAGAGGCCGAGGCACGTCTCGACAAAATGAAGCAGGCGGGCGCGGAATCGTGGATGGCGCTGAGTGCCGCCCTGACGCAGTCGCGAAAGGCCTTCGATGAGGCCAATCAGAAGACCTGGGACGCACTCAAACGCGCCAGCCCGTCGAAGACCTGATCTCAGGTCAACGAGTTGGTGGGCAGCACTTGGATCGCGCTCGAATCAACGCTGCCCGCCACTCAATTGCAATGCAGTATTCGAGTGGAGCCGTGCCCCTCGCCGCGACGATTTCCGTCAGCAGTTCAATCTCACTTGGCATCGGCTGACCGGGGCCAGCACGCGACCGGACATCGTCCAATCGAGGCAGCTCTTTTGCGGCCTCAATACATTGCCGCTGTCGCAACAGTCGCTGTTTTCACGGACTGCGAAGTCGGTGGCTGTTGCAGGTGACAGCCGACGTTGTTGCCGCACATCCGAATTCGGCCGCAACTGGCTCATCTCGTCGGATCGAGGTCGGGCAGAGCGCGGCAGTTCTGCCCGGGTACTTCAAACGTCGATCTTTTCTGCGATTTCAATCGCGTCGTCGATCTCGATGCCCAATTAGCGAACGGCGCTCTCGATCTTCGTGTGCCCGAGCAGCAACTGCACTGCTCGCAGGTTCCCCGTTCGGCGGTAGATCAGCGTCGCCTTCGTACGCTGCAACGAGTGGGTGCCGAACTTGAGGGGGTCGAGCCCTATGCTGGCAACCCATTCGCCAACGAGCCGCGCGTATTACCGGGTCGTAAGCCCGCATCGTGGTTCGCCTCGACCTGCGAACAGGAACTGACCGGGCTGGCGACCGGTCTCTCGGAGATAGCCATCAATCGCCTGCCGGGTTTGCTCGGTAAGTTCCAACCGCACCGGGTGGCCGGTCTTCTTCTGCCGTACGGTTGCTCGGTCGAGGGTGTAACCGTTCGGCGCATCGTGCTGGAAGCGCGTCTCCGACA
>JANOGS010000239.1:0-4418 GCA_031414115.1 Novosphingobium sp. | reverse complement strand
CGTAAGTGTCGCTCACTAAATGATTTCCCGCACAGTTGAGGCACCAATCGGTGCCCCCTCTGTCACGGAAACCTGATAGCTTTCCCCTGCTGAGGCAGGGTTACCCCTTCGGCGGCCCCTGCCGAGGCAGAGACACTTTCCAGAGCGTCGCTATCGACCCACGCGGTCCGTTTGCCTGAGAGATTCCGGGGCGGTTGCTCCTTCGGCGTCCGGCTTTGCGTCCATCAGGGACGAATCACCGGAACTCTCCCGCGCGATCAGCGACAAGGGAGCAATGGCTCTGCGCCTAGCCCAAGTCAACGACTACAAAGCGCTCATCCCCCGCCGCGCCGCGCGCAGGATCGCATCGTGCTCGAACACGAAACGCCCGGCCATCGCCTCGCGGGTCAGCCCGACAATCGCCTGGGCGACCGTCTGGCCGCGGATCGAGCGGTACTTGCGCAATTGGCCGTGGAGCAGGAGATCGGTCAGCGGGCTTGCCAGGATCGCGGCGCGCTCGCCGATCCGGGAATCGTTCTCGCGGTGTCCGCGCAGCAGGCCCGGGCGGATGATATCGAGCCGGGTCAGGCCGAGCTTGCCCAGGGCCTGCTCTGCCTCGCCCTTGACCCGCAAGTAGAAGTTCTTCGAGGCGATATCGGCGCCGATCGAGGAAATCACGATCATCTGGCGGATCTTTGCGGCCTTGGCGGCCTTGCCGCAGGCCAGCACCAGATCGTGATCGACGCTGCGAAACGCGGCCTCGTCCTTGCCTGCCTTGTTCCAGGTGGTGCCCAGCGTGCATACCAGCACATCGGCATTGGCGGCGGCGATGGCATCGCCCCAGCCGGACGGATCGGCCACCAGCACTTCCATCCGCGCGCCCGGCGGCAATGGCACTTCGCGCCGGGCAATGCCGATCACCCGGAAATCGCTGCGACCCAGGCCCAGCCGGATCAGGCTCTGCCCGATCAGGCCCGAAGCGCCAACCAAGGCAATGCGGGTAGGCTTAGACATTGCGCAATCCCTCGACGTCCTTCCCATAAACCCGGCTGTAGAGCGACATCGCGAACCGATCGGTCATGCCGGCGACATAGTCGGCGATGTGGCGGCTGCGGGCCGGCTCCGCGGCTGGCAAGCGCAGCAGCCAGCCCTGTTCCATCAGCGCGGGATCCTGGGCCAGCGCGGCATAGATATTGGCGATCACCTCACACGCGCGCTCCGCCGTCGCGAGCTGCTGCGGGTGGTGATAGAGCTTGTCATACATGAAGCGCTTGAGCCCGCGCTCGGCATCTTCGAGCGTGGCGGAAAACCCAGCGGTCGGCCCGCCCGCTAGGCGCACGTCGTTGGCACTTTCCATGCCTTGCGCCCGCGCCGTGGTCTCCTGGATCACATCGTTGACCATCAGCCCGATCTGGCTGCGGACCAGCTCGCGCAACCGCCGTTCGTGCGGCGCATCGGGGAACCTGGCTTCGATCGCGCGCCATTGAGCGTTGACCAGATCGAGCGTCAGCAGTTCGTCGAGATCGAGGAAGCCGGCGCGCAGGCCGTCGTCGATATCGTGGTTGTCATAGGCGATATCATCGGCAATCGCGGCGACCTGGGCCTCAAGCGAGGGCCAGGTCGCCAGAACCAGCGGATAGGCCGCGTCAAGCTCTTCCAGCGCCCAGCCCGGCATCCCCGGCGGGCCGTTGTGCTTGGCCAGCCCTTCCAGCACTTCCCAGCTGAGGTTGAGCCCCTCGTGCTCGCAATAGGGGCTTTCCAGCCGCATCAGCACGCGCAGGCACTGCGCATTGTGATCGAACCCGCCATACCGGTCAAGCGCCTGGTTGAGCGCGCCCTCGCCAGCATGACCGAACGGCGGATGGCCGATGTCGTGGGCCAGGCACAGCGCCTCGGTCAGATCCTCGTCAAGCCCCAGCGCGCGGGCGATCACCCGGCCGATCTGGGCAACTTCAAGGCTGTGGGTCAGGCGTACCCGGTAATGATCGCCGTCGGGCGCGATGAATACCTGGGTCTTGTGGCGCAGGCGGCGGAAAGCGATCGAATGGACGATCCGGTCACGGTCGCGCTGCCAGCACGAGCGCGGCCCGCGGCTAAGCGAACCCTCGATCGGAAACTCGCGCCCGCGGCTGTGGGCGGGATCGGAGGCGTAGGGGGCCATCAATCCTCCCCTTTGGGGGAGGGGGACCACCGAAGGTGGTGGTGGGGTGCGCGCGAGTGGTCCTGACGGCGAGAGGTAGCGATCACGGCGCGTACCCCTCCACCATCCTGCGGATGGTCCCCCTCCCCGTGCCGGGGAGGATCATTCGCCCAAAATCCAGTCCACCGCCGCTTCGGCGTGGATCCGGGTGCAATCGTAGATCGGCAGGACGTTGGCGTCGACGTCGACCACCATTTCCAGCTCGGTGCAGCCCAGCACCACCGCTTCGGCGCCGTCTTGCGCCAGGTTGGTGAGGATGGTCTTGAGTTCGCGCTCGGATTGCCGGGTGGCCTTGCCCTGCAGCAGCTCGTCGTAAATGATCCGGTCAAGCGTATCGACAAACTGCAATTCGGGGGCGAGCAGTTCGATATCGCGGACGATCAGCTTCTGGCGGTAGAAGCTCTCCAGCATGACGTTGCGGGTGCCGAGCAGCGCTGCCTTCCTCACCCCCTTGGCCGCCATCCGCTCGGCCACGCATTCGGCGATGTGGATGATAGGCACTTTCACCGAAGCGGCAACCTCGTCGTAAACCTTGTGCATCGAGTTGGCACCGATGATCAGCGCGGTGGCGCCGGCGCGTTCGAGCCGCCGCGCCGAGGCGACCAGCGTATCGGCGGCGCGCTGCCACTCCGCCTCGCTCTGAAGCCGGGCGAGTTTCGAGAAATCGAGGCTTTCGATCAGCAGCGGCGCGCTGGCCGGCCAGCCGGCCTTGGCCTGGACCAGCCGGTTGATGTGATCGTAATAGGTTCGGGTCGACAGCCAGCTCATGCCGCCGATCAGGCCGAGTTTGCGCAAGGTAGGTACTCCCCGGGACGAACCCCTGTTCGCCCGCCACTTAGGCGAGCTTGCCCGGCGCGTCCAGTTCAGCCGGGCTTGCCGTTTACACCGGGCGACATGAGCCAGGCCTTAAGATCGGTTACCGTGGCCTCGGCGGCTTCCTCGTGCGGCAGATGACCGATTCCGGGGTAGATGTGCAACGTCGAGCCGGCGATAGCCTTGGCATACCAGCGGGCGGCATCGGGGCCGATCAGCTTGTCCTCCTCGCCCCACAGCACCAGTGTCGGGACCTTGATTGTCGCCAGTCTGGCGGGATCGTATGTTTTGCGCGGCGAGGCAAACCGGATCATCGTCGCCTCGCGGTTGCCGGGATAGCGCAGCAGCTCCCAATAGCGGTCGACCGCCGCCGGGGTGACAATCGCCTGGTTGGTGACCGACTGGCTGAGGCTGCGTTCGACCAGCGCGCGCGGGGTAATCGATCGCGCCAGCATCGAGATTCCCGGCGTCGCCGCGATCCTGAAGCCGATGTTGCCGGGCTCGTTGCCCTTTTTGGGTGCGCCGCCGGCATCGACCAGGACCAGCCCGGCGAGGCGGTCCTGGTGTTCCAGGGCATAGGCCACCGCGATCCCGCCGCCCATCGAATTGCCGCCGAGCACGAACTTGCCCAGTGCGAGCTTGTCCGCCACTTTGCCGACCAGCGCGGTCATAGCCTCGGCGGAATAGTCCTGATCCGGCGCAGCGCCGGTCAGACCGTGGCCGATCGTATCGAAGCGGATCACCCGGTACTGGCCGCGCAGCGCCGCCGCCCACGGCTCCCAGGTGTGGAGATCGGCGTTGGAGCCGTGGAGCAGCATGATCGCGGGCGCATCGCGCGGGCCCTCATCGCGCAGGTGCACCGTGAGCCCGCCGCCAAGATCGACGAATTGCGAGGGCGCGGCGCCGTATTTGGCCCGCATCGCCGCCGGATCGGTATCTGGGGTACGCAGGGCGAGGAAAGCCACTGCCAGCAAGGCGATCAAGACCAGCAGGACCTTGCCCAGACGCTTCATCGCTTCATTTCCCTGATCCAGGCGCGTACTGCCTTCTCTCCTTCAGGATCGCGGCTCGAACGGCCGAGTTCGGGCATCGCGATCCCGCCATCCAGGCTTTCCAGGCGGTAGACCAGGATCGACTGGTCGGGAGCGCCCGGCACCACGTCGAATTCATGCCCGCCCGAACCGCGCCCCGCCGCGACCGGGCGCTTCAACACCCCGAACCGCGCCGGATCGCGCTCTTCCCAGCCAAGGTAGAGCCCCGAGTTGGAGGCGAGCCCGCCCGGATTGTGGCAATGCGCGCAGTTGGCGTCGAGCCAGCCGCGCGCGGCGTCGGCGATCGGTGCCTGTGCGCGCTGGCTCCATTCGGGCACGCGATGCGAGACTTTGGGCACCGCGTCGAGATGCCCCGTCTGTTTGAACCGCTTGAG
>JANOGS010000238.1:0-1937 GCA_031414115.1 Novosphingobium sp. | reverse complement strand
TGTTGGCACCGATGCCAAGTGCGAGCGTGATGACGGCAGTGAGGGTGAAGCCGGGAGAGCGACCCAGCGACCTGATGGCGAAGCGGAGGTCAGGCAGGATGGCGAGCCCGGCGCTCACGAGAGTTCCTCCATCTGGAGTGTCGTCAGCCCGCCGAGCCTGCGGGCGCGCCACTGGACCAGCACGCTCATCGCCAGGCTGGCCTCCTGAGCGAGGTCGAGAAGCTCCTTCATGGCGTTCACCTCCACCCGCCGCTCCGCGGGGAGCCACAGCACCGCGGCGCGGGAACGGGTCCTCCGTCCCATCTAGGCGAGGCGCATCGGCTGGCGGCGGCCGTAGGTCAGCGAGCGCCACAGCCATTCGAGCGGGCCGTAACGATGGCGCGCAAGCCACCACCGGCTGAACCACAACTGGAAGGCCCAGATGAGGAAGGTCAGGGCCAGGCCGGCGGCGAATCCCGTGCGCCCGAAGAACCCGAGCCCGAAGCGGCCGAACGCGGCGCCGTAGAAGAGCAGCACGCAGATCAAGCTCTGGCCGACGTAGTTGCTGGCCGCCATGCGGCCCGCGGCGGCCAGCGGGGTGAGCCGCCGCCGCCAGGCCTCCTGCTGGACGAGCAGGACGATCCCCGTCGCATACCAGAGCGCGTGCAACGGCCGGACCACGACGTGGGAGACGACGAAGAAGGAGAAGAGCTGGGCGACCGACGGCTGGGGGCCGAGCTCGACTCTCCAGGCGGCGACGAGCAGGGTCAGGACCACGCCGGCCAGTCCGAGTCGGAACAGGCGCCGCATGAGCGGCAGGTGCTGCCCGAGGTTCTCGACGACGCCGGTGCGGGCGACCCAGAGGCCGAGCAGGAACATCGGCAGCACCTCGAAGAACCCCCAGCCCACCTCCGGCGGGATCCGCATCACGGATTGTGTCGCCCGCAGCAGGTGGACCTCCCTCCACGCTCCCGAGGCATAGGTCCGTCTCACGTCGTCGATCTCGGCGAGCCTTACCGGCATTCGGATCCGCCGGTCGAGCTGCCGCTGCGCCTCCTCGGAGGAGGTGGGCTTCCCGCGCATGGACTGAACGGTGAAGAAGGCGGCGCCGCCCACCGCGGGTATGAACATCAGACTGAGGGCCCAGATCAGGACCGTCTTCTGCGACCGCTTGCGGAAGAGCAGGAGGATGAAGCCGTAGAGGGCGTACACGTGCAGCACGTCGCCGAACCAGAAGAGGTACTGGTGCACGAGGCCGAGGAAGAGCAGTACGCCGAGACGTCGGCCGTAGAGCCTCCCGAAACGCGGCTCGCGCCGTGCGGTGGCGCGGGTCAGCTGCACCCCGAAGCCCAGGCCGAAGAGGAACGAGAAGAGGGTGTAGAACTTGGCCTCCGCGAAGATCCGCACGAACCAGAGGGCGGCCTGGTCCCAGAAGCCCTGGAACCAGCCGGACGTCTCGTTGCCGAAATACACGTCGAACGGGGCGTTGTAGAGCGGCATGTTCACGAGGAGGATGCCCAGCACGGCCAGGCCGCGGACGTAGTCGAGTTCGGCGACTCGGTCGTCGCGTGCCACCGGCTGGAGCGGCGGCGGCGGCTCCGCGGCTGGATGGTCGGACGGCTCCTCGGAGGGTGACGGCGCGGCGTCGGCTTCGAGCGGCTCGGGCATCGTTCCCCTCAACAGTGGGAGCACAGGGGGACCGGGGGGCCCGTTCAATGGCATCTCGCCCGCCGCGCGCCGGTCCGGTCCCGGGTGCTTGTGGATACGGATTCAGTCGTGCACGCCCGCAGTGCTTCCGTGGGGCTGATCCTCGAGGCAGGTCTCGTGTCCATGTTCGTCTACGCCACCACGTCCGCGCCCACGGCTGCTTCTGTCGACTCCTCCACGATCCGACCGTCGAAGAGGTGGATGGTGCGGTCCGCGTGGCGGGCGAAGCGCGGGTCGTGGGTGACCATGCA
>JANOGS010000237.1:0-2403 GCA_031414115.1 Novosphingobium sp. | reverse complement strand
TGCGGGCGTCAGCGCGGCAAGGCCTGAGCAGCAGCCTGGGGTTGCGGGTGCAGTGTGAAGAGGAAGCGTTGAGGTCGTCCCGCTTCTACGGAGGGGAGGACCTCCGCGAGGGCAGCTTCAACTTCTTCCCGCAGCAGCAATCCCGCATGAACCCCTCGCTCGAAGCCATTTCGCAATTCTTCGATTTCGGCGGAAACACCATCAGCGGCGATTTCCCGCTGCAGTCGAGCGTGCCGGGATGGTCGTTCAGCGTCCTCATCGACGGTGCCGTCATCGACAGCACGTTCAACGCCCTCAACCGGCGGACCTGGGTCGGCAGCGCGACCATCACCGGGACTCACGCGCTCGACGAGGAGACCACTCTCGGTCTCGGATTGAAGCTCGGTGGCGCGACGACCACGGCCAACAGTCCAACGTCCACGATCAATTCCGCCCAGATCGGGGCCGACCTCGCTATCCTCCGCATGCTATCGCCCGATCTTTTCGGCAGCCTCTATCTCGGCTACGAGTTCGGAGCTCACCAGGCCACGGTTTCCGGCGTGGGCAGCAACTTCGTCAGTCACACGCTTAAGGCCGGCGCCGGGCTCCAGGGCTCGATCAGCTACGGCGAGTTCACGGTGACCCCGTCCGTCTCCGCACTATTCCAGTACCGTCACCGCCCATCCTTCACCGACGCGGCGGCGGTCGTCATCCCGGCGTCCAACACCATTGAGTTCGATGTCCTTGGCGGCGCCACGATCTCGCGCGACTTCGAGGTACCGGAGAAGGATCTGGTCGTCACACCGTTCCTCGGCGCGAACCTATGGCTCGACTACACGGCGACGACCCCGGCCCTTGCCGCTCCGGTCATCCCCGGCGATCCCTTCCGTGTCCAGCTCGTCGCCGGCGTCAGGGTCCGCTGGGACAGCGGCGCGACGGCCTCGCTGGCGGCCGACGTTTCCCGCGGCGCGAACACCACGATGTTCGGAATCACCGGCGCGTTGTCGGTCCCGATCCAGTAGCAGTCGTCAGCCCGAGCGTCCGGCCGTCGCCGCGAACAGCGCGACCGCCGCGGCGTTGGAGACGTTCAGCGATTTGATCGGCCCCGGCATGTCGAGCCGGACCATCTCGTCGCAGAGTTCGCGGGTACGCTGGCGCAAGCCCTTGCCCTCCGCCCCGAGGACGATGGCAAGCGGCCCGGCGCTGGTGCGCGGCCGCAACAGGGCAGGGGCTTCGGAATCGAAGCCGAGCACCGTCAGCCCGCGCTTTTTCATCGTCTCGATGGCGTCGCCGAGATTACGCACCTCGATCAGCGGCACGAGATCGAGCGCGCCGGATGCCGATTTGGCCATCACCCCGGTCTCGCGCGGCGCATAGCGCTGGGTCGTGATTACCGCGTCGGCCCCGAAGGCGCAGGCGGTGCGCAAAATCGCGCCGACATTGTGCGGGTCGGTCACCTGGTCGAGCACGACCACGAGGTTCAGCGGCTCGATGTCGCCCAGCCCGAAACGGGCCACCGCCTCGACCTCGAGCGCAACCCCCTGATGCACCGCATCCGGCCCCAACAGCCGGTCGAGCTCCTTGGGCGTCGTCTCGCCGACGCCAACCTTGCCGATGTCGCCGCCCTCCTTCAGCCGTGCCAGGGCATTTGGCGTCGCCAGCAACCGGCGCTTGATCCGGCGCGGATTGTCGAGCGCCGCCCGCACGGTGTGGATGCCGTAGAGGAAGACTGGCCCGTCGTCGGGATCGTATTTCGGCTTCGGGGGAAACTTGTTCCGGCTCATGGGCGTCTCGGTAGACGCTTTGCCGGGAGGCGGCAAGGCGCAGGGCGCGCCGGCGGCCGGGGGAGATTGGAGCGGGTAGCGGGAATCGAACCCGCATATTCAGCTTGGAAGGCTGCTGCTCTACCACTGAGCTATACCCGCCCGACGGGCCGACGTTTTACGCTGCCGCCGCCGCGGCATCAACTCCCGGCCATGGTAGCCCTGAAAAAGAACCGGGGCTGACAGAAGCCAGCCCCATGTTCCGCAGCGATCCAGTAAAAACTGGCGCCGCTAAGCCGTTAAAAAACGGCTGAAGCAAGTGTAGCTAAGATTGACGGGCTGGGCGAGTCCAGCATCGATCGACCACGGGGTCATTCCCGCGAACGCGGGAATCCAGCCCGGATGCCCTCCACAACCACCGCAGGACAAGGCCCCATCTCAGGATGGATTCCCGCGTTCGCGGGAATGACGCGGTGGAAAAGAGGCTGGTATCGCAGCCTGCCAGTCCGTGGTGGAGGGGGCTGGATTCGAACCAGCGTACGCTAAGCGATCAGATTTACAGTCTGACGGATTTAACCACTCTCCCACCCCTCCACTGCCGGGCGAAAGCTCGGCGCGAGGCCCGTTGCCGGGAGCGCCGAAGGCCGGTTTATGGTGACGC
>JANOGS010000236.1:0-3932 GCA_031414115.1 Novosphingobium sp. | reverse complement strand
GCTGCGCATGGTCCCCCTCCCCGTGCCGGGGAGGATTTATGAGTATCCGCACCACCTGCGCCTATTGCGGCGTCGGCTGCGGGATCGCCGCGACGGTCACGGGCGAGCGCTCGGTCGAGATCAAGGGCGACGCGGATCACCCCGCCAATGCGGGCAAGCTCTGCTCGAAGGGCACGCACCTCGGCGAAACGACGAGTCTCGAAGGCCGACTGCTTCACCCGACGATCGGCGGCAAGCGCGCGAGTTGGCACCGTGCGCTGAACCTGGTGGCGAAGCGGTTTCGGGATACGATTGCCCAGCACGGGCCAAACAGCGTCGCTTTCTACGTCTCCGGCCAGTTGCTCACCGAGGATTATTATGTCGCCAACAAGCTGATGAAGGGATTCATCGGATCGGCGAATATCGACACCAATTCGCGGCTCTGCATGTCGAGCGCGGTCTCGGGCCATCTGCGCGCATTCGGCGAAGATGTGGTCCCGGCCAGCTATGACGATCTCGACGTCGCCGATCTGGTGATCCTGGTCGGATCGAACACCGCCTGGTGCCACCCGGTGATCTGGCAGCGGATCGAGGCGGCCCGCGCGGCCAATGGCTGCAAGGTGGTGGTGATCGACCCGCGCCGCACCGAAACTGCCGAGCGCGCCGACCTCCACCTGGCGATCGCGCCAGACACCGATGTGGCGCTGTTCAACGGCCTGCTTCGCGCGGCCAAGGACGGCTGGCGGCTCGAATGCGCGTTCATGGCTGGACGTGTCGATATGCCCGCAGACTTGTGGGGTAGTCTCGAAAAGCTCGATGTCCCGGCGGTTTGCGACATTCCGCCTGCGCTCTGGGAGCAATTCGTCCAGCTGGTGCTCGATCATCCGCGCATGGTGACGCTGTTCAGCCAAGGCGCGAACCAGTCGGTCAGCGGCACCGACAAGGGCAATGCGATCATCAACCTCCACCTCGCCACAGGTCGGATCGGCAAGCCCGGCATGGGACCGTTCAGCATCACCGGCCAGCCCAACGCCATGGGCGGGCGCGAAGTTGGCGGGCTGGCTTCGACGCTCGCCTGCCATCGCGGCTTCTCTGCGGCCGAGCGTGACTGGGCGCAGCGCTTCTGGAATGCGCCGACGATCGCACCCGCGCCAGGGCTAAAGGCGGTCGATCTGTTCGAGGCGGTGGCCGCCGGGCGGGTCAAGGCGATCTGGATCATGGCGACCAATCCCGCCGTGTCGATGCCCAATGCTCATGTAGTACGCAAGGCGCTCGCCGCGTGCCCGTTCGTGGTGGTCTCCGACTGCATCGCCGAGACCGACACTTCCGCTTTCGCCCATGTCAAATTGCCCGCGCTCGGCTGGGGTGAAAAGGACGGGACCGTGACCAACAGCGAGCGCTGCATTTCGCGCCAGCGTGGGTTCCTCGCCCCGCCCGGCGAGACCCGGCCTGACTGGTGGATAGTGTCGCAGGTTGCCAGCCGGATGGGCTGGACCGAGGCGTTTGACTACCCCTCGGCCGCGAGCGTGTTCCGCGAATTCGCGGCGATGACCGGGTACGAAAACGATCGCTCCCGGGTGCTCGACATTTCAGACATGGCGCGGCTGCTGGATCATCAGTACGAAGGCTTGGAGCCGTTCCAATGGGGTGGGCCTTCGCCGCTTCCTCCGGGCAAGATGCGAATCGTGCCCGTGCGCTACTTCCCGCGCGATGACGGCGATCGCCGCTTCCCGCTGCGGCTCAACACCGGACGCTACCGCGATCAGTGGCACACCATGACCCGCACCGGCCTCTCGCCCAAACTCTCGCAGCACCGCCGCGAGCCGCAGGTCGAAGTTCATCCCGAAACACTGCTGCGCCACGGGCTTGAAGACGGCGGGCTGGCCGTGGTCGAGACTTCACAGGGCGACAGCATTTTTCGTGTAGCCTCCACCGCAAACCAGCGCCGGGGCGAGCTGTTTGTGCCGATGCACTGGACCGACCAGACCAGCGGTGGCGGCCGCGCCGGGCTGCTCCCCGGCGGCGCCCGTGATCCGCATTCGGGCCAGCCCGGCTTCAAGAACACCCCAGCGGCGATCCGTCCGTGGATACCCGACTGGAACGGCTACCTGATCTGCCGGACACGCCCTTCGCCGCCGCCGTGCCGCTATTGGACCCAGGTCCGCACCGCGCATGGCTGGCTGGTCGAGCTTGCGGGGATCGGTGATCCGGTGGAACTGCTGGCCTTGCTGCCGACAGGCGATCGGGCCGATGTGAGCGATCCGCAGCGCGGGATGATCCGCGCGGCGGCGCTTGATGGCGGGCATTTGCTGGCAGCACTGTTTGTTGCACGCCAGGGCAGTTTGCCGCAGCGCGACTGGCTTATCGAGCAGCTCGGCGGGGAAACCGCCTCTTCGCTCGAATTGCTCGCAGGCCGCCCTGCCAAGCCCAGGCCCGAGCGCGGCGCGATTGTCTGCGTCTGTTTCGATGTCGGCTTGATGACGATCCTCGACACAATCCGATCCGAAGCGCTGACCAGCGTCGAAGCGGTAGGCAAGGCGCTGAATGCCGGCACCAATTGCGGCTCGTGCCGCCCAGCAATCGCCCGGCTGCTCGAAACCGAGTTGGTGGCAAGATCTGGCTGATGGGGAACGCGCTCTGCTGACGTGAGAAGCGCCAGCATTTCGCGGAAGCTGCTGACTCGTCAGTCAAGCAGGTCAACGGCTGCAATTCAGCATTTGCAACTCAAAACCCGCCTCTCCGGATCGTCGAACATCCTGGAAGTGACATCGGCGCACATGCCACCTCCGCTTTCAGACCAGCGAACTGGTGTACGGACAACCAAGATCGGGCGCAAAGCGGGCAGACCAGACCTCGAAAGTTTGCAACGGGTTGCACCAAATTTGTCGCGAAAAATGCAGCAATCGTCACGATAAAACGTCCGATTTGCAACGTGTTGCACTAAATCAAGAGTTTAGGGAAAAACGTGGCGGAGAGGGTGGGATTCGAACCCACGGTACGGTTGCCCGTACACCGCATTTCGAGTGCGGCGCATTCGACCTCTCTGCCACCTCTCCGCAGAGGATGCCCGGTGGGGCGCCCCAAATGGGGCCTGGACCGGTCGAAGAGCCGGGCGGTTAGCCCAAGGCGGGGCCCTTGCCAAGTCCCCTTGCGGCACAGCGCCGGGGATCGCGCAAAAGCGCCCGTTGTTTCGCGGGCGGCCTGCGCCTATATTGTCCGGTGATGGACCGCGCTTCGTTCTTTTCCCCCCAGGCTGGCCGCGAGGTTTCGGCCCCGCGCCAGGCCAGCGCGCGGTTCGGCATCGGCGATGTCGTCAAGCACCGGGTGTTCGATTTCCGCGGGGTGGTGTTCGATGTCGATCCGGTCTTCGCCAATTCCGAAGAGTGGTGGGACGCGATCCCCAAGGAAGTCCGCCCGCACCGCGAACAGCCGTTCTACCACCTTCTCGCCGAGAACGGCGATGCCAGCTACGTCGCCTATGTCAGCCAGCAGAACCTGCTGGAAGACGGCGAGGCGGGCCCGGTTGACCATCCCAATCTGGACGAGCTGTTCGAGGATTTCGAGCAGGGGCGGTATCGACTGCGGCGCTCGATGACGCATTGAGGGGCAGGACCTGCTCTAACGCCCCAGTGCCACGTCGAGCCGCGCGAGCAGCGCCACCAGCTGGCGCGCGTTAATCCTGCCAACCTGTTCGACCAGCTGCGCCTTGTCGATTGCGACGATGAGCGCGCACTGCGCGACCGAATCGCGATCCAGCCCGCTGGCGCTGGCCTTGATCAGCAGACAGGATGGCGCGGCGGCCCAGGCAAGGTTGCTGGTCAGCGGAATGCAGATCGCGGTGTTCAGCCGGCTGCTGTTGAGCGCGTCGCCCTGAACCACGATCACCGGGCGGCGAAAACCCGGCTCGGAACCCAGCGGCTCGCCCAGATCGGCCCACCAGACCTCGCCCCGGG
>JANOGS010000235.1:0-3556 GCA_031414115.1 Novosphingobium sp. | reverse complement strand
CAGGTGTGCAGCGGCAGCCCTGTCCCCCGCACAGGGCCAAGAGCCGCTGCACTCCTGAAGGGGAGGGGCTGAAGTTGAAATGCGTTCCGCCCAACGAGATCTGGAATGATATACCCGTTGTTGCGGGCGTCCCGGAGTCCTAACTGGAGGGACGATGTCGTCCCCCAACACCCCCGACCGATTCAACGAGGAAAAGGCCACCTTCACCGTCCGCGGCACCGACGTGCCCGATCTGGAGGCGGGCGTGGCGGCGATCCGCAACGTGCTGAAGACGCTGCCGTCTCGCCCCGGCGTCTATCGCATGCAGGATGCCCGGGGCGACGTGCTCTATATCGGCAAAGCCCGCGCGCTGAAGAGCCGGGTCACCAACTACATCCAGGTCGATCGCCTGCCCAAGCGCCTCCAGCGCATGGTCGCGCAGACGCGGTCGATGACGATCGTCACCACCAACAACGAGGCCGAGGCGCTGCTGCTCGAAGCGCAGCTGATCAAGCGTTACCGCCCCGCCTACAATGTCCTGCTGCGCGACGACAAAAGCTTCCCCTTCATCCTGCTGCGCGCCGACCATGATTTCCCGCGCATCCAGAAGCATCGCGGCGCCAGGCGGGCCAAGGGCAATTATTACGGCCCCTTCGCCAGCGCCGGCAGCGTCAACAACACGCTCAACGCGCTGCAGAAACTGTTCCTGCTGCGCAGCTGCACCGACAGCTTCTTCAGGACCCGCGACCGGCCGTGCCTGCTCTACCAGATCAAGCGCTGCTCGGCGCCGTGCGTCGGCCGCATCTCGCAGGAGGATTATGGCGAGCTGATCGGTGACGCCAAGGCGTTCCTCGCCGGCAAATCGACTCAGGTGCAGGCCAAGCTCGGCGGCCAGATGCAGGCGGCGGCCGAAAATATGGATTTCGAGCTTGCCGCGATCATCCGCGATCGGCTGAAGGCGCTCACCTTCATCCAGGGCAGCCAGGCGATCAATGCGGAAGGGGTCGGGGACGCCGACATCTTCGCGCTCGCCAACAAGAATGGCGTGATGGGCATCCAGGCCTTTTTCATCCGCGGCGGGCAGAATTGGGGGCATCGCAGCTTCTTCCCCGCGCACACCAACGACGTGCCCGAGGCCGAGGTGCTGGCGAGCTTCCTCACCCAATTCTATGAGGAGGTGCCGCCCCCGCGCACGATCTTCGTCGACCGCGAGCTTGAGGAGACCGAGCTGCTGCAGGAGGCGTTCGCCGAGCGGGCAGGGGCCAGGGTCGCCATCTCGATCCCGCAGCGCGGCACCCGCCGCCGCCTGCTCGACCAGGCGAAGCGCAACGCCGAGGAGGCACTCGACCGCCGCCTCGCCGAGAGCACCACCCAGGCCAAGCTGCTGCGCGAGGTCGCCGAGCTGTTCGACCTGGCCGAGCCGCCCGACCGGATCGAGATCTACGACAACAGCCATATCCAGGGCACCAATGCGCTGGGCGCGATGGTCGTCGCGGGGCCCGAGGGGTTCCGCAAGGGCCAGTATCGCAAGTTCAACATCAAGAACCCGGATACCGCACCGGGCGACGATTTCGCGATGATGCGCGAGGTCTTTTCGCGGCGTTTCGCCCGCGCCCAGGCCGAGGATCCCGATCGCGATGCTGGCGACTGGCCCGATCTGGTGCTGATCGATGGCGGCCGCGGGCAGCTCAACGCGGTGAAGACCGTGCTGGAGGAAATGGGGATCGAGGATGTCTGCCTGGTCGGCGTCGCCAAGGGGCCGGACCATGGGCGCGAGGGGCGCGAGGTGTTCCACCTGATGGACGGCCGCGAGCTGACCCTGCCGGTCAACGCGCCGGTGCTGTTCTACCTCCAGCGCCTGCGCGACGAGGTCCACCGCTTCGCGATCGGCGCGCACCGGGCGAAACGCGCCAAGGCGATCGGCGCGAGCCCGCTGGACGAGGTTCCGGGCATCGGGCCGGCGCGGAAAAAGGCGCTGCTGATGCATTTCGGCACGGGGCGCGCGGTGCGCAATGCGAGCCTGGAGGATCTGCAGAAGGCGCCGGGCGTTTCGGCGCTGGTCGCGCGGCAGGTTTATGATTTTTATCACGGGCGGTAGGGGGAAGATCGGCGCGTCCCGGCGAGGGCCTATTGGAGAAGCCGGTTCAGTGAACGGATGCTGGAATCGTAACCAAGGTGCGCCGGAGCGGCGGAAGCCCCTTCGAAGCGCGCAAGGACTGACCCCTTAGCCCGCATTTGCGATCGTCACCGAAGGCGAGTCTACAGGCTCCGGGCGCGTAGCGCCTAGAGCGCACGCCGTGGGCAATGCCAGTCCAGTCATTTGTTCTTGTTTTGACTTACCAATTCGAATGATATCGAATAGCGTTCAACCGGAGAATTCGATGACGATTGCGAGCTAACATTGTCCCAAGATTATATTGAGCTAGCACGAACATTTCATGAGATTTCCCTCAAGGGTGGGGATAGCGATGAGTTCGACTATCGGACCCTCCGTTTCGGAAAGGGGTTGAGCTGGTCCGACCTGCTGGCCGGATACAGGACGGTGATCCTTTCGGAAGCTGGCTCTGGTAAGACCGAAGAGATACGTCATTCGGCGCAGATGTTACGCAAGGAAGGTAAACCAGCATTCTTCCTGCGGCTGGAGCATATTTCCGACGATTTTGAGATTGCTTTTGAAGAAGGGAATCTGGCGGAGTTTGAGCAATGGCTAGCCTCTGATGAAGAAGGCTGGTTATTTCTGGATTCGGTCGATGAGGCGCGGCTGCGCGAGCCGAAGGATTTCGAAAAGGCTATTCGCAAAATCGGCCTTCGTCTCTCGGCCGCGCTTCAGCGCACGCATGTAGTGCTCACCAGCAGGGGCGCTGCATGGCGCCCCGTCACCGATCTCAAGCTTTGCCAGCAGCACCTTAAATATGTCGAGCCCACCGGCGCAGGGGAAGGACATAGGGACGCTGTTAGTACGGACAATCCTTTCAGGATCGTCGCGCTCGACGATCTGGGCGGAGCGCAGGTGGAGATATTTGCCAGAGCCAGGGGAATCGCGGACCCAAAGCCGTTCGTGGACGCTATCGAACGGGCCGAGGCGTGGTCGATGGCAGCGCGGCCGGATGATCTGAACGAGCTGGTAGAATATTGGGATCAGAATAAGCGGATCGGCAATCGGCTTGAGCTGATGCAATCCAGCATTGCACGTCGGTTGGTCGAGCGTGACCAGAGTCGTGAAGAGGCGTTGCCACTCTCCATTGCGGATGCTCAGACCGGCGCAAGAAGCGTCGCCGCTGCGGCCCCCATGACCCAGGAATCAACTATTAGCGTTCCGGATGGATCGGAGAACACAAAGGGCATCGCGGTTGCTGCAGTCCTCCCCGGCTGGAACAGCAAGAAGTGCGGGGCGCTGCTGGCGCGGCCGATTTTCGACGAAGCGATCTATCAAACGGTGCGCTTTCATCACCGTACCGTACGAGAGTACCTCACCGCCGAATGGCTCAAGGGATTACTCGATCGCGAAACGTCGCGACGCAAGATCGAGTCCCTGCTCTTTCGGGTGCAATATGGCCAGGAGGTGATCGTGCCGACG
>JANOGS010000234.1:0-26803 GCA_031414115.1 Novosphingobium sp. | reverse complement strand
CGCAAGCAGGACTATCCGTTTCAGCCCGTGGCCGATGCCCAGTTCGTCGCTCATCCCCATTCCGCCATGCAGCTGCACCGCCTGGTGCGCCACCCATGTCGCCTGCTCGGCGATGTGCGCCTTGGTCGCAAAGCTCGGTGTAGTTGGCAGCAGCAACGCCCGATAGAGCGACGACTGGACTGCCTCAACCCTGGCATAGGCATCGACCAGGCGGTGCTGGATAACCTGGAATCGGCCGATCGGCTGATCGAATTGCTCGCGGGTTTTGACGTATTCCAGGGTATCGTCGAACAGCCGGCGGGTGATCCCGACCATTTCCGCGCCGGCCATCAGCCGCGCCGCTTCGATCGCCGGATCGAGCTGAGCCTCCAAGGCCTCGCCGATCGCCACATCATGGAATGTCACCGTCGCCGCCAGACTGCCATCGGCGACTGGATAGGGCCGCAGTTCGACACCTTTGGCATCGGCGGCCACCGCGAACAGCGCGGTCTTGCCGTCCTGCTTGGCAGAAACGATCAACAGCTCGGCAGCGCCGCCGCTCAGCACGAACTGCTTGGTTCCGCTCAGCCGTCCGCCCTTGGCTGTGACGGCTTGGGCATCCAGCTGAAACCGTCGACCGGTCTCAGCGAAGGCAAAAGCGGCGATGGTTTCGCCGCTGATCACCGCAGCGCAGTGGCTCGATCCGGCAAGCAGCCGCGCCGGCAGAAACCCGCATTCCAGCCACGGCTCGGCCGCCAGTCCATAGCCCAGCGCCTGGGCGACGACCGCACAATCGAGCGATGAACCGGCCATGCCGCCATCACCTTCGGCAGCGGCAAGTCCGATCAGGCCCAATTCGGCCAGTTCCTGCCACCGTCCGCGATCGATCCCGCCGGGCAGTTTGCGCGCGGCGTTGCGCGCGGCAATGTCGGCGCCGGCGCAGAACCGCTCGACCGTTGCCTTGAACAGCTCCTGGTTTTCGTCGAGATCGAAGTTCACGCCGCAGCCTTCTTGTATGTGATCGGCACGCTGACAAAGCCGCGCAGCAGCAGGTTAGGTGCAACCTTCAGTTCCGCGCCTTCCTTGAGCCGGATATCGTCAAGCCGGGCCAACAGTTCCGTGAAGGCCACGGTCATTTCCTTTCGGCTGAGCATGTTGCCCACACACATGTGGATACCCTTGCCGAAGGCGAGGTGGGTGCGGGCATTGGTCCGCTCAACATCGAACTTGTCGGGATCGGGGTACTTGGCGGGATCGCGATTGGCCGATGCGTAGCGCAACATCACCATCGAGCCGCCCTTGAATTCGTGCCCGCCCAGCTCACAATCGCGCGTCACCACACGCCACATGCCCGCGGTGGGTGTATCGAGCCGCAGCACTTCCTCGACCATGTTGGGGATCAGCGCGGGGTTGGCGCGGGCCTTGGCCTGCTGTTCGGGGTTGTTGGCGAGGTGGACAATCCCGCCAGCCAACGCATGGGTGGTGGTCTCGTTGCCCGCAACCATCAATTGCTGGGCAATTGACATGATTTCCGCATCGTTGAGCGGGGTTTCGCCCTCGAGCCGGGCATTGACCACATCAGAGAGCAAATCATCAGTCGGGTTGGCGCGCCGGTCATCAATCTTGAGCTTGATCGCCCGTTGGTACTCGACGATGGTGTGCGCGCATTCCAGTTCGCGCTCACGTGGGATCATGTGACCAAGCCGGTCAGCAAAGGCATCGGACCAGCGCTTGACATTGGCCTGCTCGCTGGGCGCGAAGCCCAGCTGCTCGCAGATCACCTGAACCGGCAAACCAACCGAAAATTCCTCGACAAAATCGCATTCGCCCTTGTCGATGAAGCCGTCGATCAGGCCATTGACCTTGTCACGGATCCCGCCCTCCAGCGCATTGACCCGCGGCATCGAGAAGGCCAGGTTGACCAGCTTGCGGAACCGGGTGTGGACTGGCGGATCGGCGGTCAGCAGCGTGTCCAGTTGCGGATAGCCCTGCTCGAAAATCGCGCCAATTTCTTTGTCTTCAGCCATGGCTCCAGACAGCACAAGGCCGAAGGCGTTTGAGAAATCATCGACCCGGCCGGCCGCTTCGGAGCACATGTCAAAGCCCATGATCACTTTCATGCCCGTCCCGGGCAGGTCGATCACCGGCGAATTGGCATGAGCCCATTGGTAAAGCGGGAAGGGATTCTGCATCACTTCCGGATCAAGCAGGCTTTTGGCAGAAGTCATTTCGTTCATGGCAATACTCGTTGTCAGAGCCCTGACATGCCACCATCAATCTACCTGGGCGACGGGCAAAAAAGCTAGGACCAGAATCAGCTGTGCACCATTACCCCGCCATCAACCATGATCCCCTGGCCGGTGATGAAGCGGGCATCGTCGGTGGCAAGCAGCACCATCACATCGGCCACATCCTCCGGCTGGCCGATCCGACCCAGCGCCGATCGCTCGGCGTAATAGGTGCGGCTGGCGGGATCATCGCTGAACATCGCCCGGGTCATGCCCGTTTCGATCGCGCCGGGCTGGACGCAGTTGACGGTGATGCCGTGTGGACCAAGCTCCATCGCCAGCGCGCGGGTCAGGCCCAGGATCGCATGTTTGGAGGTGGCATAGGCAACCAGTCCGGCATTACCATAGCGCGACATGATCGAGCCGGTGTTGATCACCCGGCCGGCAGACGATTGCTTCAGCATTGGCAGCAGCGCGCGGGTCAGCTTCATCGCCGCGGTGACATTGATCGCGAGGGCCGCGTCCCACATCTCGTCGGTCATCTCTTCGAAGGGCCCGGCCGGACAGACCCCGGCGTTGTTGATCAGGATGTCGCAGCCGCCAAGTTGAGCCTCGGCCGCGGAGACAATCACTGCAAAGGTCTCCGCGTCGCCAAGATCGGCAACTAGGTCATGCGTTCCTGCAAGCCCTTCCCCGACCAGGTCGACCGCTAGAACCGCGCAGCCCTCGGCGATCAACCGTGCCACGGCGGCGGCGCCCATCCCTGATGCCGCGCCGGTCACCACCGCCTTGCGCCCGGTCAGATCGTGGCCGCGCCGGACTGCCATCAGGCGAACTCGCGCTGGAATTCGGCCAAGTCGAAATAGTCGCGCCACTGGGTGATCTTGCCTGCGGGGTTGACTTCAAAGGTGCCCATCACCCGGATCGCGCGCCAGGTTCCGCCGATCAGAAACTTATCGGTCCGTTCGGTCAGCACAATATTGCCACTCGCGGCAATATTGTGGGTGATCCATTCGGTGCCCTCGACCGGAGGAAACCCCGCCATCAGCGCCTGGACTCCGGCCAGCCCCACCGCCGGTTCCATCGGAATGTTATGCCAGACGATATCCTCGGCCATCATCCCGAAGGCGCCGGGCATGTCGCCGGTATTCCAGGCGTTGATAAAGGCTTCGACGGTCTGCTGCGAGGTCATGACATTCTCCTTGGCTGTGCGGTCCAGTCAAGCGCGTTGGCGAGCAGGCACTGGACTGCGGGGTTCTGGTAAGTCGCGGGGCCATCTCCGAACTGGAGGTAGACGATCTCGGCGGGGCCGACCGGCTTGGTCCAGGCAATCAGGTTGCTGCCTGGTGGGTGCGGCCAGTCGCTGTTGTCGAACATCCGCCCCGCGACGGCATTGGCTGCGGAGTAAAAGTTGGCGGCGTCGAAGTCATGGCTGGCGCGGATCAGCGGGGTTACCCTGTCCTCGAAGATCTCGGCCAAATAGAGTTCGTCGCTGACCGCAAACTGGGCTGGAACCCCGGCCAGAACCGGATGATCGGCAACCGCTTCGGCGAGATAGTCGACATCGTGGCGATAACCTGAATCGAGGACTTTGGTGCCGCGCACTTCGCCCGGCTGGTAGAGGAAACGCCCGCCGACGATCTCGCTCCAACCCGGCCAGTCGGCCCAGCCGGCCAGCGCATGGTGCATCATCACCGCGCCGCGGCCACTGGCAAAGCGCCGTTCGAGCGCTGCGACAAAAGCCGTCGATGGCGGGCGCGAAGTGACCTTGTCTTCACCGAATTCGTACCCCGCCATGTCATAGAACAGCAGGGCGTCGGCTTCATCGGCTGCACCCTCGCCCACCAGCGCCTCGGCTTCAGGATGAATCAGGTGCGTGATCTGCCAATCGCCCAGGCTGGCCAGCAGCGCCGCGAACGGCGCTTCCTCGTAGGGATGCCCGCCGCTGAGGACGAGCAGGGTTCGGCGATTGTCGGGCACGGAGCCAATCCTCTCTGGGGCTTGCGGACGAGATGCTAGGCTTCAGCCGCGCCAGCGCCACCCGCGACTTTTGACAGGGCGCACGGGCCCTCACTCCCCAATTTGGGAGGTGTACCCGGTTCCAAAGCCGCACACTAAAGGCCCGGTTTCCTTCCGCACTGCAAAGCGATCCGCCATGGCCAAACCGTTTTTCGATCACCCCTACCTCAGCGGCCACCACGCGCCCTGCGGGTTCGAGGCGGATGCCCCGGACCTGCTGATCGAAGGCGAAGTGCCTGACGATCTGCGCGGGATCTTCTATCGCAATGGCCCCGATCCGCTGCACCCGCCGCGCGAAGGCGAATACCACTGGTTCGACGGCGACGGTATGGTCTTCGTGTTCGAGATTGAAGACGGCCGCGTCTCGATGCGTAACCGCTGGGTCAAGACCGAAAAATTCGAGATGGAGCGCTCAGCGGGGCAGCGATTGTTCGGGCTGCTCGGCAATCCGATGACTGCCGATCCTTCGACCCAGGGCAAGCGCTACAACACCGGCAACACCAACATCATCCTCCACGGCGGCAAACTGCTGGCAATGATGGAAGGAGCCCCGCCGGTGGTGATGAGCCCGCGCGAACTGGAAACGCTGGGCGAAGACCACTATGGCGGCAAGATTACCACCACCTTTTCCGCCCACCCCAAGGTCGATCACACCACGGGTGAGCTGATCAACATCGGCGCCATGATCAACGGGGCGATGGGCGCGGCGGAACTGCGCTATGACATAATCACTGCGGAGGGAGAGGTTCGCAAGAGCGAGATCATCCCGGTCCCGCACATGAGCCTGATGCATACCTTTCTGCTCACCGAAAACTGGGTGATATTTCCAGTGATGCCGATCGACACCGATCCGGCCCGGTTCATGAAGGGCGGGCCGATGGTGGCCTGGGTCAACGACCGCCCGTCGAAGCTGGCAGTGATGCCGCGCGAAGGCACCGCCGCCGATGTCCGCTGGTTCGAATACGAACCGCGCCACATGTTCCACGAACTCAACGCCTGGGAAGAGGACGGCAAAATCATCGCCGAGGTTGCCGCGGCCAATGGTACAGCGCTGTTCCCGGATGAGACCGGCGCGCGAGGCACTCACAAGGACACCCAGCAATCGCTGCGCCGCTGGACCATCGATCCGCTGGCGAACACGATGACGATCAAGGAAGAAATCCTCAACGACCGCGACATCCAGTTCCCCCGCCCCGACGACCGGCTGATGACCCGCAAGAGCCGCCAGAGCTATGCCAACATCAACCTCAATTCGCGCGATGGTCGGGTTGAGGGGATGGACGCGGTGCTGCGCTTCGATACCCAGACCGGCGCGGAGGATTTCTACCACTTCGGCCCTGGTGCCTCGGCTGGAGAACTGGTCTTCGCGCCGCGCCTGGGCGGCACTGCGGAGGGCGATGGCTATGCCCTGACCATCCTCCACGAAGCCGACAGCCCGTTCAGCTATCTGTGCATTTTTGACGCAATGAACCTCGCCGCCGGGCCGCTGGCGCGGGCACGGATCCCGTTCCGCGTGCCCTCGGGCTTCCACTGCAACTACTATTCCGCCGACTCTGCGCTCTATGGCCAGGCGCTGGCCAGTTAAGGCAGATTGCAACCGCATTCCTCGTTTCAACGAAAGTCCTGACATGACCATCTCGAACACCATCCAGAACCGCCGCGCCTTCATCAAGAACCGCCCCAGCGGGAGGATGCCCGTGCTCGACGATTTCGGCGTCGAGGACGTCGCAATCGACGAAGTTCCTGCCGGTCATGTGGTGGTGAAGGTCGATACCCTCTCGATCGATGCCTGGATCCGGACCACGCTTGATAGCGCCGGGATGCACGAAATGACCGATCTGGGTGAAACCATCCGGGCCTTCGGGGTCGGCCAGGTGGTCGCCAGCGAAAGCCCCAATCTGGCGGTCGGCGACTGGGTGTTCAGCATGATGTGCGCGCAGTCCCATGCGTTGCTGCCTGACGCTGCCTGCACCAAGCTGACGCTTGAGGATGGCATCAGGCCAGCTGATTTCGTCGGCGCGCTGGGAATCACCACGGGTCTCACCGCCTGGGTCGGACTGATCCGCGTCGGTGAGGTCAAGGCCGGTGATGTGGTGGTCGTGTCGGGCGCCGCCGGTGCGGTCGGTTCGGTCGTGGTCCAGCTAGCCAAGGCCTGCGGTGCGCGCGTCATCGGCATCGTGGGAGGTCCGGACAAGTGCCGCTATCTAACCGAAACGCTCGGCGCCGATGCGGCCATCGATTACAAGAACGATGATGTCGCCGGGCAACTGGCCGCGGCTGCGCCCAACGGGGTCGACGTATTCTTCGACAATGTTGGCGGCGAACTGCTCGACGTGGTGCTCGACAAACTCGCCCCGGCGGCGGCGCGGGTGGTGATCTGCGGCGCGATCTCGCAGTACCAGCACCTTGACGATGTTCGCGGCCCCAAGCTCTATCTGCGCTTGGCTGAGCGCAATGCCTCGATGCGCGGCTTTGTCGTGACCTACCACTTTGCCGATTTCGCCAATGCGACCCGCGAAATGTCGGACCTGATCCGCGCTGGCAAGCTGACCCTGCCCGAACATGTCGTCGAGGGGATCGACCAGTTTCCGGAGGCGATGCTGGTGCTGTTCAACGGCGGCAGCACCGGCAATCTGGTGGTACGGCCCTAAGGCTTCATCGCCGCCATCGCTGCGCCCACCGCCGCGCCGATCTCTTCGGGCCGGGGGTTGCGGCGCAGCGTCAGGCCGCCGTTGATCTGCAGGTTCTGCCCGCTCATGTAACATTCGTCGCTGCACACCCAGACCGCCGCCCGGGCGATATCTTCCGAGGTTCCGACCCGGCCGAGCGGATATTCCTTGATGAAGGCGTTGACCAGGCCGGGCGTGGCAAAGGCCCCGGCGGTCATCGGGCTCTCGGTGAAACCGGGCGAGAGGATATTGGCGCGGATTCCCTGCGGGCCGTACTGGTTGGCAACACAGCGGATCAGTGCCTCCGAGCCAGCCTTGGTGCCGATGTACGCGGCATGATCGTCGATAATGCATTGGGTGGTGGCTGACGAAATCTGGATCAGCGAGCCGCCCTGCGGCATCGCCCGAACGAAGGCGCTGAGGAAATAGTGCACACCTTTGAACTGCAGCGCGACGATCTGCTCAAGTTCGTCCTCGGTGATATCATGCAGTGATTTGAGCAGGCCCCAGCCGGTGGCATTGATCGCGATATCAACCTTGCCGTGGCGTTCCACGGTGGTGCTGGCCAGCGCTTCAACCTCGCTCTTGCTGGTGATGTCGCACACCGCCCAGTCACCGGCGATGGTGCCGGCAAACTTTTGCAGTACTGCGGCATTGCGCCCGGAAACAACCACCTTGGCGCCGGCGTCGGCCAGCGCCTGGGCGATGTGCTGGCCCATATTGGCTTCGCCTGCCGCGCCCAGCACGACGGCCACTTTGCCTGAGAGATTGGCCATCAGCTCAGTCCTTGGCAGTGACGAATGTTGCCGTCGCCACGCCTTCCGGGCCATAGACCGGCTCTGACAGATCGCAGCGGTACTTGGTCGAGGTTGCGCCGATCAGCGAATATTGTCCGAGATGTGCCAGCATTCCGGTGTAGGACGGCGCAGCGAAGTGCGCCTGCAGATCCTCGGCACTATCCCACTCCTCGAACACATGGACCCGGCCCGGATAGTGCGGATCGGCGCTCCAAGCGTAATGGCGGCAGCCCTTCTCGGCCAGCGCCATCGCGATCAGCTCCCTGGCCCCGGCCAGCGCTACCTCGCGGTTTTCGGGCGGCAATTCGATCTGAGCGGAGATCACGATTGTCATTTCAGGTTTCCTTCAAGATCTTGAAATTGCGGCTCTGATAAAGCCAGTCCTGACCGCGCCTGACATAGCGATCCTCGTATTGGCCGACCGTGCGCGCCAGGTTCCCGTCCAGGCTTGCAAGCACTTCGTTGGTGTAGACCCGGCCGGTCCCGGTATCGCCCGCGATCTCGATTGCGCCGACCTGATAGAAGAAGCCGACGAAAGCAAAGCCCGACATCGCCCCGTTCCACAAGGTGACGATAGCTTCCCTGCCCGCGACCTGGGTGCCCATCAGGTCCCAGGCGGCATCCTCGGTCCACAACGCACCCCAGTCAGCCGGATCGCGGCGGAACACCGCATCGGCATAGCGATCATGCAGGCTGCGGATTGCCAGTTGGTCTTCGATTGGTCCGAAAATAGCCATGGTACCTCCAAAGAATGCTGAGCCTATGGCGATTCGAACGGGTGAGAAACTATCATTTCCGCGCGCTTGCCTCCTTTTCCATTCTGCCTGTTCGAGTTGGACGGGCTCCCTCTCAAGACCCCTCGCGCCAAACCATTGTCGAGGCACAACCTATCACTTTTACGTCTTCTCAAGCGCTCGCCCAAACGTGCATGGGAGGGGCGAAACCGCGTGGCTGGAGCCGATCCAGGCGGCGGACTGCAAGCAGGAGAGAGATAGTGCAACTCAGCCGCGAACAGTTGCTGCGGGCTTACCGCCAGATGGTGGTGATCCGGATGTTTGAAGAACGGCTCCACGCGGAAATCATGACCGGTGAAATCGCTGGCTTCACCCATCTCTATTGCGGCCAGGAAGCCGCAGCGGTGGGAGTTTGCGAGCACCTCGACATCGATGATTTCATCGTCTCGACCCACCGCGGCCACGGCCATTGCATCGCCAAAGGCTGCGATGTGAAGGGGATGATGAAGGAACTCTATGGCCGCGCCGATGGCCTCTGCAAGGGCAAGGCCGGATCGATGCATATTGCCGACGTTACCGTCGGCATGCTCGGTGCCAACGGGATTGTCGGGGCCGGCGCACCGCAGGCGGTTGGCGCGGCGCTGGCCGCCAAGCTTGACGGCAAGGGCAAGATCGGCCTCAGCTTCTCGGGCGACGGCGCCTGCAATCAGGGCACCACTTTCGAAGCAATGAACATGGCGGTCGTCACCAAGGCGCCCTGCGTGTTCGTGTTCGAGAATAACCACTATTCCGAGCATACCGGGGTCGACTACGTGGTCGGCACCCAGAAAGATATCGCCAGCCGCGCCGAAGCCTTCGGAATGCGGGTGTGGCGCGCCAACGGCTGCGACTTCTTTGACACCTTCGATACCATGCGCGAGGTGTTCGAATATGTCCGCGCCGGCAACGGCCCGGCTGCGGTCGAGCTTGATACCGAGCGGTTCTATGGCCACTTCGAAGGCGATCCGCAGCGCTATCGCGGCCCCGGCGAGGTTGAACGGCTGCGCAAAGATCGCGACTGCCTGAAGGCTTTCCGGCAAAAGGTCAGCGACGCCGCCTTGCTCGAGCTGGCGGCGCTGGATGCAATCGATGCCGAGGTTGCGACCCTGATCGACGAAGCGGTCGACGAAGCCCGCGCCTCCCCCAAACCCGATCCAGCGGACGTCACCACCGACGTCTATGTGACCTACTAAGAGGATTGCGGACCCATGGCTGTTATGATGATCCGCGACGCGATCAACCAGACGATCCACGCCGAGATGGAGCGCAACCCCGATGTGGTGGTGCTGGGCGAAGACATTGTCGGCGGACACGGCACCGCTGGCGGCCCTGAAGCGATTGGCGGGATCTGGGGGGCAACCACCGGGCTCTATGCCAAGTTCGGCGCCGACCGGGTGATCGACACGCCGATTTCGGAAAGTGCGATCATGGGCGCGGCGGCGGGCCTGGCGCTGGCCGGGAAGCGCCCGATCGCCGAGTTGATGTTCGCCGATTTCGTCGGGGTCAGCCTCGACCAGATTTGGAACCAGATGGCCAAGTTCCGCTATATGTTTGGCGGCAAAACCACCTGCCCGGCAGTGGTCCGGCTGATCTATGGCGCCGGCCTTAATGCCGCAGCGCAGCACAGCCAATCGGTCTATGCCATGCTGACATCAATCCCCGGCCTGAAGGTGGTGCTGCCGACCACTCCCGCCGATGCCAAGGGCCTGCTGACCGAGGCCTTGCGCGGCGACGATCCGGTGATGTTCTTTGAGCACAAGGCGTTGTTCGGGGTCACCGGCGAAGTACCCGATGGCGAATATCGCATCCCCTTCGGCCAGGCCCGAATGGTCCGTGAAGGTGGCGACGTGACGATCGTCGCGTGCGGCCGGATGGTCAGCTTCTCGGAAAAAGCGGCGGACGATCTCGCCAAGGACGGAATTGGTTGCGACGTGATCGACCTGCTCACCACCAGCCCGCTGGATGAAGAGGCGATCCTCGATTCGGTCGAAGCGACCGGGCGTCTGGTGATCGTCGATGAAAGCACGCCGCGGTGCAGCCTGGCAGCGGACATTTCCGGAATGGTCGCGCTGCGTGCCTTCTCTGCACTTCGGGCACCGATCGAAATGGTAACTGCGCCGCATTCGCCGATCCCCTTCGCGCGCGAACTGGAGGCGGCCTGGGTGCCCAGCGCCGCCCGTGTCGAAGCGGCGGTGCGCCGCACGCTGGCGTACAGGTAAGGGTCGATCGACATGGCCAATCTCAAGGCTTTCACCATGCCCAAATGGGGCATCGAGATGAGCGAAGGCACGATCGCCGAATGGATGGTGGGCGAAGGCGCGCCGTTCAGTCGCGGTACCATGCTGACCCTGATCGAGACCGACAAGATCACCAACGAGGTTGAAGCCGAGGCCGAAGGCTGCTTCGTGCGGCTGGTGGCCGAAGCCGGTGAGACCCACCCGGTCGGCGCGCTACTGGCAGTGCTGGGCGATCCCGGCACCGATGCGGCCGAGATCGACGCCTTTGTCGGCAGCTTCAAGGCGGCGGATGCCAGTTTTGCGGGCATGGAGAAGGACCAGCCTGCGCCAGTCGCGGCCAAGGTGGCAACGGCAGCGCCCGCTCCTGCTGACACGAAGATGATAAGCCCCGCCGCCCATGCTGCGGCATTGGCCGCAGGCATCGATCCGGCAACGATTTCCGGCAGCGGCCGAGGCGGGCGGATCTCGCTTCAGGACGTGCATCAGGCTGCGCGTGCCGCGCCCGCGCAGGCGCTCAAGGGTCCATACGATTTGCAGCCAGAGACCGCGGCCTTCGCTTCGCCGATGGCACGGCGGCTCGCTGCCAAGCACGGCGTCGATCTGGCCGGAATCACGGGCACCGGCCCGCGCGGGCGGATTTCCAAGGATGACGTGCTGGCGCTGGCCGGGCCGATTACTGGCGGACCGCCCGTGATCGAACCGATGTCGAAGATGCGCAAGGCGATTGCCAAGCGCTTGAGCCAGTCCAAGTCGACCATCCCGCACTTCTACGTGCGGCGGCGGGTGCGGGTCGACAAGCTGTTTGCGCTGCGCGCTGCGGCCAATCCCAAGCCCAGCGTCAACGATTATCTGATCCGCGCCTGCGGACTTGCCTTGGCGCAAGTGCCGGTGGTCAACATCCAGGTTCACGGCGATGCGATCCACCGCTTTTCCAGCGCCGACATCGCGGTGGCGGTAGCGACCGACAACGGCTTGATCACCCCGATCGTCACCGATGCCGGCGGGCGCGATCTGATGGACATCAATGCAGCGATGGCCGATCTGGCCGAGCGCGCGCGCAGCGGCAAGCTCAAGCAGCATGAGTTCGATGGCGGCAGCTTCAGCCTTTCCAACCTCGGCATGTTCGGGGTCGAGCAGTTCGATGCGATTATCAACCCGCCGCACGGCGCGATCCTGGCGGTCGGCGCCGCCCGGCCCGAACCGATCGACGACGCTGGTGCAATCCGGATCGTACCGGTGCTGCACCTTTCGCTAAGCTGCGATCACCGCGCGATCGACGGTGCCGACGCCGGCCGTTTCATGGTGGCGCTGGCCGAACTGATAGAGAATCCCGAGCGGTTGTAGGGGCCCCATCGCCTGGCCCGTCATCCCGGCGAAGGCCGGGCAGAATTAACGTAACGCGCGAATCTAAACCTTCAACAACTGCTTGCCCTTGTTGGCACCGACGAACAGGCGCTGCAAGGTCGCGGGGGCGTTCTCAAAGCCGTGCTGGATATCTTCGCGGTAAGCGAGTCTGCCCTCATTGACCCATTTGACCAGTCGCTGGCGAATATCGGGGAACTCGCTCGCCCAATCGAGCACGATGAAGCCTTCCATCCGGGCGCGGCGGAACACCAGGTTGAAGTAGTTTTCGGGTCCAGCGGGCAAACTGCCGGTTTCGTACCGGCTTATCCCGCCGCAAATCACCACCCGGGCGTGAGTGGCGATGCGGCTGAGCATGTCGTTGAGGATCGCGCCGCCGACATTGTCGAATATCACGTTGATCCCGCCGGGAGCGAGTTCCTTGATCTGGTCGCGGATCGGACCGGCCTTGTAGTCGATCGCGTGGTGATAGCCGGCTTCCTCAGTCAGCCAGGCGCACTTCTCAGAACCCCCGGCAATCCCGATCACGGTACAGCCCGCAATCCGGGCGAGTTGGCCAACAATCGAACCGGTCGCTCCAGCGGCACCCGAAACCACCACCACGTCGCCCGCGACCGGCTGACCAATCTTGAACAGGCCGCAATAGGCGGTGACCCCGGTGGTTCCGAGTATCGAGAGCATCGCAGTCGGCGGCAGATCGCTCATCGCCGGGATCAGATCGCCACCCTTGCTGATCACATACTCGCTCCACCCGGTCGATCCAGCGAGCATCGTTCCGACGGGAAAGCGGCCGCCGTTGCTGGCCACCACTTCGGTGATCGCCGAACCGCGCATCACTTCACCAATCACCATTGGCGCCATGTAGTCGGCGATGTTCTCCATCCAGCCCTTCTGCGCCGGATCGAAGCCCAGATAGTGCGTCTTGAGCAGCATTTCACCCGGCCCGGGATCAGCCAGTTCGGCAGTGACCAACTTAAGATCGTCATCGGCGATCGGGCGGCCGCGGGGATGTCCGTTGAGCAACCATTGGCGGGTCTGGGTCACGCGAATTCTCCTAAGGGAAAGGCTGCAAGGGTCATAACGATCAGGCGCGGGTAACGGGCCTAGTCAATTCGATGATTCAGCCCATCATCCCGGCCATCCGGGTCGCCAGAGCCGGATCGCGCGGATCGTTCCAGTCCTGGCGGCCGGCCCAGACTTCGAGCGAAACCGGCTGGTGGCGAAAGTGCCGCGCCATTTCCGTCGGATCGACAACCAGTGGCGAGGCTGGCTGGGTATTGTAGAAGCGATAGAAGCTGGCCATGCCGTCGTAGATCGACAGCGGTTGCACTTCAGCCGATCCGGTGATCAGCAGGCTCATCGCCGACGCGAATTCATCCGGAGTCAGGCTCTGGAAGCGGATCGGTTTACCGGCGACCTTGCTCAGGATCGCCGCCACTTCGTCACCGACCAGCGCCTCGGGCCCACCAATCTTGTAGCGACCGCTGGGCAGATCATCGCGCCGCAGCGCCTCGACCATAAACGCCGCGACATCGTCGAGGCAGATCCAGGAAATCCGCAGGCCGGCCTTGGCGGGATAGGCGAAGATCCCTTTGAGGACGATCGAGGGTTTGTTCCAGCTGCGAATCATGTTGTCCATGAACACCCGCGATTCGAGGAAGACGTGACCGCAGCCGCTAGCCGCAATCGCCGCTTCGATGGCGCGGCGGCCATCGTGGGCGGGGTTGTCGATGTCGTGATCCTCGACATGGCAGCTGGTGTGAAAGACAATCTTGCCGACGCCGTTGGCCTTGCCGGCCGCCGCAATATTCTCGCCCATTTGCCGGGCGATCTCGCGGTCGAACACGAACGGCAGGTTTACGGCGATGGCGTCCATGCCCTTGGCCGCTGCGATCATCGATTGGCGATCGAAAAGATCGGCAGCAACCGTTTCGACAGATTCAAATTCGGTACCAGCCAAGGCGTTGGGATTGCGCAGCGCGGCCACCGGTTTCATGCCGGCCGCGATCAACCGAAACAGCAGCGGATGGCCTTGATCGCCGGTCGCGCCCACTACCAGAATGCGTTTCATTGGCTGTTCCCCATTCAACGATTGGCGAGCCGGGCAGCCGCACGCCCGGCGATGAACCCGAAGGTGAGCGCCGGGCCCAGCGTCCCCCCGGCCCCGGCATAGACGCTGCCGGTTGGGCAGCTGATGACATTGCCCGCGCCGAACAGCCCGGGGATCGGCTCACCCTCGGGATCGAGCACCTGAGCTTCGGGATTGGTCCGCGCACCGCCATTGGTGCCGAGCGCCCCCATTTTGAGCTCGACCGCATAGAACGGCGCGGTATCGAGCGGCCCCAAGGTAGCCGCCGCGCCCGGACGCGAACGATCGCCGTAGAAGTGATCGTAGATGCTAACGCCGCGGCCGAAATCGGGATCGCTGGCTTCGCTGGCACCGACGTTGAAGCGTTCAACCGTGGCCGCCAGCTGCGCGCCATCGACGCCGATTTTCTCGGCGAGTTCGGGCAGCGTCGCACCGCTGGCAACCCAGTCGGGCAGCGGAGTTCCGGGCATGATCATCCCCAGCGGATAACGGTCGCGGTATTGCTGGTCGAAGACCAGGTAGGCGGGCAGGTTCGGATAGTCGTAGGTCGCCGGATCGAACAGGTGAAACGCCCCGGCGAGCGAGGAATAGTTGGTTGCCTCGTTGCAGAAGCGCTTGCCTGCGGCGTTGACCATTATCGAGTGCGGCATGGTCCGTTCGATCAGCACCGGCGCGGCACGGGGCGAACCGTCAGCCCAGGTTGCGCCGGGCGTGGACAGGGTCGGAACCCACCAGGCGCTGGTCATGTTGCCCAGCCCCGCCCCGGCCGCCATCGCCAGCTTGAGGCCGTCGCCGGTGTTGCCCGGCGGTGAGGCTGGAGCATCGAGCGGCCCGCGCAGGAAGGCGTGCTTCAGCGCCTCGTTCCACTCGAACCCGCCAGTCGCCAGGATCACGCCGCGACTGGCCCTGATCGCCTTGCGCTCGCCGGCCTGGTCAAACTCGGCGCCGACTACCCGGCCATCCTCAACCAGCAGCCTCCGTGCAGTGCAGCCCAGCTGCGGCTCAATGCCGCGCGCCAGGCAGGCCTTGAGCAGCCGTCCGATCAGCGCCTGGCCAAAGCCGCGCAAGTCTTCGGCGATCCGGCGCTGGAACTCCTCCATGTCAATAAAGCCAGAGCTGCCGCCCAGCGGGGTTTCACGCAGCATCATCCGCTGGATCATGCCGTCGGTGAAGACCTTGCCGGCCCATTCGCCCAGTTCCTTGAAATCGAACAGTTCGTTGTCAAGCGCCCGCCCGCCGCCGGGCTTGGCGCCGGGCCGGTCGAGGTAATAGTCGGGATAGCCCGGGATGATGCTGAGCTTCAGTGCATCGGCCGCTTCGAGGAAGGCCAATGCCTCCGGCCCCTCGTTCACAAACGCAGCCAGCACGGCGGGGTCCATCTCGCCGTGATCGAGCGAGGTGAAATAGGCCAACGCCTCCTCGGCGCTGTCGGCCATTCCCGCTGCTGCCATTCGCGGGTTGTTGGCGATCCACACCACCCCGCCCGAGATCGCCGCGGTGCCGCCCAGCTGCTCACCCTTGTCGATCACGCTGACCCGCGCCCCGCCGACATTGGCGGCGAGCGCCGCAGTCAGTCCCGCGGCCCCTGCGCCGATAATCAGCACGTCGGTTTCGGTCATGCTCAGAGCCCGCCCGTGACGTAGAGGCATTGCCCGGTAACCCAGCCCGAGGCCGGCGAGGCGAGGTAGAGCGCGGCGGCGGCGATGTCTTCCTCGCGGCCATAGCGTTGCAGCGGAATGCCGATCATCTCGCGCAGATGCTCACGCTTAGCTTCATCGTCGGTGCCCATGCAATCGTTGAAGTTCTCGGTCGGGATCGGCCCGGGCGCGACCGCGTTGACCCGGATCCTGGGCGCCAATTCGCGCGAGAGCGTTGCGGTCAGGCTGTTCACCGCAGCTTTCGCGGCGCCGTAGGGGCCGTTCTTGACCTGCGGACCATAGGACGAGCGCGACGATGTGTTGACGATCACCCCGCCGTCACCGCGCATATGTTTGGCCGCGACCACCGCCCCCATCCACACCGCCTTGAGGTTGAGGTCGATCTGGGCATCCCAGCTCGCCTCGGTGGTCTTGGTCAGATAGTTTGGGTTGCCATCAGGTATCCCGCCGGCATTGCTGACCCAGATGCCGATCGGGCCAAGCTCCTGCGCGGCTCGCTCCGCCAGCGCTTCCAGTGCGGCCATGCTGGTGGCGTCGGTCGGAACTGCCAGCGCCCGGCGCCCGCGCGCGCGGATCTCCTGCGCCACTGCCTCCAGATCGGCTGCGGTCCGCGCGCCAACCGCCACGTCAGCTCCAGCCTCTGCCAGCCCCAGTGCGATTGCCCGGCCAATCCCCTTGCCTGCCCCGGTAACCACCGCAACCTGGCCGTCGAGCCGGAATGTATCGAGAATGCTCATGCTGCTTCCTGTGCTTCCATTTGGGCGATCCGGGGATCGTTGGGCCAGGTCCATTCGGGACCGATCACTTGCTTGACCGCGAGATGCGGCGGAACGTTCTCCAGCCCGATCATCTTGTCGCAGCTTTGGTGGAAGCTGTAGATCCGGGCTTCCTGATAGCTCAGCGGCACCGACTTGAAGCCGTCGCTTTCCATCGATTTCTGGATTGCCTCGCCAAACTGGGTATCCTCCAGGATGACCTGGCTCATCTCCGTACCGCCGTTGACAGTCCACAGATCGGGCGCCGGGCCATCGCCCCAGTCGAGCGCCATGGTGATCAGCTCAAGCCGGGTGGTATTGAGGCCGGTCGGCCAGAAGATCAGCGGCGGCACGAAGAAGCTCGACAGCGGCGAGACCCAGTTGGGGAATATCGTGTAGCTTTGCGTACAGGTCCGCCCCAGCTCGCCCACGGTTTCGATCATTTGCCATTCGGGCGGCGAATCGAGCAGACGCATGTGCTCGCGGTCCGAATCCCTCGGCCCCGGCGCGATCATCCGGGCGTGGCCATTGGGGTACATCGTGTTGAGGTTGCGCTTGGCATCGACCAGCGGCGCGACCGTCTGGGGATGGATGAAGGGCACATGGTAAACCTCCATGTTGGCCTCCATCGCCACCTTCCAATTGCACTTGAGTTCGAAACAATGCCGCGAGGCCAGGCGGACCTTGTCGAACTGGAACTCCTCCCACTCCTGCGCAATCGGCCCCATCCATTCGCGCAGGCTCATCGCACCGTCGTCGAAATTGACGAAAATCAGCTTGCCATACATCTCGCAGCGGATCGAAATCAGGCTGCGGCAAGACTTGTCGAGCCCGGTGAAGTCATGCGCCTCGGGCACGCCGACCAGCTCGCCGTCGGTCTTGTAGGTCCAGTGGTGGTAGCTGCACATCAGCCGTGGGGAACGGCCCTTGTCCTCCAGCACCACCGGCGCGCCGCGGTGGCGGCAGGTGTTGTAGAACGCGCGAACCTCGCCATCCATGCCGTGGACGATCAGCACCGGCTGGCCGGCATTCTCCCACTTCATGAAGCAGCCGGGATCGGGGACCTCGTCAAGATGCGCGGCGAACAGCCAGCTTTTCTTCCAGATATGCTGCTGCTCGAGGTCGTAGTATTCCTGGCTGGTGTAGCGCCCGGCGGGCATGTCGGGCAGGTACGGGAAGCCTGCGGGCGGAGCGGTGCGCGCGCCCTCCCATTCCATCAGCCGCTTGATCCGCTCGACAGTGGCCAGATCCATCATCGCCATGCCTTTCTGCCCGTTCAACCGCTGCGTCCGGCGCGGCCACGTTCCCACCAATAGCCCCAAGAAGCTAGGCTTGGCCGCCTAGCAAAATGAGGGGGGCTGGTTGAACGAACCAACTGCTCATATGGTTCCGGTTGCACCAAACCGGCAAAGGAAGCGCGCTTTGAACAGGATATCATTTGCTTCCGGGATCGTCCCCGAGTTCGGCCCGGTCGAAACGATCCTGGCCGCCGCCGCTGGCGGCTTTGACGCGACCGGCCTGTGGGTCGAACCCGAGAACTGGACCGCCGCGACCACCCACGCCGCCCGCGCGGCTCTCGCCGATACCGGGCTTGAGCTGCTCGACGTCGAAGTGATCTGGATCAAGCCTGACAGCGACATGGTGGCGCACAAAGCCTGTATCGACATCGGCGCCAAGCTGGGGGCAAAGAACGTGCTGTGCGTCTCATCCGATCCCGACCTGATGGCAACCGCGGCGCGGCTGGCCGAGCTCTGCGGCCACGCCGAAGGAAGCGGGATGCGGGTGGCGCTGGAATTCGGGATTTTCACCGAGGTCAGGAACCTGACCATGGCGATGCAAGTGCTCGACGCAGTCGGCCATCCGCTGCGCGCCTTGCTGATCGATCCGATCCATGTCGATCGTTCGGAAAGTTCAATCGAACAGATCGCGGCGCTGCCGCGTGAGCTGTTCCCCTATGCCCAGTTCTGCGACGCGCCCGCAAAGCGCCCCGACCCCGCCGATTTCGCTGCGATCATCACCGATGCCATCGACCTGCGCGAACAATGCGGCGAAGGCGCCCTGCCGCTGGATCAGCTTTACCGGGCGCTGCCGGCGGGCATTCCGCTGAGCATCGAGCTGCGCTCAAAAGCGCTGCGCGAGCGTTGTCCCGATGCCGGCGACCGGGCCAAGGCCGTGGCGGCGGCCACGCGGCGCTGGCTGGCGGCGCGGGGTTGACTACCCCGCCGAGGGTCGGTGCGCGGTGTCGGACCAGTCCTGGCGCGCCGCCCAGTCCTTCAGCGTTTCGAACTCGATCTCGGGCAGCCGCTCCTGAACATAGTCGGTGTTTACGACGAACGGCTGGGTCGGGGAATCGTTGTTGTAGTGATAGAACGCGGCAATCCCCGCGGACATCGCCGGGCGCGCTTCCTCGGGCATGGAATCGCCCAGCGCGGCCACCAGCAGGTCGCCAAATTCCTCCGGCGTGCAAGGATCGTACTTGATCTCGCGGCCGAACACTTCGGAGAGCGTGGCCGCCACTTCGGGCGGCCTCAGGCGCTGCGGTCCGCCGATATTCAACCAGGATCCCTCAAAGTCCGGCCGGTCGAGCGACGCGACCATGATCTTGCCGACATCGTCAAGGCTGATCCAGTTGGCCTGAAGATGGGCCTTGTGCGGATAGACGTACCGGCTTTCATGGACGATGTACGGCCGCGCCCAATTGGTCAGCAGGTTGTCCATGAACAGGACCGAGCCAAAGACCGTTGCCGGCACCCCCGAACGCCACAGTTCGTTGATCGCGGCGGTGTTGTTGGCGTAGGTGAACGCATCGCCCGGCTTGTCCGGAATCCAGCTTGAGGTATTCCAGACGAACCGCTTGGCGCCTACTTCTTTCGTGGCCCGCCCGACCGCGCTGGCCAACGCCACCCGATCCTCACGCGCTTGCAGCGGATGGGTGTAGAAAACCGCATCGGAACCCTCGAGCGCGGAGATGTAGGTGGCGGGATCGTAGAGATCGATCACCCGGGTTTCGATATCGGCATTGGTCATTCCGAGGTTCGGGTTTTCGCTGCGGGAAAGCGCGCGAACCTTGTAGCCAGCTGCAATCAGCTGCCGAATCTGCGCCAGTCCCTGTCTGCCCGTTGCACCAACAACCGATACCAATGCCATGGCTCTCTCCTAATGTTCGCTTTGTCTTGAAAGGACTATTGCCTGATCGCACTCGCTCCATCGACATTGAGATCGGTGCCGCTGGTGAAGCTCGATTCATCGCAACTCAGAAAGACGATCGCCTGCGCGACCTCTTCAGGCGTTCCGACGCGGCCCATGGGGTGCGCGGAGGCCATGACCTTTTCGATCTCACCGACCATGTCCGGCCCGCCGGCCTGAAGATAGCGTTCGTACATCGGCGTGCGGATCGCCCCGGGGTGGACGGTGTTGGCGCGGATGTTGAGCCCGCGCGCAGCGCAATCAAGCGCAACCGTGCGTGTGAGGTGGGTGACCCCGGCCTTTGACGCGCAATAGGCAGCCATGTCCGCGCTGGGACGGTGCGCCAGCATCGAGCCGACGTTGACGATCGTCGCCGGTTCGCCCGACGCGGCCAGCGCCGGAAGTGCCGCGCGGCAGCCATAGAAGCTGCCGGTCAGGTTGATGTCGATGTGGCGGTGCCAGCTGTCGAGATCGACGTCGACGGTGTTGCCGGGCTCCGAAATCCCGGCGATGTTGCACAGCGTGGTGAGCTTGCCGAAGCGCTTGATAGTGGCCGCCACGGCCGCTTCCCATTGCGCGAGATCGCGCACATCGAGCTGCGCGGCGTCGGCGTTTGGTCCCAGCTCGGCAGCCAGGGCCTTGGCCTTGTCGAGCTGCAGATCGCCCAGCATCACGCTGCCGCCCTCGGCCACGATCATCCGCCCCAAGGTGCCGCCGATCCCTTCCGCGCCGCCCGAGATCAGCGCGACCTTGCCTGACATGCGCCCCACGTCAGCGCTCCAGGATCGCGACGCCGGATAGCCCCGGGGCTCCGTACACGTGGCTGTATGCGGTCTTCGGCGCGTTCGGCACTTGCCGCGCCCCGCCCCGCCCGCGCAGCTGCACCGTGTTCTCATAAACCTGGCGCAGCCCCGACGCGCCGATCGGCTCCCCGCAGGCCAGACAGCCACCGTCGGTATTCACCGGCAATTGCCCACCGATCTCAGTACGGCCCTCGCGCAGCCACTGCTCCTGATCGCCGTCCTGGCAAAAGCCATTTTCGGCCATATGCATGATCTCGGCGCCCGATTCGGTATCCTGCAGCTGGGCAACATCGATATCCTTGGGCCCGATCCCGGCCAGCTCGAAGGCGGCCTTCGAGGCGAGGATCGTCGGCTTGCCGCCGTTGTCGATATCGACCGAAGGCGAGAACACTTCGAACGAGCCTGGCGGGCGGGTCCGCACCGCCACACTGGCGATCTTGACCCCGTCGGCGCCAAGCTGGCGGACCTTCTCCTCGCTCGCCAGGATCAGCGCCACCGCGCCTTCGGCGGGTGAGCAGAACATGTATTTGGTCAGCGGATCGTTGACCATCGGCGCATTGAGGATCGTCTCGAGATCGACCTGGCTGCGGCGCCAGGCATGATCGGTCTTCTCGCCATTGCGGAACGCCTTCTCCGCGACCCGGCCCAGCGTTTCGCGGCTGATCCCGTAAAGCTGCATGTAGCGCTGGATCTTGAGCGCGAAGAACTGGGTGGTCAGCATCATCCCGGTCTGGCCGTACCATTCGGGCAGGCCGTAAGACCTGGGATCAGCATTGAAGGCGCCGCGCGGGTGCTTGTCGAAGCCGACCGCGAGCGCCACGTCGAATTCGCCCGCGGCGACCGCATTGCGCGCCGATGCCAGCGCCGAGCCGCCGGTGGCGCAGCCGTTGGACACATTGATGAAGGGCAGTCCGGTCAGCCCCAGCTCGTTGACCATGATATCGGCGCTGCCCGCCGCTGCCGAACCGCCATAGGCGCATTCGACTTCGCTCCATTCGAGGCCGGCATCGGTCATCGCCTGGCGCACCGCAAAAACCCCCTGATCGCGTCCTGAGCGACCCTCGGTGCGGCCGAAGGGATGGATTCCGGCGCCGATGATATAGACGTTGCGCATCACTTCTTCTCCGGACGAAAGGCAAAGGTAGAGCGATTGTCATCGAACGGGGTGACGATGAATTCCATCGCCATGCCCAGCTTGAGATCGGCAAGCGTCGCATCGACGATCCGGGTTTCGACGATCACTTCGCCCGGCAGTTCGACATAGCCGAGCAGGAACGGCACGAAGGGTTCTGGCCCGTCGTAAGGCGCCTTGGGCTGAAAGTCCTGGCTGGTCCATGACCACAGCTTGCCGCTCCGGGAGAGCGCAAAGGGCTCAACGTCTCGGGCAGCATCACCCTCTGGGAAGGGAAAGACGATCTTGCCGCTGGGCAGGCGGCCACCGATAAGGCGCGGTTGGGCCTCGGTGGTCCAGAGGTCTGCGGCGATCGGGGCAAGGCTGGTGGTCATGGCGGCAGGTTCCGGACTTGTCAGCGGTCAGATTGGTTCTCTCAGCACTGACCATATTCGCAAAGCCGCGCGGCGCACGACGGTTGAAAGTGTTAGGGTCGCCCAACGACTCCCCAAACTACTAGTTCCCGGTGGATTGGGTCCGGCCTAGCCAAGCGAACTAAGCACGGGAGCGCGGAAGATTGGGCACTGAGCGCTATTATCGCTATTACGTGCTCGTTGTGCTGACGGTCGTTTCGATCCTGAGCATCGCTGACCGTTTGATCCTCTCGATCCTGCTGGAGGACATCAAGGCCGAGTTCGTGCTTTCCGACACACAGATCGGATTGATTACCGGCCTTGCTTTCACCGTGTTCTATGTCACCTTTGGCATGCCGATCGCGCGCTTTGCCGATCGCAGCAATCGCAAGAACATCATCGCCGTGGCGGTGGCCGCATGGAGCCTGATGACCGTACTGTGCGGCGCAGCGGTGGGCTTTTGGAGCCTGTTCCTGGCGCGGATGGGGGTTGGTGTCGGCGAGGCCGGCGGAACCGGCTCTGGCTCGTCTATCGTCGCGGACTATTTCCACCGCCATGAATTGTCGTGGGCGATGGGAATTCTCACTTTGGGTTCCACCCTTGGCACTGCCGTAGGGCTGATGGTCGGGGGCTTCTTCGCCGATCTGCTGGGCTGGCGAATGGCCTTTCTGGCGCTGGGCATTCCCGGAATCCTGCTGGGGCTGGTGGTGTTCTTCACCGTCAAGGAACCAGAGCGGGGGCGGCTCTATGCCGAGCAGGCCGGCCCCGACCTCAAGCTGCCGCTTGCCGAAACGCTGCGCGACCTGGCCCGCAACAAGGTCTATGTCCGCACCACTCTGGCTTATGGCCTGCAGATCGTTATCGGCTATGGCTTTGCCTCCTGGCTGGCCTCGATCATGGCCCGCAAGTTTGAGATATCGACCGGGGACATCGGCTTTTACCTTGGCCTGGCCTTTATTCTCGGCGGGATTCCGGGGCCGTTGCTGGGCGGCTACCTCGCCGACAGGCTGGCCAAGCGCAATCCGAAATGGCGCGCCTGGCTGTCGGCAATTGCCACCTTGGCTTGCCTGCCGGTCTATGCCCTGTCGGTGATGTCGACCGAGTTCTGGACCTTCCTGGGACTGTTTTCGCTCGGCTATATGATCTACCTGCTGATGCAGCCGCCGACGCTGGCGCTGCTGCAATTGTCGGTCCCGCCCAGCCAGCGCGCGTTCGGGGTTTCGGTGGCGCTGGTGTTCAACAATGTCCTCGGCCAGGCTGTCGGCGCGTTCGTGATCGGCTGGATGAGCGATGCGCTGACCCCGACCTATGCAGCGCTTTCGCTGGGGTATGCGGTCATGGCGACCAGCGTGATTTTCGGTGTCCCTGGGGCGCTGGCCTATTTGTGGACCGCTGCGGCGATCGATCCCAAGCCCGCCAAGCTGCCCGCCTGAGGCCCGGTTCATCAAAAACGCCAGTGGCACCGCGCCATCGCAAGGCCATGATCGATCCTGGCCGCAAGGAGTGCCGGGCAATGATTGAGACGAAAACCGGTCACGACCGGTCGGACGGGATTTCCTATAACGACGTGATCAAGGGCGACACGGTCCCGCCCCCCGCCGTCTACCTTGAAGAATCATCGATGCCGACCGGGGTGACCAAGGTTGCCGCCCACCGCTATTGGACCCGCGAAGAGCATGACCGCGAGGTTGAGCGGGTGTGGAAGCGGGTCTGGCAGATGGCCTGCCACGAAGACGATATTCCCAATGTTGGCGATACCCATGTCTACGATATCGCCGGCCTTTCGTTCTTGATCGTGCGGGCCAGCCCGGATGAGGTCAAAGCCTTTCCCAACGCCTGCATGCATCGCGGACGCTCGCTCTGCGACAACCATCGCAAGGGCCTGAAAGTGCTGCGCTGCCCATTCCATGGCTGGTCGTGGCACCTCGACGGCAAGCTCAAGGAAGTGCCCGGCCACTGGGACTTTCCAACCGTAACCGAAGCGGAATACTCGCTCCCTGCGATCAAGGTCGGCCATTGGGGCGGGTTCGTGTTCATCAACCCCGATCCCGACTGCGAACCGCTGGCGGACTTCCTGGGGGATATCGACCGCCACTTCTCGCGGCCGTTCGCGCGGCGTTACAAGGCCGCGCACATGGTCAAGCGCCTGCCGTGCAACTGGAAAGTGGCGCAGGAAGCCTTCATGGAATCCTACCACGTGATCGGCACCCATCCCGAGCTGCTGCCGGCCTTCGCGGACACCAGCTCGAAATACGATGTCTGGCCAAATGTCTCGCGCGCGATGTCGGCTTCCGGCCCGCCCAGCCAGCACACCGGCATGACGCTGATCGACCAGACTGCCTATCCCGATGGCAAGGCCTATGCCAGCTTCAAGAACCCGATCAGCCAGCACACTTTCCGGCGGCTGGAGGAAAACCGGGTCGAGGTGACACTGCCCAACGGGAAGACCGGGATTTTCGACGCCCAGGCCAACCACATCGAAGGCGAGGTCCAGTCGGCTGACCCGCACCTGTGCAACTGGATCGGCGGCAAGATCGCGCCCGGCGAGGAGGATACCCCCTCGCGCTACTCCACCGATTCTCCCCATGGATACCGCGAAGCGGCCGCCGCGGCCCGGCGGGATCTGATGCGGGCCGATTTCGGCAGCAGCATCGACACGGTCAGTGACGCCGATATGATCGATGCGATCTTCTACAGCATCTTTCCGAACCTGCATCCCTGGGCTGATTTCAACCCGATCTTTTACCGCTTCCGCCCCGACGGCAACAACCCCGAGCAATCGCTGCACGAGGTGATGTACATGGTCCAGGTTCCCGAAGGCCAGGACCGCCCGCCCCCGGCCAAGTGCACCTTCCTCGATCTCGACGATGACTATACCCTGGCAACCGAATTCGGCAGCTACCTCAACAAGGTGTTCAACCAGGACGGGCTCAACCACCGGGCGGTGCAGAAAGGCCTGCACAATCATCCCAAGGGCGAAGTGATCTTCGCCAGCTATCAGGAGAGCAAGATCCGGCATTTCCACCAGACCTTGAACAAGTGGCTGGAAAGCGACGTCGCCCCCAAACGCGTCAAGCCGGGCTGAATACCGGCGGGCCGGTGACTGCGCTGCAAGGCCTCCATTTTGATAGTTGAAGTCCCGGGCCTTGGCCCTAGCCTCAGACGAAATTTGAAGATATAACTTCAATAAAAACAGCATGATACGTCACACATGCACTAGCTGGGAGAGAGCGCCATGGGTTACCGGAAAATTGCCGCACCGCTGCGGATGACACTGTTGGCCGGATCGGCCATTGCTGGTCTGGCGATGCCGGGCCTCGCCTTGGCGCAGGACGCAGGCGAAGATTCTGAAGACAATGTGATCATCGTCACCGCGCGCCTGCAGAACGAAACGCTCCAGGAAGTCCCGGTCACCGTCACAGTGGTCGATAGCAAGTCGATCGAAGACTACCACCTCACCAAGATCGAAGACGTCGCCGCGCGTGTCCCCACGCTCAATGTCCAGGTTGGTGGTTCGGGATCGGGCGGATCGATCGCGCTGCGCGGGATCGGCACCTCGGCGATCTCGGCGGCATTCGATTCGGCGATCGGGTTCGATTACGACGGCGTCACAGTGAGCTCGATGCGCCTGCTTCAGGCCGGGTTTTTCGATGTCGCCCAGATCGAAGTGCTCAAGGGCCCGCAATCGCTGTACTTCGGCAAAAGCGCCACCGCCGGCGTGTTGTCGCTCAAGTCGGCCGAACCGACCAGAACCTGGCAAGCCGGCGGCAAGGCCAGCTATGAATTCGAGGAGAAGGGCAAAGTCGTCAGCGGCTTCATTTCCGGCCCGCTCAGCGACACCCTGGGGGTCAGGGTTGCGGCGCAATATTCTGATGCTTCGCGCTTTCAGCGCTTCCAGACCGGCACGCCAACCGTCCTCAAGGCCGGCGGCCTCAAGGATTTTGTCGGCCGCTTGACCCTCAACTGGAACCCGCAAGATCGATTCAATGCCAATCTCAAGGTCCAGTACACCCGCAACGAGAACGACGGGGCCATCTCTCAATCCGACCTGCACTGCGGTCCGAATGGTCGCGCCGATGAAATCTCGCTGTTCGGCAGCCCTGCCACGGCCTTCTCCGGCGCCTTGTTGATTCCTGCGGGCTATGATTGCGACTTCAACGACGGACGTTACTTCGTGCCTGACAGCCATCCGGCGATCAGTGGATCGGTGCCGCTGCCTTCGCGCGCAGAAGGGTTCGATGGCGTGGCGTTTGGCGAGACCGACGTCTGGTTCAGTCGGCTGCGGATGGACCTTGATATGTCCGATAGCCTCAAGCTCACTTCGATTTCGGGCTTCCTCAGCATGGATGCGATCGACGTTGGCGCATACAGCTACGGCGGTATCGGCCCGGCGTTTTCACCGTTCGGCCCAGTCGCGTTAGTAATTCCAGGCGCCTACCTGGCCAACAATGCACCGGGGACACCCTTCGGCGTCGGATCGAGCGATCCGACCAACAAACTGCTCCAATACAGCCAGGAACTGCGCCTTGCGAGCGACCTGGAAGGACCGTTCAATTTCATGGTCGGGGCGTTCTACGAAAGCCGCAAATACACCTTCAACACCTCGCAGCAGGCGGTCAACATCTCGCTGCTGGCGCCCGATCCGATCACCGGATACACTACCGATTGGGACAAGATCCACATAACCAAGACCGACGCCTATTCGGTTTTCGGCAGCGTCAGTT
>JANOGS010000233.1:0-2374 GCA_031414115.1 Novosphingobium sp. | reverse complement strand
CGCCTCGACCAGCGAGCTATTGTTCAGCGCCTTCTCGTAATACTTGAGGGTGAAGCCCTTCCACACCACGTTGCGCTTCGAATCGTTAAAGCTGAAGATCATCAGCACGATCAGCGGGGCATAGAGGAACAGCAGCGTCGCCCCCACCCAGGTCCGCATCCAGAGCGTCCGGGTATATTCCAGCGGGGCGATCGGCGCGCGCTTGAACAGGGCCATCAGTGTGCCCCCTGCTTCTTGCGGTCACCGCGCAGCGATTGCAGCGCGACGATGATGAACATCGCATAGATCAACAGGAACGACAGCGCCGCGCCGAACGGCCAGTCGTTGGCGCGCTTGAACTGGCGCTCGATCACGTTGGCGATCATCTGGCTGTCGGTGCCGCCCAACAGGTCGGGGGTGAGGTAGGCGCCGAGCGCCGGGATCAGGGTGATCATCACCCCCGCAGCGATTCCCGGCGCGGCCAAGGGCATGACGATCCGGGTCAGGGTCTTGAAATGCCCGGCGCCAAGATCGAGGCTGGCCTCGATCAGTGACTTGTCGAGCCGGTCGAGCGCCGAATAGAGCGGCAGCACCATGAACGGCAGGTGGACATAGACCAGCCCCAGCACCACCGCAAAATTGTTGTAGAGCAGCTGCACCGGGGTCCAGGCCTCAAGCGGCTGCAAGCCGACCAGGGTCTTGAGCCAGCTCGCCCCTTCCCACATCGCCCCCAGGCCCTTGTTGGCATAGCCATTCTGGCCCATCAGCATCATCAGCGCATAGGTGCGGATCAGCAGGTTGGTCCAGAACGGCAGCATGATGCCAAGCAGCAGCCACGGCCGCCACTTCTCTGCCGCGAAAGTGATCGCCATCGCCACCGGAAAACCGATGATCAGGCAGATCACCGTCACCAGCGCGGCGACCGCCAGGCTCTTGAAGAAGATCAAGAGATAGAGCCACTCGGTCGCCCGCTGATAGTTTTTCAGCGTGCCGTCGATGGCGATCTCGGCCTGCCCGACATTGCTGCCGAACGAATAGAGCCAGACGATCGCCATCGGCACCAAGAAGAACGCCAGCAGCCAGAACAGCGGCGCCCCCGCGATTGCCGCGAAGGGGCGCTTGTGCGCTTTCCAGTCCTGGAGGGTTTCCGACACCGCCTAGCTCGCGCGGATGCGGGTGAAGGCCTCCTCGTAGAGCGGCTGCATGTCGGGCCGGAACTTGGCATATTCGCACTTGGCAAGCTGCTCGCCCGCCGGGAAGATCGCCGCGTTGTTCTTGTAATCGTCGGGCATCAGCGCCTTGGCAGCGGCATTGGGAGTGGGATAAAGGATCGTCTCGGTGATCTTCTTGCCCTCTTCGGCACCCAGCAGATAGTTGATGAAGGCATGGGCGTTCTTGGGATGCGGGGCATCCTTGGGAATGCACAGGTTGTCCGAATTGAACTGGCTGCCCTCCTTGGGCAGGACGAAGCCGATATCCTCGTCCTCGGCCATGATCTGGGCGATATCGCCATTGTATTCCAGCACCAGGTCAACCTCGCCTTTCAGCAGCAGGTCCTGGCCGTTGTCCTCGTGGAACGCCTTGATGTGCGGCTTCTGCTTGATCATCATCGCCTCGATCGTCTTGAGATCGGCGGGGGTGAGTTCGTTGACCGACTTGCCGAGGTACTTGCCGTAAAGCCGGAACATGTCGCCGGCTTCGGAAAGCACCGCGATCTTGCCCGAATACTGGTCCGAATCGAACAGCACTTTCCAGCTATCAGGCGCGGGGTTCACTTTCGATTTGCGGTAGCCGATCCCCAGCGTCAGCCAGGTATAGGGCATCGAATGCGTCCGCTTGGGATCATAGGCGACGTCCTGGTATTCGGGCGCGATGTTCTTGAAATTGGGGATCAGCGAATGGTCGAGCGGGACCACCATCCCGGCGGCGGCCATCCGTTCAACAAAGTCGTTCGAAGGCACGATCACGTCATAACCGGGATTGCCCGCGCGCAGCTTGGCGAACAGCTCGTCGTTGCTGGCGAACAGCGTCATGTTGACGTCGGCGCCGCCGGCCGCCTTGAAATCAGCCAGCGTGGTCTCGCCGATGTAGGTATCCCAGTTGTAGAAGTTGAGCTTGGCCTCCTCCCCGGTCGCAGCGATCTTGCCGCCGCTTTCGGACTTGGAGCAGGCGGCGAGCCCGCCAAAACTGATCCCGACCGCGGCAACGCCGAAGCCTTGGAGGAGAGAGCGCCGGCCGATGCGATTGTTGCGAGTTGTGAGCATTGTACCACCCCTGTTGCTGGTGTTGTCTGGGGTGGATGCTAACCTTGTTTGCGCCATCCGCAAGCCCTTCATTGACAACGCTTCGCTTGCTGCAATGATCGCCAAATGGACATGAAGGTCATCCAGATTGG
>JANOGS010000232.1:0-1955 GCA_031414115.1 Novosphingobium sp. | reverse complement strand
CCCTTGATGTGCGCGACCGACATCGTCAGGTAGCCGGGCCGGGCCTTGACGAAGGCCTTGAGCGCGCGCTGGAATTCGATCTCCTCGGCGTTGGTCGGCTGGGGCATTTCGTCCCCGGCCTCAAGCCGCGCGCCCCACAGCGCGAACATGGTGGCATCGCCGCCATCGTCCAGGATCAAGTTGGCAGTGTGATCGCCCCAGTCGAAGATCCGCCCGACATAGTCCCAGTAATCGGCCAGGCTCTCACCCTTGATCGCGAACACCGGTACCCCGGTGGCAGCGATCGCGGCGGCGGCGTGGTCCTGGGTGGAGAAGATGTTGCAGGTCGCCCAGCGGACGTCGGCTCCGAGTGCGGTAAGCGTCTCGATCAGCACCGCAGTCTGGATCGTCATGTGCAACGAGCCGGTGATCCGCGCGCCCTTGAGCGGCTGGCTGGCGCCGAATTCTGCACGCAGGGCCATCAGCCCGGGCATTTCGGTTTCGGCGATCCTGATCTCGGCGCGGCCGAATTCGGCGAGGCCGAGATCGGCGATGGCATAGTCCTTGGCGGCTTCGAGCACTGTGGCCACGGGGCAACTCCTGCAACAGGTTAAGGCTGAGACGCGCCTGCAACGGCACAAAGGCGGCGCCTCGACTGACCCCGCCCTTAGCGATTCACCTCATCCGAGGCAAATATAAAGATATCTTTATATGGCTTGAAAGCGGCAAATGGAGCGAACCGCCGACGACCCGCGCGGCGCTTCGCTCCATCCTGGTCCGGTCAGGCTTGCCCCCAAGGCTTCCGGGCCCAATCGTCTCGCGCGGTCAGCGTGCGAAGGCGATCTGCGAATTGCCGATTTCGGCGAGCAGTTGGTCCGCCGCCGCCAGCAGCGGCGCCGAACCGCGGGCATCGGCCAGGCTGCGGGTGACTTGCTTGAGCTGGCCGCAATTGAGCCACGGGTGACCCTGGCCATACTGGTTGGCCATCTGCACGCTCAGCCGGTCAAGCGCGCGGTTGGCTCCTGCTGCACCGCTGCGCGCCGAGAGTTCGCGCTTGAGCGAGTTGCTGGCGGCATTGAGCGCGCCGAGATGCTTGGTGGTAAAGCGGCCGTACTCGCCCTGAAAATTATCCGGACCGGTGCGGCAGCGCAGCCCGGTGACCATCAGCATGATATCCAGCCGGCGCAATTTTTCGGCCTGGCTCCACCCCGCAGCACTGACCGGAGCTGATACCAACATCGATGCGGCGGCAAGCCCAGCCGCGACCCCTCTTGCGAAACCCATGGTGCAGTCTCCCGACGGGACGATTCCCGCAGACCCGACTTTCGCCCAAACCCGTTTACTCCTTCTTAAAGCGGCGCGGTAAAGCGAAATTAGGCATAACAATTGTTGCCCAGGCCGGATTGCTGCCTATATCCCGCACTGGAATTGCAACCCCCGACAGGAGAATCCCGATGACGATCGCAGTTGGCGACAAGCTGCCCGACGTAAAGCTGGTCAAGGCCACCGAGGCCGGCCCCGAAGCGGTCCAGGCGGCCGACTATTTCAAGGGCAAGCGCGTTGCGCTGTTCTCGGTTCCGGGCGCTTTCACCCCGACCTGCTCGGTCAAGCATCTGCCCGGATTCGTTGAGAAAGCCGGCGAGCTCAAGGCCAAGGGCATCGACGAGATCGTCGGCACCGCGGTCAACGATCCGTTCGTGATGGGCGCCTGGAACAAGGCCGCCGGTTCGACTGACATCACCATGCTGGCCGACGGCAACGGCGAGTTTGCCGAAGCCCTGGGCCTGACCATGGACGGCAGCGCCTTCGGCCTGGGCAAGCGCGGCCAGCGTTTTTCGATGGTGATCAACGACGGCACGGTCGAACAGCTCAATGTCGAAAGCGGCGGCGAATTCAAGGTCAGCTCGGCGGAGTACATGCTCGAGCAGCTTTGACCGCGCGCTGCTTAGCCGATGTTTATCCCAAGCCCTTCCCGG
>JANOGS010000231.1:0-10126 GCA_031414115.1 Novosphingobium sp. | reverse complement strand
GGGCCAGCAGCACAGGCGGACAAACATCAGGGCCAGCGGAGCATACCCCCCGCACCAACAGGCCGAAGACATGACCGCACCCGGATAAAGTTACTTCAACTCAACTACACCCTTGATCGCAGGGCGCCGTCCAGACATGACACCGGCATGATTTCCCAACTCCTCGGGTTGCCGCCTAGCCAAACGCCCGCCACCATGCCACCCCCCTCAATTGCGTTGCCAAGCGCGCGCGCTTCGCTAAGGCGCGAGGCTGAGGCTATGTCGAAGCACCCGTTCTTTCTCACCCTGCTCGCCGTGCTGGCGCTTGGCGCCTGCCAGCAGGGCGCGAGCCAGTCCGATCGTGCCGAGACCGCGCAGGATTTCCCGCGGCCCTATCGCCCGGTCTCCTCGCTGGGCGACAACGAATTCTCCACCGAGGACCAGCGTGACAATCTGGGCGAGGCCGAGGTGGTGATGGACCTGGCTGAGATCGGCGCCGGCACCACGGTCGCAGATATCGGCGCGGGTGGGGGCTATTACACGGTGCGGCTGGCCGAACGGGTCGGGGCCAAGGGCCGGGTGCTGGCGGTCGACATCGACAAGGGCGCGATCGAGCGGCTGGGGGCGCGGGTCGAGCGCGAGCGGCTTGACAATGTCTCGATCAAGCTAGGCACGCCCGACGATCCGCGGCTGCCGCCGAGCAGCTTCGACCGGGTGTTCCTGGTCCACATGTACCACGAGGTTGCCGAGCCCTATGCCTTCCTCTGGCACCTGCGGCCGGGGCTGAAGGCGGGCGGGCAAGTAATCGTCGTCGATACCGAGCGCCCGACCGACCAGCACGGGATGCCGCCCAAGCTGCTGTTCTGCGAATTCGAGGCCTTGGGCTTTCGCTTGGTGCAATTTGTCCGTAAACCCGAGCTCAAGGGCTATTACGCCCAGTTCGAGGCCGTGGGAGAACGCCCGGAACCGCAGGCAATCAAGCCCTGCGGCGCGGCCAAGGGAAAGACGGGAACGCAATGAGTTCGGCTACTAGTTTCAAGGGTTTGCAGCCGATACTTTACGGCGGCAAGGAAGTCTGGCCGTTGGTCGAGGGCGGCAAGGGCGTGGCGGTGACGAATCACGCCAGTTCGGGCGCCTGGGCCAAGGCCGGGGGGATCGGCACGGTCAGCGCGGTCAACGCCGATTTCTATGACGCCAACGGTGAGATTTTCGACCAGGTCTATCAGGGCAAGACCCGGTTCGAGCGCCACAACGAACTGGTCGAATTCGGAATCACCGGCGGGACCGAGCAGGTCCGCCGCGCTTACGAAGTTTCCGGCGGGCAAGGCGCGATCAACATCAATATCCTCTGGGAAATGGGCGGCGCCCAACGCGTGCTCGAAGGGGTGCTGGAGGGCACCCGCGGGATGGTCACCGGGGTTACCTGCGGCGCGGGCATGCCCTACAAGCTGGCCGAGATCGCGGCGCGGTTCAACGTCCACTACCTGCCGATCATCAGCTCGGCCCGCGCCTTCCGGGCGCTGTGGAAGCGCGCCTACCACAAGTTCGCCGACCTGATGGGGGCGGTGGTCTATGAAGATCCGTGGCTGGCCGGCGGGCACAACGGCCTGTCCAACGCCGAGGATCCCCTGAAGCCCGAGGATCCCTATCCCCGGGTCAAGGCGCTGCGCGAGACGATGCGCGCCGAAGGGATCGCCGACACCGTGCCGATCGTCATGGCCGGCGGAGTCTGGTACCTGCGCGACTGGGAAGACTGGATCGACAATCCGGAACTTGGCCATATCATCTTCCAGTACGGCACCCGGCCCTTGCTGACCCAGGAAAGCCCGATCCCGCAGGACTGGAAGGACCATCTGCGCACGCTGGAAGATGGCGACGTGCTGCTCCACCGCTTTTCGCCGACGGGGTTCTATTCCTCGGCGGTGCGCAATCCCTTCATCCGCAACCTCGAAGCCCGTTCGAGCCGGCAGATCCCCTATTCGAAGATCGAGGCTGGCGAGCATACCGTGCGGCTTGACGTCGGGGTCAAGAGCAAGAGTTTCTGGGTCACTCCCGCCGACCGTGAGCGCGCCCGCGGCTGGGCCGCGCAGGGCTTTATCATGGCGCTCAAGACCCCTGATGATACCGTGGTGTTCGTCACCCCTGAGGAACGCAGCAAGATCCACAACGACCAGACCGAATGCATGGGCTGCCTCTCGCACTGCGGGTTCTCGGCGTGGAAGGACCACGACGACCACTCGACCGGCTACCTTGCCGACCCGCGCAGCTTTTGCATCCAGAAGACCCTGCAGAAGGTCGCGCACGGCCAGGACATCCACAACAACCTGATGTTCGCGGGGCATGGGGCCTACAAGTTCAGGCAGGATCCGTTCTATTCGAACAACTTCACCCCGACGGTGAAGGAGCTGGTCGATCGCATCCTTACCGGCGATTGAGCGCGCCGGTCCGCCGCCGCTGCGGCTGTGGCTGCGCGAGGGGCTGGAGCTGCCGGCGCTGCTGGTCAGCCCGCTGCTGCCCGCAGTGCCGATTCCGCGCGGGCGCGGCCAGCCGGTGATGGCGCTGCCGGGCTATCTCACGGGCGATTTGTCCTCAAGCCGCCTGCGCCGCTCGCTCAATGCCGCGGGCTATGCCGCCTATGGCTGGGGACTGGGGCAGAACCGGGGCGCGCGGACCGACCTGCTCGATCGGCTTGGGGACCGGATCGCGGCGCTGGCGGATCGCCATGGCCAGCCGGTAGCCTTGATCGGCTGGAGCCTGGGCGGGGTCTATGCTCGCGAAGTCGCCAAGGTCCGGCAGCGCCAGGTATCGCTGGTAATGACGCTGGGCAGCCCGTTTTCCGGGAACATGCGCGCCAACAATGCCTGGCGGGTCTACGAATGGCTCAACGATCACCCGGTCGACCGGCCGCCGCTGGAACTGGATCTGTCCGCCAAGCCGCCGGTGACGACCGTGGCGGTGTGGTCACCGCACGACGGGATCATTTCCCCGGCGGCGGCGCGGGGACTGCCCGGCGAATCCGATATCCAGCGCGAAGTTCCGTGCCGCCACCTCAACTATGCCCGCGCCACCGTCGGCATTCGCGCGATCGGCGAGCTGCTTCAGCGGCATTTACCGGGGCCAGGCTAGGCGATCAATCGTCGTCCCCGTTGTCGCGATCCCGGTAACGGTCGCGCTGCCGCTCGCGCCAGCCGCGCTCGCGGCGCGCCTCGCGGTAGCCGTGATCGCGGTAGGTCCGACGCACCTCATAACGTTCGCAGTAGTCGTTTGCGCAATAGCTATCGACCACCCGCTCGCGGACGGTGCCGTTGTTGGAGGAACTGTTGGAACTGGTGTTCGACGATTGGCTGTCGGCCAGCGCCGGGGCACTGACCAGCGCCAGCGCCGGAACGAGCAGCAAAGCAAGGTTACGCATGACATTCCCTCCGAGTTGAGGAAGTCTGATCATCCGTTACCGCATCATAACCCCTGCTGAACGGTTCGTGCAGGCTCAATCCAGCTCCCAGGCCCGTTCGCCATGGCTGGCGAGGTCGAGCCCCTCGCGCTCGTCGTCCTCGCTGACGCGCATCGGCAGGACCAGCGATACGCCCAGTGCGATCACCGCGCTGGCGATGGCCGACCAGATCGCGACCACGCCGACCCCGACGAACTGCGCGGCGAGCTGGTTGACCATGGTCACCCCCTCGTCATAGCCGGCGCCGCCGAAGCCTTCCGACATGAACACCGCGAGCAGGATCGAGCCGGTCATCCCGCCGATCCCGTGGACCGCGAAGACATCGAGCGAATCGTCGATCTCAAGCCGCTTTTTGACCACCTGGATCATCGGGAAGCACACCGCAGCGGCGATTGCGCCGAGCAGCATCGCCCCGCCGGGCGAGATGAACCCGGCGGCCGGGGTAACCGTCGCTAGGCCGGCAATCGCGCCGGTGGCAAAGCCGACGCTGGTCGGCTTGCCGACCTTGAAGCGCTCGATCAGGATCCACACCAGCGCCGCGACGCTGGCGCCAAGGTGGGTGTTGATGATCGCCGAAGCCGCGCTGTCGTTCGCGGCCAGCGCCGAGCCGCCGTTGAACCCGAACCAGCCGACCCACAGCAGCGCCGCGCCGGCCATGGTCAGCGACGGGCTGTGCGGCAGCATCATGGTCTTGGGAAAGCCCTTGCGCTTGCCGAGCAGCGCCGCCACCACCAAGGCCGAGACGCCGGCGGTGGTGTGGACCACAATCCCGCCGGCGAAATCCCTGGTGCCCATGCTGGTGTAGAGCCAGCCGTCGCCCCACAGCCAGTGCGCGACCGGGGCATAGACGATCAGCCCCCACAGCGCGCAGAACCCCAGCACCCAGCCAAACCGGGCGCGGTCGATCCAGGCGCCGGCCATCAACGCCGGGGTGATCGCCGCGAAGGTCATCTGGAATAGCGCGAAGGTGCGTTCAGAGATCGGGTAGGCGCCGCGCAGCAGGTTCTCGGTGCCCAGCAGCATCCAGAAATTGCCCGCCCCCAGCCAGCCGTTGGTGGCATCGCCGAACGCCATGGTATAGCCGCAGACCACCCACAGCACCGAGGCCACCGCGGCAATCGCCCCGACCTGGATCATCACCGAAAGGAAGTTCTTGGCGCGCATCAGCCCGCCGTAGAACAGCGTCAGCCCGGGCATGCACATCAGCAGCACCAGCGCCGAAGAGACCAGGATCCAGGCGGTATCGCCGCTGTTGAGCACGCCTTCCTCAACCACGTCCTGCGCGATTGCGGCGATTGGAGCGAGGGTGGCGGCGGCGGCCAGGCCCAGGGCGGCGAACTTGCGCATCATTGTCTCCCCCGAAACGGCGGCAGCCCGCGCGATTCTGTGTCGCGCGGCTTAGAGCAACAATCTGCCAGTCCGCAAGCTGAAGCAGCGCTCAAAGTTGCTTATGCCCAGCCATCCAGCACCTGATCCGGCGGGCGGTGGCCATCGACCCAGAAGCGGATGTTGGCGATCACCTTTTCGCCGGCGTGCGCGCGCCCTTCGATCGTCGCGCTGCCCAGGTGGGGCAGGGTGATCACGTTGGGCAGCGCGATCAATCGCGGATCGACCGCGGGCTCGCGGGCGAACACGTCCAGCCCGGCCCCGGCGATCTGCCCGGCCTCAAGCGCGGCGATCAGCGCCTCTTCGTCGATCAGATCGCCGCGGGCGGTGTTGATGACATAGGCATCGCTGTTCATCGTCGCCAGGCGGGCGGCGTTGAGCAGATGATGGGTGCCGGGACCCGCCGGGCAATGCAGGGTCAGAATGTCTGTTTCAGCCACCAGACGATCGAGATCGGGTTCATAGCTGGCGCCGAACATCTTTTCGATGCTGGCAGGCAGCTGCTGGCGGTTGTGATAGCTGACGTCCATGCCAAAGGCGCGGGCGCGGTGCGCCACCGCCTGGCCGATCCGGCCCATTCCGACGATCCCCAGGCGCTTGCCGCCGATGCAGCGGCCCAGCATCGCGGTCGGGGTCCAGCCGGTCCACTGGCCATCGCGGATCAGCCGGCTGCCCTCGCCAAGCCGACGCGGAACCGAGAGGATCAGCATCATGGTAAGGTCTGCCGTATCTTCGGTGAACACGCCCGGGGTGTTGGTGATGATGATCTTGCTACCCCGCGCGGCGGACAGATCGAGATGCTCGGTCCCGGCGCCGAAATTGGCAATCAGGCCCAGCCGGTCGCCCGCTTCGGCAATCATCCCGGCATCGATCCGGTCAGTCACGGTCGGCACCAGCACGTCGCAGTCCCGCATCGCCGCGACCAGTTCGCCGCGCGTCAGCGGCCGGTCGTCGGTATTGAGCACCACATCGAACAACTCGCCCATCCGCGCTTCGACCGAGGGCAGCAGGTGGCGGGTGACGTGAACCCGCGGCGTACCGTGGACGCGGCGGGCGAGGGGGGTATCGGAAACGACGGTCATCACCGGCAAAACGCTAGGCCGGGGCGGGCAGGGCGGTCAAGCCGCTTGAAGCGCACGGCTGCGGCGGGCTATCTGAAGCCATGCAGATTCGCCGACTGATTTTCCTTGCCGCACTTGCACTTGCCTTCGCCGCACCGGCCTCGGCCGAAAGTGCCAAGACACCCTACTGGGCCTCTATCCGCGCCGCTGAGGTCAACCTGCGGGTCGGGCCAGGCGAGGATTACCGGATTGCCTGGGTCTATCGCCGCCCGCAGCTGCCGCTGAAGGTGCTGCGGATCAAGGACGGCTGGCGCCTGGTCCAGGATCCGGACGGCGCCCAGGGCTGGATGCGCTCGCAGTTTCTGACCCGGCAGCGCACCGGCTATGTGCGGGGCAGCGGGGCCGCCGACATGCGCGAAAACCCTGCCAGCGCAGCGCAGCTGCTATGGCGACTGGCGCCGGGCGTGGTCGGCTTGCTGGGTGAATGCCAGGCCGGCTGGTGCGAGCTCGACGTCGGCGGCCGCAAGGGCCATGTCGAGGCCAGCCGGCTGTGGGGGGCGGGGGAGCCTTGAGCAGCTCCCCCATTCTGCTTCAACCGCTTACTTGGCGGCTGGCTTGAGGTTGATGACCACGCCCTTTTCGTCGGTTGCAGTAAAGCTGCCGTCTGCGGCGCGCACGCTTTCGGTGTAGCACCGGGTCGGATTGTCCTTGCCAGAGGGATCGAGGCAGACCTTGCCATCGATCAGCTTGACGATGCCCGCCTCGGTCAATCCCTTGGCAGGGACCAAGGAATAGGAATAGTCGGCCTCGACGAAATTTTTGAACAGCGCCTCGCCGGTGGACGAAGTCGCTTCGTAGACACCTGGCGTCGGCAGTGCAGGGGTCCAGGTGGCCGCGGCAACCGGGGCTGCGTCAGCCGCAGTGGTCGCCTCGGCAGCCGGCTCCGGCTTGCTGCAAGCGGCAACTGCGGTCAGCAGCAATGCTGCGGCGGCGATAGAAGTCTTGCGGTGCATGCTCGGCCTCTCCTGATTGAACTCAGGGCTGAGGCTACAGCCGCTTGGCCCCAAGCGCTAGACCAATTCTACTGCAACCGCAGTGGCTTCACCGCCACCGATGCACAGACTGGCAACACCCCTGGTCTTGCCATGACGCTTGAGCGCGGCGATCAGCGTGGTGACGATCCGTGCGCCCGAGGCGCCGATCGGATGGCCCAGCGCGGTAGCGCCGCCGTGAACATTGATCTTCTCATGCGGAATGCCAAGGTCGTGCATCGCGAACATCGCGACGCAGGCGAAGGCTTCGTTGACTTCGAACAGATCGACATCGCCCAGCGTCCAGCCGGCCTTGTCCATCAACTTGTTGATCGCGCCGACCGGGGCGGTGGTGAAATCCTTGGGTTCCTGGGCGTGGGCTGACACCGCGACCACCCGGGCGATCGGGCTCAGGCCCTTGGCGCTGGCGACACTGGCGCGGGTCAGCACCATGGCGGCGGCGCCGTCCGAAATCGAGCTGGAGGTGGCGGCGGTGATCGTGCCGTCCTTGGCGAAGGCGGGCTTGAGACCCGGGATCTTGTCAGGGCGGCCCTTGCCGGGCTGCTCGTCGGTGTCGACCACGCTCTCACCAGAACGGCTGATCACAGTGACCGGCACGATCTCGTCGGCAAAGGCACCGTCGGCAATTGCAGCCTGGGCGCGGCGCAACGATTCGATCGAATAGCCGTCCTGCGCCTCGCGGGTCAGTTGGTATTCGTTGGCGGTGTCCTGGGCGAAGGTGCCCATCGCCCGGCCGGCCTCATAGGCGTCCTCCAGCCCGTCGAGGAACATGTGGTCGTAAGCAGTGTCATGCCCGATCCGCGCGCCCGAGCGGTGCTTCTTGAGGATGTAGGGGGCGTTGGTCATGCTCTCCATGCCGCCCGCGACGACCAGATCGATGGTTCCGGCGGCCAGCGCCTCGGCGCCCATGATCAGGGTCTGCATCCCCGATCCGCAGACCTTGTTGACCGTGGTCGCCTGGACCGATTTGGGCAGGCCGGCCTTGATCGTCGCCTGGCGGGCCGGGGCCTGACCCAGCCCGGCGGGCAGCACGCAGCCCATATAGACCCGCTCGATCTCCTCACCCTTGACCCCGGCCCGCTCGACCGCACCCTTGATCGCGGCGGCCCCAAGATCGGTCGCGCTGACATCGGAGAACACCCCCTGCATCCCGCCCATCGGGGTGCGCGCGTAAGACAGGATGACGATCGGATCGGCGGCGGAAAGCTGGGCCATGGGAAAAGCCTTTCGGGAGGGAAGGAGAGCGCTTTATTCCCATGTAATGCTGCGCTGAGGCAAAGGCAATTCGCGTGATGGCGTCTGCGTTGCCTTCCGGCGCCCTGCTTTCGACGCCGCATTGCCCGAAATTAGCCACTTCCCCCACTTGCGCCCCGCGCGGGGCGGGACTAGGGCGCGGCTAGTCCTTTGCAATGGCGAGTGCGGCCCCTTGGTAGACCTTGAACAGTACCTGCCGATCCTGCTCTTCCTCGGCATCGCTTTCGCGCTTTCATCGGCTTTCGTGATCCTGCCGATGGGCGTGGCCCGGCTGACCGGAGCCCATAACCCGACCCCTGACAAGCTCAGCGAGTATGAATGCGGCTTCCCCGCGTTTGAGGATCCGCGCAGCCAGTTCGACGTGCGCTTCTATCTGGTCGCGATCCTGTTCATCGTCTTCGATCTCGAAGCCGCGTTTCTGTTTCCCTGGGCGGTCAGCCTTGACTTCACCGGCTGGCCGGGGTGGATCACCATGATGGTGTTCATCGGCGAACTGGTGGTGGGCCTGGCCTATGCCTGGAAAGTCGGGGCGCTGGATTGGGAATGAGCACCGTGACCACCCCGCAAACCTCCAGCCTGCTGCCGCCCGACCAGGCGTTTCTGGGCGATCTCAACGCCGAACTGGGCGACAAGGGCTTCCTCGTCACCTCGACCGAAGACCTGTTCCAGTGGGCCCGCACCGGCAGCCTGTGGTGGATGACTTTCGGTCTCGCCTGCTGCGCGGTCGAGATGATCCACGCCAACATGCCGCGCTACGATCTCGAACGGTTCGGCTTCGCCCCGCGCGCCAGCCCGCGCCAGTCGGACGTGATGATCGTCGCCGGCACGCTGTGCAACAAGATGGCCCCGGCGCTGCGCAAGGTCTATGACCAGATGAGCGAGCCCAAATACGTGATCTCGATGGGATCGTGCGCCAACGGCGGCGGCTATTACCACTACAGCTACAGCGTCGTGCGCGGCTGTGACCGGATCGTGCCGGTCGACATCTACATCCCCGGCTGCCCGCCAACCGCTGAGGCGCTGATGTACGGGGTGATGCAATTGCAGCGCAAGATCCGCCGGATCGGGACGATCGAACGGTGAGCAAGGTCCTCCATTCCGCCCCCAAATTCGCCTCCAACGAAGGTGTGTTGGCTGCGTTGACCGCAGCGTTGAGCGCGAGCCTCGTCGACGCGAAAGACGAGCACGGCGAGTTCGTGATTACCGTCGCCCGCGAGGAAATCGAGAATGTCCTGCGCACTCTGCGTGACAATCACGAATACCAGCAGTTGATGGAAATCGCCGGGGTTGATTACCCCGACCGGGCCGAGCGCTTCGAAGTGGTCTACATGCTGCTCAGCGTGACCAGGAACCACCGGCTGATGGTCAAGGTCAGCGCTGCCGAGGACACCCCGGTCCCCACCGTCACCACCCTGTGGCCCAACGCCGGCTGGCTCGAGCGCGAGGTGTTCGACATGTACGGGGTGGTGTTCGACGGCAACACCGACCTGCGCCGGATCCTCACCGACTACGGCTTCGAGGGCCATCCCCAGCGCAAGGACTTCCCGCTGACCGGCTATGTCGAGCTGCGCTATTCCGAGGAAGCCCAGCGCGTGGTCTACGAACCGGTCGCGCTCGCCCAGGACCTGCGCCAGTTCGATTTCATGTCGCCCTGGGAAGGCGCGCAATACGTGCTGCCCGGAGACGAGAAGGCGGAGGGCGGGGCATGAAAGTGTTGCTCACGCGGAGGCGCGGAGACGCGGAGATTTTGTTGTGAGAGATTTGGAAGAAATCTCTGGCGACGTGCTTGGCTGTGCGGTCCAGTTGCATCGAGATCTCGGGCCGGGTCTGCTTGAGAACGTTTACGAAGCCATTTTGACAGCTATGCTGCAAGAAAAAGGCTATAGTGTTGAAACGCAGCGGAAGCTTGAGATCCGCTACAAACATTTGGTGATTCCGTCGGT
>JANOGS010000230.1:0-5947 GCA_031414115.1 Novosphingobium sp. | reverse complement strand
AGCCGGCTTTCGACAAGCTCAGGCCGAACGGAGGAGAATGACTCCGCCCACCTCAACTTTGCGCAAAATCTGAATGTCGATACAGCCTTAGCCCTTGTTCGCCTGCCGCTTGGCCATGAACGCCAGCCGCTCGAACAGCATCACGTCCTGCTCGTTCTTGAGCAATGCGCCGTGCAGCGGCGGGATCGCCTTGGTCGGGTCGCGCGATTGCAGCACGTCGAGCGGCATCTCCTCGTGGAGCAGCAGCTTGAGCCAGTCGAGCAATTCGCTGGTCGACGGCTTCTTCTTGAGCCCGGGAACTTCGCGGACCTCGTAGAACACGTCCATCGCCTTGCTAACCAGGGTCTTCTGGATCCCGGGAAAGTGGACGTCGATGATCGCCTGCATGGTCTCACGGTCGGGGAACTTGATGTAGTGGAAGAAGCAGCGGCGCAGGAAGGCGTCGGGCAGTTCCTTCTCGTTGTTCGAGGTGATCACCACGATCGGGCGCTCGGCAGCGGTGATCCGCTCCTTGGTCTCATAAACATCGAAGCTCATCCGGTCGAGTTCCTGGAGGAGATCATTGGGGAACTCGATGTCGGCCTTGTCGATCTCGTCGATCAGCAGCACGGGGAGCTGGGGCGAGGTGAAGGCATCCCAAAGCTTGCCTTTGCGGATATAGTTGGCGATGTCGTGGACCCGCTCATCGCCGAGCTGGCCGTCGCGCAGGCGGGCCACCGCATCGTATTCGTAGAGCCCTTGCTGGGCCTTGGTGGTCGACTTGACGTTCCACTCGATCAGCGGCGCGCCGACCGCCTTGGCGATCTCGTGCGCCAGTACGGTCTTGCCGGTGCCAGGCTCACCCTTGACCAGCAGCGGGCGGCGCAGCAGCACCGCAGCATTGACCGCAACCTTGAGATCGTCGGTCGCGACATAGTCGCGGGTACCATCGAAGCGCATGGGAACTCCCGTATCGTTTAACCGTTCGGTTAAGCCGATAAGTTGCTTCATCGGGGCTGGCAAGCCGGAAAGGCGGGGTCAGCAGCGCGCGCGCCGGTCAGAAAAGATAGCGGGCGTCGCAGCTCTAAAAGCGCGGCGCCCGCTGCCCTTTCCCACCCCCATCCCGCTGTTGCGGCAAATCGGGCGACCCGAAGGGCTGTTTGTGCTGTTGGCCCTATCCGCAGTCGGAATTGAGGAATATAAAGCTTTTGGGAATCGAGGAGCTTTGTCGCCTTGGTCAACCTGTCCGGCCCGGTATTGCTTGACCTGATCGCCCCCGCGACGCGCGCGTGGATGGCGGCGCTGGCCCGGCGCCGTGACTATGCCGACGGCGAACAGCTTCATGCCCGCGGTGACCGCAATCCGACCATGGACGTGGTGATCAGCGGGAGCATCAGGCTGGTGCGGCTGCGCCAGGATGGCTCGCAGAGCTTTGTTACCATGATCGGGCCGGGGCAGCATGTCGCCGATATATTGATGCTTGGCCGCGAACCGCGCACCCACAATGTCGTCGCCAGCGGCGGCGCCACTGTCGATCACTACGACCTTGAAGCCTTCGAACAACTGATCGCGCAGCCCGAGGTTTTGCTGGCGCTTTACCGGGTCGCCGGGATTCGCCTCAACGCCGCGATCGCGATGGTCGATGATCTGCGCACCCTCTCGCGCGAGGCGCACCTGGCCAAGCTGCTGCTGACCTTGACCTCGAATACTGCTGCGGGGGATGCTGTCGAGGCGGTGCAGGAAGACCTCGCTTCGATTCTCGGGGTCTCGGCGATGACGCTGGCCAAATCGCTGGCCCTGCTCAAGCGCGAGGGTCTGATCGAGACCGGCTATCGCCAGGTTCGCGTGTCCGACCGCAAGCGGCTCAAGCAATGGCTGGCCACCCAGGAACCCGATTAAAGCGGGTTGATCGCAGGTGGGGTCCAGCGCCGGGCAAGTACCTCTTCGCTGGGAAGATAGATCCGCAGCGTCAGCGCGATCGCTCCACTGGTTGGCGCCGGCAGCCAATTGCCACTGAGTGCCCCGCCGGGATCTTGGGGCTGGATCAACAGGTCAAGCGAGCCGTCGGGATTGAAGCGCAGCGGATCGCGGTCGCCCAGCGCGTGGCGGCCGATCGGATTGGCCACTGGGTAACCCTCTCCATTGTAAAGCGTCACAGACCAGAACGCGCCGGCCGGGGGCAGCTGGCCCTTCTCGAAACGCAGCGAATAGCTCTTCCCGCCTTGCAGCAGCTGGTCGCGAGCATCGCGATAGGCGTGCATATAGACCGCATCCTCAGGCGGGTTGGCGCCGAGTCCGCGCCGCGCGATGATCGCGCGCTTGAGGTAAGCGTTGCAATAGACCCCGACGGTTTCGGTGCCATAGGCCCAGCCGTTGCTGGCCGGGTTGATCCCGGCTTCGCGCGTGGTCTGCGTGCGGCGCGCATCAGCCACACCGGCGGCGATGGCGCCCAGATCTTCCGTGCCCAGCCTGTCAGGCGTGAACTTCAGTTCCGGGCCGATGCCCAGCCGCTTCAGGCGCTCGAGCTGCGACCAATCGGTATCGTGTGGGCGGGTCGAGTGAAGAACACGGGCGCCGTTTTCGAGGAACTCGAGCGGTGACATCGCATCAACCTGGATTTTTGGGGGGATCGCCAGGTTGATCGGAGGCTCCTTTGCAGTCCCGGATAACTGCGTCGATTCGCCGATCGGGCCCAGCCGCATGGCATCCTGAAAGGCATGGACAGCTGCGTAGTCTGCAATGCCGTTGGTCTGGGTTCTGCCGATCAGCCAGATCCGCGTGGTCGGGGCGTCGATCCTGGTCAGGCCCTCAGGCAGCTTGCCTTGCCAGCCCGGCGGGACCAGCGCCAATGCCTGCGCTGCACCCCCGTGGGTGCGGGTGCCGGGAATGGCGAAACTGTCGGTCCACATGTCGAGGAACTGCAGAAGGTAATAGCGCCCGTGCGAAGCTGGCACGCTGATCGCTACTGGACCGCCCGAGAGGTCGATCCATGCCATCGAATAGAGCGTGTCGAAATTCGGCCGGACCACGGTGCGAAAGCTGGCATCGGGGAAGGCGCGCAAGTGGTTCAGGGTATTGACCGGATTGGCGCCGACCCGGCGGGTGATATCCATCGTCACCAGCGGATAGAGGTAGATATAGGCCTCATTGGCGGCCTGGCGCAGCTCGGCAAGGCGAGCTTCGCTGGCTCTGGCAGCCGCGGCAGGCTGAGCCCCCGCGGGCAGGGGGATCAAGGCCAAGATGGCCGCAAGCATTCCGATCCTCAAGCTTCGTCTCCGCCTGTCGGAACAGAGACTAGCGCGGCGCCAGATACTTGCAACAGATGCCCCCGCGCCGGGAGGGGGAAAGGGCGGCGCGGGGACGACGGAGCCCCTAAAGGGGGGGCTGGGGCTCCGCAGCTGAATTCTTGCCGAGCAGGCGGCGCAGGGCAGGCGAGCGCAAGATAAGCACGATCAAGCCGATCAGCAGCAACCAGGGCAATGCGACGCCGATGATCAAGGTAAGATAGGCGAGCATGGTTTCAAGGCTTGACCAGCTGGCCGAGGCGGCCTTGCCGAAAGTGTTGCCGCCGCCGATCAGGCCTTGGCTGGCATAAGCGAAGCTGACCGGGGTGGTGGCGATCGACTTTTCCAGATCGCCGCGGGTCTGGGCGTTGCCGCGCAATTGTTCGCGCAGGCTGCCGAGCTGGCTTTGCAGTTCGGCGCGTTCTTGCGAAGTGAGTCCTTTGGCGGCGAGCCGGGTTTCGATCCGCTGGGCTTCGGCCTCGATACCCGCGCTGTCGCGCTGCGACAGTTCGATTTTCTCGCCGGCGTTCTCGCCAGTCACGCTGGCGTTGTCGAGCTTGCCCTCGGCCTTCTCGACCAGGGCAACCCCGGCGCTGCCGAACGAATGGGCGATATCGGGGGAGAGGAGGAAATTCATCCGGGCCGAGACCTGATCTTCGCTGGGTTGCTCATAGCTCATGCCCGTTACCCGGCAGCGGTTGGCGCCGAGCTTGGCGCAGGCCGCGGCGTGCTCCTGCTGGATGCCCGAGATCGCCTTGGCCGGGAGAGTGAAGGCGTAGCTGTAGGCAAAGGCAACCCCCGGAGCGACAGCGCGGCCGATGTCTGGGCCGGCGGCGTCGCTGATGGCGGGGGCATCGGTCGCTACCTCGGCGGAGGCGGGTTCAGAGGCGGCCTCTTCGGCCTTCTGGCCGCAGGCGGAGAGGATGAGAACGGAGGGCAGGGTGGCAAGCAGGACGGACTTGGACAAGCGCATGACGACTCTCCCACGAGTGTCTACCGAATCAGTAGACATCTAGGTCTATCGATTTAGTAGAGTTTGGCAAGCCGGTTTGCGCCTGGTTTGCGACGAGCCGAAAACTAGCGGTCGGAGACCTTGTAGCGCAATGTCACCGTGCCGTTGGCGGGGACCTTGAGCCGGGCGAAGGGATGGCCGAGTTCCTTGTCGAGCACCTGGCTCGGCTCGGTGATCTTTTCGCCGTTGTAGGACTCGAGCCGCAGTTCCAGCACTTCGTCCTCGGGGCTGGCGTTGGTCACGGTGACCTCCTCGCTGGCGGTCCAGTGGTCGCCGCCCAGTGCCTTGCGCTCGGTGGTGCGGCGGACGATCGTGACATTGCTGACCTCGCCCAGCTCCAGCTCGACCTTCTCATCCTCGGCGGTGTCGCGCAGCGCCGGTTCGCCCACCACCATCGCCCGCCCCCATTGCTCCTGCTCGATCAGGAAGGCTCCGGAGGGCAGCGGCAGGCCGAGCTTGTGGTCCTTGTCGTTCTTGGTCCGCAGCACGGCGACCGGATTGTACTGCGCCTCGCTGTTCCATTCTTCATGCGCACGGGTCCGCAGCACCAGCACCCGCTCGTACGGCACGCCAGGCTGCTCGAGCAGCCGGGTCTGCTTCATCTGCATCGCCGCGACGGTGGTGCGCTGCGGCACGCGGTAGAGCTTGAGGTCGCCGAGCTGTTCGGGGGGAGGCGGGGCGGCGGAAACAACCGACACCGCCATGGGCGCATCCATCAGCCGTTGTTCCATCCGCTGTGCAGTAACGACTATGCTGCCGTCTTCCTCCGCCCAGCTGCCGCGATAGCGCTGATCGTCGCCCGGAACATAGGGATTGACCAGGCTGTAAGGGCGATCGGGCTTGAGCGGGATCTGATGGGTGCGCTGCAGCGGCCAGCACCGCGCGATCACCTGCGGCTGATTGTTGACATGGCGCCCGACATATTCGCGGTTGAGCCCGCCGGCGACGATCTGGACCCGGGCATCGGCCAGCGAGACCGAATTGCCGTTGGCGAGCGTGATCCACCCGCCCAGGTCCATGGTCTTGCCATCTGGATTGATCCGCGCGGTGTAGCTGGCGTTCCAGTCGAACCCCTCGGCGATGTAGGTGAGGGTGACCGTGGCGGTGAGGGGCCGCTTGCTGCGCGTTGCCACCGAGAGCGTCGGCTGCGCCGAAAGCCCCTGGGTTCCGCGTTCGTAGCGGAACGTCTCGGGCATCCCCGAACAGCGCAGCGCCTCGACCCCGGCGGCGGTCTTGAAGGTTACCCCGTCGGCATCGGCGGCAACGATCTCGGCCTTGACCAGTTCGGTCTTGCCGGTGTCGCGATTGGTCCGCGCCAGCCGGATGGTCTTGCCCCGCGCCGCGCGCATCAGCGAGCTTGGCGAGAGCAGCGCGGCATCGCGGTTCTTTTCGATCACCCCGCCGGGCAGGCCGGAAATGATCGCGCTTTCGGGCAAGATCCCGTCAACCACGCCTTCGAACCGCAACCGGCTTTCGCCAGCGGGCAGGGTGACGGTGCGGGTCTCGCTGACCACCGCGAACCCGCCGAGGCTGCCAAGCTCGATTGCCCCGGCATCGCGGTGCGGGGCGCGGTAGATCGTCACCGAAACGTCGCTGGGCGGCGATGCGGGGACATCTTGGGCTTGCGCTGGCTGGGCCAGCGCGGCCAGTGCCAGCAACCAACCCCACCGTC
>JANOGS010000229.1:0-2830 GCA_031414115.1 Novosphingobium sp. | reverse complement strand
CATGGTGAAATTGCGGGCGCCGTCAGGAGCGACGCGCACTTCCCAGGTCAGGGTGCCGTCGTCGGACTTGCCGGCGCGGTAGGCGGGATCGCCCAGCGCGATCTTGCCCTTGGCGTCCTTGCGCTTGTGCTTGGCGCCGCGGTAGCCCGGCGGGCATTCGGCCACCTTGGCGACGATCATCTCGGGGGCATCAAGCGCCATCGGGGTCTCATCGCCCTGATCAAGCAGCCACTTGTAATCGCCCTTCTTCTGGCGCTGCCAGATCGTGCTGAACCAGCCGGTGGCCTTGTCGCTCTGCCAGGCGCCGCGGGTTACCGCGATCGAACCGTCGCAGCTCGACCAGACCTGGTGCGGCTGCCACTTGAGCGAAACCGCCGGGTCGGCCTTGCCCTTGAGGTGGTCCTGGGCGAGCACCATCTGCGGCACGAACATCACCGCATCCTTGGTCGCGGTGGCGCGGAATGCGGTCCACTGGCCCTTGGTCTGGGCAAGCTGGGCAAAGGCGATCTCGGCCGCAATTGCTGCGCTGGGATTGGCGAAGCCCTCGGGCGGCTTGCGCTCACGCGAGAGGGCAGGCGAGGCGGCGAGCGCAAACGCAAACGCCGGGAGAATCAGGTGTTTCATGCGGCGGGGTTTACAGCGCCCCGTCGGCCAGCGCCACCCCGGCGTTGCGGTGGGCCGCGACCAGCGCATTCCTGAGCAGCACGGCGATGGTCATTGGCCCGACCCCGCCCGGCACCGGAGTGACCGCGCCGGCCACGTCCAGTGCCTCAGCATAGGCGACATCGCCCACCAGCCGGCCCTTGGTTTTGCCTTCCTCGGGCGGCAAGCGGTTGATCCCGACGTCGATCACGGTCGCGCCGGGCTTGAGCCAGGCGCCCTTGACCATTTCCGGGCGGCCGACCGCGGCAACGACGATATCGGCGCGGCGAACCACTTCGGGCAGATCCCTGGTGCGCGAATGCGCGATGGTCACGGTGCAGCTTTCGGCGAGCAGCAGCTGCGCCATCGGCTTGCCGACCAGGATCGAGCGCCCGATCACCACCGCGTCGAGCCCCGAAAGGCTGCCGAGCCGGTCCTTGAGCAGCATCAGCGAGCCCAGCGGCGTGCACGGCACCAGCCCCGGCAGGCCGAGCGCGAGGCGCCCCGAGCTCAGCGGGGTCAGGCCGTCGACGTCCTTGTCGGGGCTGATCCGTTCAACCACTGCCTGCTCGTCCAAGTGCTTGGGCAAGGGCAGCTGGACCAGGATGCCATCGACCGCGGGATCGGCGTTGAGCTGGTCGACCACTGCGATCAGCGTCGCTTGCGCGGTATCGGCGGGCAGCCGATGCTCGAAGCTCGCCATGCCGCATTCGACCGTCTGCTTGGCCTTGGAAGCGACATAGACCTGGCTCGCCGGATCCTCGCCGACCAGCACCACGGCTAGTCCGGCCTTGCGGCCCGCGGCCTGCTCAAAGGTTGCGGCATAGTCGGCAACCCGCGCGCGCAGGCCGGCGGCGAAGGCCTTGCCGTCGATCACCGCTGCGGTCATTGCGCTACCGCCAGGGCCAGGTTGCCGAGCACGATCTGCAGGATCGAAAGGCCAAGAATCAGCACCATCGGCGAAAAGTCGATCGCCCCGGTATGCGGCATGATCCGCCGGATCGGGGCGAGAATCGGATCGAGCATGGCGTTGATCGCGCGCCAGATCGCCTCGACGAACTGGTTGCGCATGCTGATCACATTGAAGGTGATCAGCAGGCTGAGGACAAATTGCGCGATCACGAACATGACGATGAAACTGACCAGAAGGTCGATGACCTGGACCAGAGTATGAAGCAGCACGGGCAAATCCTTCTTGAAACAGACGCGCGCTCTCTAACCGGCCTGCGGGCGCCGGGCAACCGGATGTGTCGGGGTGAGTTTGTATGTGTTACTTATGAAATTGTCCAGAGCTGCCCGTGATGAGAGACTGCGGCGTTTTCTTTGCGCTTCGCGCCTTCGCGGCTTCGCGGCTTCGCGCGAACTATCGCAGCGCCAGCCTTCAAAACTCCAGCGTGTGGCTCTCGATATGCCAGCGCCGGTCTTCCGCTGTTGCGCCCGGCACATCGTTAACCCGGCGCAGCACCACTTCACCCTCGATCCGCCGTGCCCCGTCGATCAGTATCACCGGGGCGGTGTAGTACAACGTGCCCGCCGCGCCTTCGCTCATTCCTGGCCGGATCTCGAACTCGGGATTGGTCAGGCGGCCCCAATGGGTCTTGAACTGGTCGATATTCATGCCGGTGCCGGCGCCCTTGGCCTCCCAGTAGAGGTAGGCCGCGTCCCATTGCTTGAGGCTCATCGCCCCGGCCCAGGCGAGCAGCACTTCGGCCGGATTGCGCGAGGCAGAAGGCGGCGGGACGGTGCGCGGCGACGGGGGAACTTCGCTGGCCTTGACCACAGGCTTGGCCGCGGGCGGCGCTTCCTCGCCCGAACAGCCGGCCAGCGCGGCGCTCAGCGCCAGCAAGGCCAGGACGCGGATCATTTCCGGATCAGGGTACCTGCGCCGCGCGAGGTAAAGAACTCGAGCAGCATCGCGTGCGGAACCCGCCCGTCGAGCACCACTGCGGCTTCGCACCCGGCCTCGAGCGCGTGGACACAGGTTTCCAGCTTGGGGATCATTCCGCCGCTGATCGTGCCGTCGGCTTGCAGTTTGGCGATGTCCGCCGTGGTCAGATCGGTCAGCAAACTGCCGTCCTTGTCCAGCACTCCGGCAACGTCGGTCAGCAGAAACAGCCGCGCCGCGCCCAATGCCGCAGCGATCGCCCCGGCCATGGTATCGGCGTTGATGTTGTAGGTTGCCCCGTCC
>JANOGS010000228.1:0-7351 GCA_031414115.1 Novosphingobium sp. | reverse complement strand
ACAAAATCCCAATCCATCATCACACTCGCACGCTTTTCCTAACGATTTTAATCCTTATAATGAGCTGCAAAAGATCAAAACTGAATATGATCAGCGACTGGACACCGTGGTTTGCCACGGTGGTGCGCTCTGTCGTCGCGCTAATCGGGATCGTGCTGGTGCTGTTGCTCGGCGTGCGTCCGCTCGCCCGCGCGCTCAAGCGCGAGCCTGGCCAGGCCGGGGCTGCTGCGCCGGTTGCCGCCATCGCCCATTCGGGCAGCGATCCCTCAGTGCTTGGCCGCCAGGTCGGGCTGGCGCAGCGGATCGTCGAGGAAAAGCCTGCGGACGCGCTGGAGGCGCTGCGCAAGATGCTGGGCGCACCCGGCGCCGGGGCCGCGCAATGAGCGCGCCTGCACAGATCGCCGGGCTGGGCGACGCCGAGCGCGCCGCGATCATGATCATGCTGCTAGAGGAAGCGCAGGCCGCCGCGATCCTCAGCGAACTTGGCCCCGACGAGTTGCAGGTGCTGGGGGAGAAGATGTGCAGTCTGGGCGATATCGGTCCCGAGCAGATCACCCAGGCGATCAGCGGCTTTGTCGAGAATTCCGGCAATCAGGGGATCAGCGCGCGCGGGCGAACCCGGCAGGTCCGCTCGCTGATGCACCGCGCGGTTGGCGAGGTGAAGGCCGACAGCCTGATGCAGCGGATACTGCCTGCGGGCGAAGACACCGGCCCGGCGATCGAACTCGCCCGCTGGCTGACCCCGACAACGTTGATCCCCTTGATCCGGGATGAGCATCCCCAAGCAATCGCGGTGTTGCTGGTCCAGCTCGACGCGCAAGTTGCCGCCGCGGTACTGCACGCGCTGCCCGCCGAAGCCCAGACTGCGGTGGTCCACCGCGTCGCCACGCTGGGGCCGGTTTCGGCCGAGGCGATTGCCATGCTCGAGGCGGTGCTCGAAGCGCGCATCGCCGCCAGCCACGGCAAGGCCGCACTTTCCATGGGCGGGCCGCGCGAGGCCGCCGACATCATCAACCAAGCCGGCAAGGCCGCCGAAAAGCGGATCATGCCTGAGATCGGCAAGCTCGACAAAGCGCTCGCCAAGGCGATCGAGAGCGAGATGTTCAAGTTCGAGCACCTGTTCGCGCTGAGCCCGCAGGACATGGGCGCGCTGCTCCGCGAGGTCGAAAGCGAGGTGCTGATCGATGCGCTCAAAGGCACCGATGAAGACCACCGCGACTGCTTCTTTGCCGCAATGTCGAGCCGCGCCGCCGACGGCGTCAAGGACGAGATCGAGGCGCGCGGGCGGCTCAAGCTGGCCGAAGTGCTCGAGGCCCAGAAGACGATGGTAACAGTCGCTCGGCGCCTTGCGGCGGAAGGCACGATCCAGTTCGGCGCGGGCGGCGGGGACGACGACTATGTCTAGGTCCGTCGACCAACGTCCGTTCGTGGTGAGGAGGGACAGAGCGCAGCGAAGGCCCGTCTCGAACCACAGTTGCGCGATGGTCCTTCGAGACACCACTTCGCTCCGCTCAGCGGCTCCTCAGGACGAACGGCAATGAGGAGCGCGACATTGCCTTTCGCCGCGCTGGCCGAGCGCGGCGGGTTCGTTTCCGATCCGCGCTTTGCCGCTGCGGCCAAGCCGCAGGAACCCGCGCCCGGTGATCCGCTGGCGAGCGCCTGGGAGGATGGCTACACCGCCGGCCTGGTCGCAGCTGGGACGGCGGCGGCAGCCCACGCCGATATCGAAGGCGCCGCGTGCGAACGGATCGAACTGGCGCTGGCCCGGCTTGATGGCGAGCTGACCGAGGCTTTGCGGCAGAAGCTGTTCGCGACGGTCGAAGCGCTGTGCGAGGCGGCGATTGCGCCGCTGGCGCTCGACAAGGAAGCCTTGGCCGCCCGGATTGCCCGCGCCGCCGGGATGCTCGCCCGCGCCGACGACGACAAGCGGCTGCGGCTCCACCCGGACGACCTCGCGCTGGTGGCGGGACGCTTGCCCGCGGGGCTTGCGGTTGAACCCGACCCGGCGCTGGAACGCGGTGCGCTGCGCTTCGAAACCACCGCCGGCGGGGTCGAGGACGGCCCCGCTCACTGGCGCCGGACGATTGCCGAGGCGATCGGACTGTGTTGAATTTGCTCGACGAACTCGCCGGGAGCCGCCTCGACCTCTCTCCCGGACGCTATGGTCTGCTGACCGCCTGCGACGGCGGCCTGCTCGAAGTCTCGGGGCTCTCCGCTCCGGTCGGTGCCTTATGCCAGGTTGCCCACGGACGCGAGGCAGCGCTGACCGCCGAGGTGATCGGCTTCCGCAATGGCCGGACCTTGATGATGCTGCTTGGCGATACGGTGATGCTGCGGCCCGGTGCACTGGTCCGCGGCGAGGGGCACCCCGGCATGCTTCCCGTCGGCGCCGAATATCTTGGCCGCGCGGTCGATGGTGAGGGGCACCCGATCGACGGCGGCGCCCCGCTGCACGGCCTCGCCCTTTGGCCCGCGGGCGGCGTGCGCACCGGCGCGCTCGATCGCAGCCCGGTGCGGCTGGCCTTCGATACCGGGGTGCGCGCGCTCAATGCCCTGACCACGTTCGGGCAGGGCCAGCGGATCGGGATCATGGCCGGCTCTGGCGTCGGCAAATCGGTGCTGCTCGACATGATCGCCAGCGGGGCCGAGGCCGAAGTGGTGGTGGTCGGTCTGATCGGCGAACGCGCGCGCGAGGTTTCCGGCTTTGTCGAACGCCACATGACCGGCGCCAAGCGGGGCCGTACCGCGGTGGTCGCGGTGCCCGCCGACCATGCCCCCAACCTGCGGCTGCGCGGCGCCCTGCTCGCCACCAGCCTGGCCGAGCATTTCCGCGCCCAGGGTCGGCAAGTGCTGCTGATCATGGACAGCCTGACCCGCGTTGCCCACGCCGCGCGTGAGATTGCGCTGTTGCTGGGTGAGCCCGGCGCGGCGCGCGGCTATCCGCCGTCCGCGCTGTCGACGCTTACCAAGCTGGTCGAACGCGCGGGGAATTCGGCGGCGAGCGGCGGTTCGATCACCGGGATCTACACGGTGCTGGCCGATGGTGACGACCAGGCCGATCCGGTGGTCGATACCGCGCGTTCGATCCTCGATGGCCACGTCGTCCTCAGCCGCGATCTCGCCCAGCGCGGGCAATATCCGGCGGTCGATATCGCTGCCTCATTGAGCCGGGTCATGACCGACATCGTCAGCCCCGAGCACGCCCGGCTGGCGCGCGAGTTCCGCGCGCTGGTGGCGAGCTATGAGGCCAACCGCGACCTGGTGCTGATGGGCGCCTACCGTTCTGGAGCCGACCCCGTGCTCGACCGCGCGATCACCATGCACGAGGCGCTCAGCCGGTTCCTCAGCCAGCCCGCGCGCAGCACCGTGGCGCTGGACGAGAGCCTGGCGGCGCTGACCGGATTGCTCGGCCATGCGGCCTGAGCAAGCACGCCTGCGCCGCCTCAAGCGGCTCGAACGGGTCCGCGCGATCGCCCGGCAAGACGCGGCACGCGCCGCTGCCAGCGCCGAGAGTTCGCTGACCCAGCTGCTCGGCCTCGCCCGCCGGACCGAGGCGATGACCCACGACTACTGCGGCCGCACCGGCATGACCGACGCGCTGGCGCTGGCCCAGCATCACGCCTTCCTGACCGGGCTGACCGGGATCCACGCCGCGACCAGCGGCGATGCCGCGCAGGCCCGCGCGCGCGCCGACCGGATGCAGGGGGAACTGGCGCTGGCCGAACGCCGCCGCGCTGCCGTCGAAGACCGCGCCCGCGCCGAACAGCGCCAGCTCACCCAGCGCCGCCTGCCCCAGGCGCTCGGCGCCCGCCGCGCGGTTGGCACGGGCCTTGACTAGACAGACCCGAGCATGCCGCAAGGAACCCGCCCGATGATCCAGCCCGCCGCCCTGCCCGCCGTTCCCGGCCTGCTGCCGCCTGGCGAAGCCTTGCCGGCGTTGGCTGCGGCGGGCAAGGAATCCCCTGATTTCGGGGCCTTGCTGGCGATCGAGACGGAAGTTCTCCCCCCTCCGGGCGCGGCAGCGAAGCTGACGGAACAGCCCGCATTGTCCGCTCCGTCACTAGACCCAGAGGTTGCCATATTGCCGCAAGCCGGCAAGTCTTTGCCGGTCGCTTTGCCGCTGCCCGCCCGGCCAGCCCAGACCGCGCAGCCAGCGTCCGAGCCCGAACCCCGTGAGCAACCCGAAGCCGCAGCCAGCGAAGCCCCGGTGTCACCCGAACCTGCGATCGTTGTCGCGCTGACTGCGGCGCCAGTGCCTGTACCCACGCCGATTGTCGTCAGCGAGGCACCCGCACCGGCCTTGCCGCGACCTGCTTCGGCGGCACCGCTCGCCAGCCAGCCCGCGCCAGCCGCGCCGCAACCGGTGGCCGCAGCGCCAGCGCCTCCGGCTCCGACACCGATTGTGCTGTCGGTGATCCCCCTGCCGACCGTGCCCCTCCCGCTCGTCGCCGAAACCCGGCTGCGCCCCGTCGTGGCCGCCGCTGCTGCCGTGCAAGCAGTCGAAGTGCCCGAAGCGCTGGCGGCCGCGCCCCGGGTGCCGCCCGCACTCCCCGCTGTGTTCACCGCCGAACGACCACGATCGCCGGACAGGATCGCGCCAGCCATAGCGGCAGTGCCCGGCCCGCCAGCAATCGAGCTGCCCAGCTCGGTGACCGTACCGCCCGCCCCCCTGGTTCAGCTCCAAGCCGCACCGACCACGTTCACCCCCGCCGATCCCGCGCTGCGCCCGCACGATTTCACCCAGCTGGTCGACCGGCTAGTTGCCGCGCGCGAGCTGGCTCAGCCGCAGGGGTTTCAGCTTGCGCTCCAGCACGGTGAGTTCGGTCAGGTCCGGCTGCGCTTCCAGCGCGAGGGCGAGGGTCTGAACGTGACCATGGCCAGCGCCGATCCCGACTTTGCCCGGGTGGTCAGCGCCGCCCCGCCACCGGTGGTTGCGGTGCTGCCCGCGGAAACGACCGGACAGGGCGGCCCGCGTGCCGACAGTCATTCGCAAGGCGCGTCGAGCAATGGCCAATCGGCCCAATCGCGCGGCGGTTCGCCCGAGCGCCGCGAGGACCGCTCCGGCCCTGAAGGCAACCCCGCTGCTGCCCGCCAGGGCGAGGCCCGCAGGGCCCGTCGCAGCGGCATTTTCGCCTGATTTCGAATGCCTGAAGGGGGTAATTCCGCATGAGTGAGACGACCGAAGCCGAAGCCACGCCCAAGAAAAAGGGCAGGGGCCTGCTGGTCAAGGCGCTGCTTGGCGTGGTGCTGATTCGCGCGGGTGGCGGCGGTACCTTTGCGCTGGTCCAGTCCGGGATAATCGGCGGCGGCCATGACCCGGAAAAAAAGGAAAAGGACCTGCCCAAGCTGGTCAAAAAGGGCGAGGAAGACCCCTATGCCCCCAAGACCGAGGCCAAGGAAGGCGAAGCCGCGCCCGAGGTCGAGGGCGAAGGCGGCAGCCTCTATCGCACCTCGTACTACAACTTCACCGACGATTTCACCTCGAACCTCAGGAACTCCAGCGCTCTGGTCCAGATCAGCCTGGCCTGCTCGACCCGCCGCGACGGGCGGGTGCTGATCTGGCTGAAGAAGCACGAGCTGGCGATCCGCAGCGAGATCCTGGTGGTGCTGGCCGATACCCCCGAGGAGGACGCTTTCACCCCAGATGGCAAGCAGCGCCTGCAAAAGCGGATCACCGCCGCGATCAACCGGGTGCTGACCCGGACCGAAGGTTTCGGCGGGATCGATCAGGTCTATTTCAAGGGCTTCCTGGTCCAGTGAAAAGCGATCACGCCTTTGTTGCCGAACGCGCCGCAGCGCAGCATTGCCCCGAGCTGCTGCGCAAGGGCCCCGAGCCGGTTGACCTCAGCGCCAGTCTGGCGCGGCTGGGCGAGCGCTTTGCCCGCGCGCTGGCGCCAACGCTGGCCCCGATGCTCGGCGGCGAGGCGCCGGCGATCATCGCCGAACCGCCGCGCGAACTGTCCGAGAGCGAGCTTGGCGAGGAATTCGGCGCGCTTGCCGCCAACAGCCTCTACACCAGCGGCGTGCCCGGCGTGACCCTGCTTGCCGCGATCGAAGGCGCGGGGCTGCTGCGGCTGGTTGACCGCGCGTTCGGCGGCACCGGCGAGGCGCCCAGGACCCTGCCCGCAGCCTTCCCGCTTTCGGCCGAACTGATGATCGGCAAGCTTGAAACCCTTGTGGCCGCAGCCTTGGCCCAGGCACTCGGTCACAAGGACGGGGGCGAGGTCCGTCCGTTGCGCCGGGCGGCGCAACTTTCGGAGCTCGCCCCCTTTCCCGCCGGGGTACGGATTGCGGCGCTGCGCTGCGTTGTGACCGAACCGGCGCGCGCGCCGTGGCAGCTCACTCTCGCGCTGCCGCAAGCGATGCTGCCCAAACTGCTCGGCCAGGTGGACGGCTCGGCGGCCAGTTCCGCAGCGCCGCGCGCTGCCGATCCTGCGGCCGCGCCGTTTGCCGATCTGCCGCTGTCGCTGACCGCGACGCTGGTCGACATGCCGGTCTCGCTCGCCGCGATTGCCGCGCTAGAGCCGGGATCGGTGCTGCCGGTGGCGGTGGCGCGAAGCGTGCCGCTGTCGATCGGCGCCGCCCTGGTGGCGCGCGGCGCGGTCGGCGCGCAGGACGACCGGATCGCGCTCAAACTCACCCAGATTGCCTGAAGGACCCAATCCATGACACTTCACACCCGCGGCTTCGACCTGCTCAGAGAAGTCGACGTACGCCTCTCGGTCGAACTCGGCTGCACAGCCATGAAACTCAAGGACGTGCTCGCGCTGGGTGAAGACAGCGTGGTGATGCTCGACCGGCTGACCGACGAGCTGCTCGACGTAATGGTCAACGGCAAGCTGATCGCGCGCGGTGAGATCATCGCCCAGGGCAACCGCTTTGGCCTTCGGATCGTCGAGATGGCCGGCCAGAGCGCCGCTTCCGAACAGGAGCAAGCGGCATGATCTGGTATGTGATCAAGCTGATCGTGCTGCTGCCGCTGATCGGCGCGGCGGCCTGGGGCACGCTCAAGCTCGCGCAGAAACTCCAGACCCGGATGGGCGCTGCACCGGGCACCGCGCGCGCGGTGCGGGTGATCGAGACCACCATGCTTTCGCCGACGCTCAAGCTCGCGGTGATCGAGTTTCATGGGCGGGAGATTCTGGTCTCGGCCTCGCGCCAGGGGCTGACCCGGCTGGCTGAGGCTCCGGCACGGGAGGCGGAGTGACTATGTCCCCTGACTATACCCGTCACCCCTGCGAAGGCAGGGGCCTATCCGCGCCACCCTCTTTACACCGAGTACAGCGTTTGAACGCGCCGTTGGATGGGCCCCTGCCTTCGCAGGGGCGACGGCCAGAATGGGTGCTGGGAA
>JANOGS010000227.1:0-8730 GCA_031414115.1 Novosphingobium sp. | reverse complement strand
CCGCGGCAAGGTCGCGCCGCAGCGGCGCCAGCCCGGCCGCCTCGATCCGCTTTTCGTCAATGAAGCTGGCATAGAGCGCGCCGTATTTTCTGCCTATGGGGGCATTGACGATCAGGTTCCTGACCTGCTCGGTAGCGCGCTCTTCCAGATCATAGAAGGTGCCGATTGCGGCGCGGTCTGCCGAAATTTCGTTGGCATCGTACCATTTTCCGGAAGCAAACCGGAAGAAGTCGTCGCCGGGTTTGACCGAACTGTCACCGCCCGAAAGGTCAACTCCCCAGGCCCCGATCGCGGCCTTGGCGGCAGCGGCGGCCTGGGCGGACAGCGGGGTGGTGGCAAGCGGAACGGCAAGCAGGGCCAGCGCGGCGCCGACGAGAAGAAAACGCGATTTCATGGTGATGCGACTCCCCAAGGTTTCAGGTGCGCGGTGGCCATTGGTCCACCCCTGCGCAATGCTGGCGCCTGCCTCGCGCGGGCATGGGCGCAAGTCAATGCCGTTCGCCGAGGGCTATTGGCGGTTGGTCGGGGAGGGGCTGTCGCTCTGTCGGCCCCCGCAAAATCGTTGCCATTGCGCGTCTGGCCGGTAAGCTGCCATTGCGCGCTTTCGGGGGGGACACCGGCTTGACCGAGTACCGCTACAAGGCCTTCGTGAGCTATTCCTGGGCCGATGCTGCCTGGGGCAAGTGGCTGCTCCAAGCGCTCGAAACCTATCGCACTCCGGCGGCGCTGGTCGGCAAGGAGGGCGCGCATGGCCCGGTTGCGGCGCGGCTGATCCCGCTGTTCAAGGACCGCGAGGAAGAGGCCGCCGGGGCGAGCATCGGCAAGGCGGTCGAGGCCGCATTGGCAGCCTCCGAATTCTTGATCGTAATCTGCTCGCCGCGCTCGGCGGCGTCAAAATGGGTCAACCACGAGGTCGCCTGGTTCAAGACCCACCGCGATCCCGATCGGATCCTGGCGCTGATCGTCGATGGCGAGCCGCACAGTGCCGAGGCTGAATGCTTCCCCAAGGCGCTGACCCACCGGGTGCTGGCGGACCTGACGATCACTGACGTGCCCGAGGACGCGCCGCTGGCGGCCGACGCGCGCGATTCCGGCGACGGCAAGCGCAGGGCCCGGCTCAAGCTCGCCGCGGCGCTGCTCGGAGTCGGGCTGGATGAGTTGGTCGGCCGCGACGACCGCCGCCGCGCGCTGCGCCAGCGCTGGGTGACTGCGGGCTCGTTGTTGTTCGGCGGATCGATGGCGGCGCTGGCCTGGATGGCGGTGCAGGCGCGCAATGAGGCCGACCTGCAGCGCGCCGAATCCGATGGCCTGGTCGAATTCATGCTCACCGATTTGCGGGAGAAGCTTGAGCCGGTCGGGCGCCTCGACGCGCTCGACGTGGTCGGCCAACGCGCGCTCAAGTACTACGCCGGGCAAAAACCGGGCAACCTCGACGCCGACGCGCTGGGAAGGCGCAGCCGCGCGCTGCATCTGGTCGGCGAAGTCCGCGACCTGCGCGGCGACAGCGAAACCGCGCTGGTCGCGTTCCGCCAGGCCGCGACAACCACCGGCGAATTGCTGGCGCGCGATCCCGGCAATGGCCAGCGGATTTTCGATCACGCGCAGTCTGTTTACTGGGTGGGATACATTGCCTGGCAGCGCGGGCAGGTGAAGGAGGCTGAGGCAGCGTTCCGCGATTACCGCAAATATGCCGGGCAACTGGTCAAGCTCGATCCCGGAAAGCCCGAATGGCAGATGGAAGTTGCCTATGCTGAGAGCAACCTGGGGACGCTGCTCTACGATCAGGGCCGGTATAGCGCTGCTGAGCAAGCTTTTGCCACCGCCTTGCGGGTTGTTGAGCCGCTGGCGACAAGCAAGCCAGAAGATCCGACGCCACAAACTGAGCTGGCGGGAAAGATAAGCTGGCTCGCCGATGCGCGCGGAAAAATCGGTCGGCATCAGGAAGCCTTGCAATTGCTTGCTCGCGAACAGGGTATCTATCGCCGAATTCTGCTGCGCGATCCCGGCAATACCACTGTGCAGCGATCGCTGGTCAATGCGCTGACTGAGATTGCCGGAAACCAGCTTGCGCTCGGAGACCTGCCCGCCTCGCTTGACAGCTACGTCGCTGCGCTGGCTTTGAACCAGCGCTTGTTGTCGATCGAGCCTAGGAACACGGTCTGGCAGGAATTCAATGTCAGGGTCCGATGCCTTTACTCAGAAGCGCTACTTCATGCGGGCCAGTCCACGCGCGCAGGCGCTGAGCTAAAAATAGCTGCAGGAGAACTTGTCGCATTGGTTCGTAGCGATCCGAAAAATCAGGAATGGAATATTACGCTACGTAGCAAGTTGGAACTCAACCAGGCAGAGATTGCGCAAGCTCAGAACAATTTGGCTGCCGCCACGGTGCTGCTCGATCGAATTGGCGAGCGGTTGGCTGATGACTCGTCAGGGACAAATTCATTCGAGTTAAGTCTGATGCGCAAGCAGGCAGCAATCTCAAAGGGCGACTTGCTTGTTCGAAAGGGAAATCGCGCTGAGGCGGAAAAGTTCTGGCAGGCCGCCCTCGGGCAATGGCAAGCCCATGAATTGTCCGAAAGCGCGCAGGATAGAGCTGCGACATATGCCGTCCTGCTCCGGTTGGGCCGTACCGCAGACGCGCGATCGATCGGGAATGATTTGGATCGCCTAGATTATCGGCATCCGTTCTACACACGCGAAAGACTGAAAACGCAATGATTCCAATTTGTAACAAATCCGAATGATTCGAAGCAGTAAGTCTCACAGAAAAGGTGCCGCTTCGAACCAAACGATTTCGACATTGGCGCGCTATTTGTTAGGTCTATTGATGATATTGGGATCAAGAGGAAATATAAAGTTCCGCGGATCGTTCTGGTATTGCGAATTGATGTTCAGGCAATAGTGGTACGTGCTCGAAAGGTCATCCGTATCGGTAAAGCCCACGGAATTCGGATTGTTGGTTTCGTACAACTGGAATTCGCCGCTGGCGTTGTTTCCGGTGATGACAACTGGCGGAGGATCGTTCGAATCGACGGTGAAGGATAGATTCATCGGCGTTCCGCCAGCATCGGTAAATGTGCTTCGGCGATCGATCGTGAATTCGATATCGGTCGCACTGTTGTAGGTGTTCCCGGGATCCATCGTCGTCAGATCGATATCCCCGTCGGATGTAACCGGGGTTTGGGTGGTCTGCGGAATGCTCGACTGCAAGGTGTAGGTTGCGGTGGCATTGGTGGTTGTTTCGGTTACCCAATTGCCGGTGATGAGCACCGTGACGCGCAGTTTCATATTGTTTGGTGAAGGCACGATAGTTCTCCCATCCCCGCACACACCCCACCGCGCGCCGATGCGGGGGTTTCCCGGCGGCACGGCCTCGTTCACTTCGGACCCGGATGACTTGGCGCATGACTCGGCTTCGAGTTTCTCTGGCGAGGCGAGTTTGCGCCAACCGGCCTGCCAGGTAAAGCCCTGAACAGGCCGGAATTTGACGCGGGGCAGGCCGGGTCGCGTGCCTGCCCCGCGCCGGGTCCAGGTCAGTTAATCCACTGCCCCGTGCCAGGTCCGCTGCCGTTGACGCCGTGGAAAGTCAGCGTGCCGCGGCGGCCGGCATAGCTGCCCGACTTGCCGATCAGCCCGCCGACGCAGGACACCTCGTTGCTCTCGGGCTTGACCCAGTTGCAGCCCCACACCGATGAGGCGTCGCCGCTGGGTCCGGTCGAATCGCAGACGGTGCTGAACTGGAACACCGAATCGCGCGGCGGCTGGGTCGAGCCGATGCAGGTGTAGGTTTCGGTCACCTTCTTGCCGTCGGCCATGGTGACGTGCTGGGTGCCGGTCGACATCACTCCGGCCACCGGAGTGCCGCCGGGCACCGCTGCGCCGGTCTGCACCGCCTTGGCCTGGATGGCCTGGAAGGTGAAGGTCTGCGCCTGGGCGGCGGTTACGCTCAGGCTGAGCGCGGCGGCCGAAACGATGAGTTTGGTTAGGTTATTCATTGACTTATCCTCTCTTGCTTGGGACGGTACTTACCCGAGCGCAGGGCTGGCTGCGGGTGCTGCCAGTCCTGCGCCTTGGTCCAGGGGTCAGTTGTTGGCCTTGAGCGCCAGCGGCTGGCCGTCGTGGCGCTTGATCTGCGCCATGGCCTGGCTCGTGGCCGTGCTGATGCAATCGCTGAATGCGCGCCGCATCTTGAGATCGAGGTTGCCCGCGTTGCTCTCGCAGACTTCCCTCGCGGCGATGCTGATGCGGCGAAGCAGCCGCTGTTGCCCGGCCTTGCTGGACAGGTCGAGATCGGCGGTTTCGACGCGCTGGCTGCGGCTTTCAGCGGCCTGGGCGTGAACGGTCGAGGTGAACAGGCTCGCGGTGGCCGAAGCGGCGATTGCGGTCGCGGTGACGAATTTGATGATGCGGTTCATGGTCAATTCCTTGGTTTGTTTCGGGGAGGTCGCTTCCCCGAGCCACCAATTGCCACGACCGCGGCCGGCGATCCTTGGCGATAGGTTGAAGTTTCCTGAACAATTCTGAGGCGAAGTCTGAAATGGACGACTGTCGCCGGATCGATTATCGCGGCGCTGGTCAAGCCGGGGGCAATGGATGCAGGGGGGCGAGCAATACCGGATCGGCGCACTGGTCCTGCAATCCAATCGGCAAATGCTTCACCAAGGTCAGCGGGTTCCGCTGGGCTCGAAGGCGCTGGCGCTGATCTCTGTCCTGGCCGAAGCGCGCGGCGCGATGGTCACCAAGGACGAGCTGATGGAAGCGGTCTGGCCCGGCGTGATCGTCGAGGAAAACGCGATCCAGGTCCACATCGCCGCGCTGCGCAAGGCCATGGGGCCAGAGGCGGAGCGGCTGGTGACGATCCGCGGGCAGGGCTACCGGCTCGATCTCGATGCAGCCACTGCGGTGCCACTGCCCGCGGTGGAGCATCCCGCCGGCGCGATCGTGCTGGCGGTGCTGCCGTTCGACAACCTTTCGAGCGATCCCGAGCTGACCTTTTTCTGCGACGGGGTTTCGGGCGAAATCCTCACCCACATCACCCGCCACGCCCGGCTGACCGCGATCGGCCGCACCTCCAGCTTCCAGTTTCGCGGGGAAGCCAAGGCTCAGGCCGGGGCCAGCCTCAAGGCCAGCCACATCCTCGACGGTTCGATCCAGCGCGCTGGCGGGCGGGTCCGGGTTTCGGCGCACCTGCTCGACTGTGCCAACCAGGTCAGCCTGTGGTCGCAGGGCTTTGACCGCAGCCTTGAAGACATCTTCGCGGTGCAGGACGAGATTGCCGAGGCGATCGCCGCCGCGCTGGAGCTCGAATTTGCCCCACGCGAACAGGAACCGCTTGATCCCGCGATCTACGATCTCTATCTGCGCGCCAAGGAACGGGTCACCGCGCCCGAACTGATGGAGCGCAATGTCGTCTCATTGCAGCAGGTGACGCGGCTCGCGCCGGGCTTTGCCGCCGGCTGGGCGACGCTGGCCTATCGCCGCGCCGAGCTGCTGATGCACAGCCCCTATGGGAACCGCGCCGCGCTGCGTGCCGAAATCGAAGCCGATCTCGTCCGTGCCGAGGAACTTGATCCCGGCCACCCCGATGCCCTCGCCGCGCGGTGGGTGCTGATGCCGCCGTTCGGGGCGCTGGCCGCGCAGGAGGCGATGCTCAATTCCAATGTCGCCAGCAGCCGCGACTACGTCGATTTCCTCACCGAGCGCGCGTATTTTCTCGAATGCGCCGGGCGCAGCGCGGCGGCGGCTGAGGAAGCGGGCCTGGCGGCGCAGCTCGATCCGCTCAATCCTTTCGCCATGGGGCTTTACGGCCAGGCGCTGTGGTTCGCCGGAAGCTATGATCAGGCGGTGGCGACGATGGAGTTCGTGCACACCAAATGGCCCGACAGCCATCACACGGTCGCGGTCCTGATCGAGGCTTATGTCCACCGCCAGGACTGGACCGCGATCGAGCGGCTGACCGATCCGGCGCGGCTTGCGCTCTATCCCTTGCGCGAACATGCCGGGGTGGTGGCCTTCGCGCGGGTGATGCGCGATCCCGAACCGCACGGCCGCCAATTGATGTTTGACACCATCGTCCGGCGCGCCGAGGCAACTGGCCACATTGACCCGCAAGTCGCGGTGATCGCAGCCGAGCTGGGGTTCCTCGAGGAGACTTTCGCGCTGCTCGATCGCTGCCGCTTCGGCGCCTGCGGCTCCCCGCACGACGTGATGGGCGCCCACGCCTATCGCACCTTGCTGCTGTTCCCCAAAGCCTACCCCGCGCTGCGCGCCGATCCGCGGTTCGTGAAAGTCTGCGCCCGGCTTGGCCTGGTCGAATACTGGCTGGAGAGCGGCCACTGGCCTGACTGCGCGGGTGAGGTGGGGTATGATTTCAAGGCTGAGTGCGAGGGGCTGCGCGGGGCGGCCAAGGATGTATTCCTGGCCTGAGAGGGTTCAGGCGGCAATTGCCCAGAGCTTGCGCCAGTTTGGCGCGACCTGATCGTCGGGCGCGCCCAGCCGGTCGAGTTCGGCCTTGAACTCGGCCATTAGCGCATCGCCTTCGCCGTTCTTCAGCCATTCGGCCATATAGGGCACGACCCCGGAGTAAAACCGCAGATCGCGCGCATCCCACGGCAGGGTTGGCGCGGCCCGAACGAAAGCGATCAGACCGAGCAGATCGACGCGGATGGTGTCGCGGGTATGGCCGCCCGGCGGTACCCGGATCAGCAGCGTCGGTGCGGTCGCGGGTTCGTCGGGCTGAGCGGCGAGGGTCAGCTCGCCCGCTTGCGGGACATGGCCGAACAGATCGTCGATTCCGGAAGCGCGTGCCATCGCCAGACCCTGCCGCCGCGCGCCGCAGGGGTCAACCGCCGTCCAGCAGCTTTTCGACAAGCCGATCGATCTCGGGCGCAATGCCGTTGGCGATCAAGGCATCGCGCAGGCGGAATGTGAGCAGATCAGTGCCGAGCACAAGATCGGCCCGGTCTGCCGTCGCATCCACGCCCGCGAACTCAATCTTCAGGATAAGGCCCCAAGAACCGCACACCGTTGAAGTGGATCAAGTGCGTCGGCGCGTCGGCAACCCAGACTTCGGATTCCCAAGCGATGTCGCCAAGGTAGCGCGCCATGACAGCGCGAGTAGGGAAGGCGGTGACATAGACCAGTCCGGCGGTCGAACCGGCGAACAATTCCATGAGTTCGTGGTGACGCTTGCCATCGACGGGGCCGTGGCTGGTGACAGATTCGATCAGCAACAGCCAGTTGCGCTTGACGTCGTGGATCACCACGTCGGGCATCTTGCCGTGGCTATCGACTGAAACCCCAAGCCCTGCCAAGCGTTGGCGGTCGAAATAACCCATCTTGTCGCCGGTATCGCCTGCATAAATCAGCTCGCTTCCTGGCACGAAGCGGGGCGCAAATTCGGCGATGATGTCGCGGATCAGTGCGCTATGCTCGCCGGGACTGAGGCGGATTTCGGTGCCGTCGGCAAGCGTAACCGGTATGCGTTCCATCTCGCGCTTGCGGGCATATTTGGCGGTCAGCGTTTTTGCGTCGCCCTGATAGGCGGCAAGCCGCTTGGCCCATCCCGCCTTGCCACAGGTCTTGAACAGCGCGAGTGCCTCTGGCGACACCTGATAGACCGCGCGCGGGCTGTTAACTGGGCGGGCCGGATCGTCGGGATTGTAAAGCGCGACCCCGGCCAACACGAACTGGTGCATCGTCTGGCGGCGGATGGTTTCGCGCGTGTTCGGCTTGTATTCTTTGCCGTAATGCTGACGAATCCAGTCCATGATCGGCGTGATGCCAATCTTCGGTGCACTGGCGCGCTTCCAATCCATCGCGGGCTGCAAATCGAGCAAGGCCAGCAGGGTCAGCGCCGAACGATCATTTTGCTGCGCGCGGGGCAGGCCGAGATCGATCAGGATTTGGAGCGCAGCGGCGATTTTGGGATGGTCGATCAAAGGACGTTCACCCGTTCGTCAATCTCATCCTGCGAGATGCTGGCGCGGTCCTTCGCCCATTGGCCCAATGCGATCAGCGTGTCGCGGCTCGGATAGCGCATCGCTCGCAGGTCGGTCGCGTTGACTTGGGTATGGCCGTTGAAGCGCCGGAAATAAGTGTCAACGGCGGTGGCGTTCAAATAGGCGGCAAGGCCGTGGGCCAGGTCTTCGGAAATGGGCTGGCGCTTGGCGTGGAAAACGTTGAGGTGGTTCTCAATCCCGATCATCGCCGCAGGCAGTCGCGCGGGGTCGATCACATTGGCGACAATCCTACGGCGCTCTTCCTTCGATGAAAAGCGCCGCACCACGGCATAGTAGCCATTGGGATAGAGCCATTTGCGCGTCGCCATGTTGTCGCAGATGGCATTGGCCTTCTTGAACCCCGGCTTGGGCCATTGCAGGCCGTTGCCGTTGAAATGTCCGGGATAGAGCAACGGCACCGTTCCGGCCTCTGGATCGGCGCGCAAATCTTCCTTCAGCCGGAAATCGACGACTGGGCCGGTGGAAACGGTCAATCCCAAATCAGCTAGGCTGTGGCTGAAGCTGGAGCGCTCCAATAGTTGCTCATCATCGCCGGTCGGGATGTGGATGAACGTGTCGGCATCATCGGGGAAGACGATCCGCGCGAAGGCATGTTGCTTGGTTTCATAATCGACAAAGCTATCGTCTGTCGAAGTCGAGATCGTAACCGCTCCTTGCTTCCCGCCGCGCACCAGCTTGATGATGATGTTTTCTTGCAGCACGCCATCGT
>JANOGS010000226.1:0-5503 GCA_031414115.1 Novosphingobium sp. | reverse complement strand
GCCACCCACATGTGTATCCTGAATGGGTGGCCGGGAGGGGGAGCGGGCCGGAGTTGCAAGGCCAAACCGGATCGCCTGGCCGCACCAAACAAATGCTCCTACCTTCCGGCCAATACTTCGGCGCTGGTAATCTCAGACTTGTAGGGCCTGGCGACCCCATGCAGGATCCGGGCCTTCACCGCCGGGTCTGCTGCCAGCAAGGCATTGGCCTCGGACTGGTTCTTCGCCCGCAGCAGGATCAGTCCGGTATCGTCACCCAGCGGCCCGGCGCTGGCCACCCGGCCTTCCTCGTGCAGCTTCTTCCAGTAGGCGCGGTGCTGTTCCAGCCCCGGGCCCTTGAAGGGCTGGCCCTTCTTCCACTTCGGACCTGGCCCGAGCACCGCGGCGAACAGCCGGCCCTTGGCGACCGGCATTTTTGCCTCGGCTTGGGGCTTCTCCCGCGCCGCAAGCGCGCCCGGCACGGCCAGCAGGGCGAGGGCGGCGGCGCTCAGCGCGCGGAAGACAGGTCTGCTCATTACCCGCCCTTGCCCCGGCCCGCCGCGCCCGGCATCCGCCAAGCGCCGCGCCGTGCCCTGGCTGCGACCGGCCCTAGCCCGGATTGGTTGCGAACACGGGCACCGTGCCGGTATCGACCCAGGCCTGCTTCGATCTGGCCCAGACATGCACCGTCGGCTGGAAGAAGCTGGTGTCGTCAAGCGTCCCGGATTTGATAAAGGTCATCCCCGGCATCACCTCGACCAGCGAGAACAGCGGCGAGCCGCAGTTGCCGCAGAACTGGCGCTCCACCGCCTTGCCGCTCTCGCCATGGTCGATGTAGCTCTTGGGAGTTCCGGCTGTGAGCTTGACCGCGGCTTCGGGCACCCCGACGATCGTCGAAAAGGCGCTGCCCGCCTGGCGCTGGCAATGGCTGCAATGGCAAACCGCCTGCATCGCCGGCTCGCTGTTGACTTCATAGCGCACGGCGCCGCACAGGCAGCCGCCGGTCATCGGGGTGGTCATGGGTTTTCTCCTTCGCATCGAGGGTGGAGCAGGGCAAGGGAGCGGTCAAGCCGGGCGATTGGCGTTCGCGCGCAACCCGGCCTATGGCGTGTCGCGGGCACGCCGCCTGCCGGAGACAAGCCATGGCCAAAAGCCAGAAGAAGTCGAACCGCGAAACCCGCAAGCCCAAGGCCGAAAAGCCGCCCAAGGGCAACGCCTCCAAGCCCAGCCTCAAGCCGGGCGTGGTTGCCGGGCTGGAACACATCAAGCGGTAGAACCACCGGCGATGCTGTGCATTCTCGTCGATGCCGATGCCTGCCCGGTCAAGGAGGAGATCTACAAGGTCGCCTTCCGCCGCAGCGTGGCGGTCAAAGTGGTCAGCAACATGCGGCTGCGGGTGCCCGATCATCCGCTGATCGAGCGGGTCACCGTGTCCGAAGCCTTTGACGCCGCCGACGACTGGATCGCGGAGCAGGCCAATGCCCGAGCCGTCGTCATCACCGCCGATATCCTGCTTGCTGACCGCTGCCTCAAGGCTGGCGCCACGGTCCTTTCCCCGACCGGCAAGCCCTTCACCCCGGCCAGCATCGGCAGCGCCATCGCCACTCGCGCGATCATGGCCGACCTGCGCGCCGGCGGCGACCAGCTCGGCGGCCCGGCGCCGTTCGCGAAGGCGGACCGTTCGCGGTTCCTGCAGGCGCTCGACGAGGCGCTGGTGCGGTTGGGGCGTTAACCCGGAAGGAGATTCCGCATGACGATCAAGGCCCAAGTCATCTCTGTCGATCCCGATCCGCTCGCCCCCTATGCAATCGCGCCGGGCTGGCGGGTCGGAGACCTCCTGTTCCTTTCCGGGCAGGCGGCGATCGACGGGCAAGGCGCGATTGTCGGTATCGGCGATCTCGAAGCGCAGCTCGCCCAGACCATGGCCAACATCGACCGCGTCCTCGCCGCCGGCGGGAGCGACCGCGGCCGCATCGTCAAGGTCACGATCTACCTCACCGACATGACCAATTTCCCCGCCATCGTCGCAGCCCGCCGCCGCTATTTCTCCCCGCCCTACCCAGCTGACACGATCGTCGAGGTGCGCGCACTGGCTTTGCCGGAGCTGATGGTCGAGATCGATGTGGTGGCGGTGGCGGGGTGAGGGGTTGCGCACTCTCACCGCAGGTACCTTGGTAAAGGGCTGCCCTGGACTACGACACCATCGGTCTAGTTAACTTAAGGCAGCCTTTGATTACGCCGCCTTGGCGCCATCGCTCTCGCACTTCAGCCGCATGCCCAGCGCCGCCATCACCTTGAGCAGGGTATCGAGCGTCGGATTGCCGTTCTCGCTGAGCGCGGTGTAGAGCGCCTGGCGGTTGACCCCGGTCTTGGCGGCGATCTTCGTCATGCCCTCGCTGCGGGCGACATCGCCCAGCACCTTGGCGATGTAAGGCGCATGGCCGCTCTCCAGCGCATCGTTGAGGAACTCAATCACATCCTCGGGTTCGCGGATATACTTCGCCGCATCGAAGGGTGTCTTGACCAGCTTTGTCATTCCATTTCTCCGTGGTCCGGCGGGCAATGCCCATGATGTTCAAACCGCTTTAGCCAGTTCCTTGGCCAGCCTTATCGCCCGTTCCTGATCGCCCTTGTCGCTGCCGCACAGCAGAATGACGATCACCTGTCCGCGCATCGTGTAGTAGAGCCGGTAGCCCGGCCCATGATCGACCCGCAACTCGCTGACCCCGTCGCCAAGCGATTTTGAGTCACCAAGCAGCCCGGTCTCGACCCGCCTGATCCGCATCGCAATCCGCTTCTGCGCCATCCGATCGCGCAGCCCGTCGAGCCAGTTCTCGAACTCGACGGTACGCTCGATCTGGAACATTGTCGGGTATATACGACAGATTGGGGTGGGTGTCAAGGCTTGGGAATTGGTTGTTGTTGGGCCTTTCGCCGAAGACTCATTGTTTTGAAGTGCCCATCAAGAAGCATTTTCGACTGTTCCCATGCCGAATCAAAGTCAATATCGAGATCATCATCTATTCGAGAATAACAGAGATTCCTGCGAGCAAGATGCATCGTTTCTTCGCGAGAATATGCCATCAATATCCATATCAAAACAGGTTCGTTTGGAGGATCTTCCAAGTGTCTGAACGCGTACAGTGCAGAAAAGAAAAACTCCTTTTCTGGGGTGAATTTGCAATTTAGATGCATTGAATTGCCAATTGCTTGAAATATTATATCTTCGTTGTTTATGATTGCTTCATCCAAAAGATCACCGGAATCTCGATCGGCATGTTTTAGAAAATTGTAAGCCCTGCGCTTGTCAGACCAAAAATCTCGTATGAATTGAGCTGGACCGGACACCTTAATTTCGTTAATTTCGAAATCCGGGTTTGCCCTCAAAACATCGATGAATGGTTGGAGGCCCTCAAGTCCGTCTTCGCCCCATTTCGACAAATCTTCATCAGAGAGTGCGCCCTCCAAATAATTCCGCGCCGCTCGAAACAATCCATAAATAGAGCCGTACAACGCCGGATCTTTTCCTCTAATTCGGAGAAGGTCTGCATACAGATTCAGGGCAGCGGACGCGACGGTGTGGATCGCCAGAGAGTCCTCCTCCATAAAGTACATTCGGATTGCCGCCGCGACCTGCCGCTCCGCTGCCGCCAATTTGTTGATGAATAATCGTCCAGGTTCCTTGGTCTGTTTGATTAGATCCATGATGCCCTCAGCTTTCGATTGGAATTTGCTGACAGCCTACCCCCCGCCCCACCCTCAAGCCGCCTCCAGCCTTGGAATCGCATCCAGCGCGTCGCCCAGTTCCGCCTCGGCGATGCGCAAATCATAGTTGCGCTGCATGTTGACCCAGCTTTCGGCGCTGCCGCCGAACATCCGGGCGAGGCGCAGGGCCATCGCCGGGGTTACGGGCTGCTTCTCATTCAGGATATCGTAAAGCGTCTGGCGCGAGATCCCGAGCAGGCGGGCGATCTCGGTCTTGGGGCGGCCGAGCGCGGGCAGCACGTCCTCGCGCAGCAACTCTCCGGGGTGGACCGGGCGCAGGCCCCTGAGCAGTGGATTGGTCATCAGTGGTAGTCCTCCAGATCGACGTCGATGGCATTGCGGCCATCCCAGCCAAAGGTAATCCGCCAGTTGCCCGAGGCATCGACGGCGTAGCGGCCCTTGTCCCTGCCCTTGAGCCCGTGAAACCGGTAGCCGGGTAGGTTCAGGTCCTCCAGGACCATCGCGCCATCAAGCCGGGCCAGGATCGTCTCGACCCGCCGGAGGTTGGGCACACTCAATTTCGAAGTATCGCCCTGGTCGGCAAGCCGCTTCAGGGCCTTGCTTCGAAAGGATCGAATCACGGGTGTAGCCTAGTGCCTTACATGCAATCTGTCAAGCACTGGCTTACATATCGCCCTCAATCATGCTCCCGATCGCCAGCGCCCATATACAGCTCGCGCCCGGTCTCGTCATAGACCTTGCTCATTTCCGCCATGCCTGCCTCAGCCTCTTCAGCCGTTACAAAGGTATCAGCGTTCTGGTTCTGCAGCCGGGCAAACTCGCGCACGTCCTGGCTGATCTTCATCGAGCAGAATTTCGGCCCGCACATCGAGCAGAAGTGCGCGGTCTTGGCGCCTTCTGCTGGCAGGGCCTGGTCGTGGTATTGCTCGGCGGTGTCGGGATCGAGCGAGAGGTTGAACTGGTCGCGCCAGCGGAATTCGAAGCGCTACGCACAGAGAATTATCCCATCATCGAAGGTAAAGCGGTCATCCGCAAGAGGCGGGTCAAATGGCCGTGAGAGCAAGGCTCGGGGTGCAACTATACCGGGCGCAAGTTCGTCATTAGCTATGACCTCCAAGCACTTCAGCCGCTCGCCCTCAAAGTCCCAATCCAAGCCCAGCTTGTCACTGGAAAAGCCCGCTGCCTCACTCCGTTCACAAACAGCGTGAAACAGCTCCAGCATGCCCGTGCTTGAGACATGTTCGAGGGAGAAGTCGGTTTGGCCGCGCAGAAAGCGCGATCCTTCGGCCCAAAGGAAAATCCATCCCGCAGTCGCGCGATCCGTTTCCGGCTGCTGCAGCACCCATTGCAGGAAGCCGTGCTTGTCGCCCCGATAAGCCAGTGCCGCCATTGTCGCTAAGTGCCAAAGAATTGGATCGCGGCTAGACTGAACCTTTGCGACCCCATTCTTGCTAGCGATGTCGATCTTTCTGCTAGCCGGGGTGTTCAGGATGCGAGCCCGTGCAATAGCCTTTTCGTAGAGTTCGTCGTCCAACTTGGCTTGCGCACCCTTCAGTATTCTCCAATGCTCTTCCATCCGCTCACGAGAGACTACCCCGTCGTGTGCAGTTGATGCCAGAAATTCGACGTACATGCGCTCGGAAATCTTGTTCATCAATCCCGCTCCCGGTCCCCAGCTCCCATATAGACGCACGCGCAGAGCCGGGCACTCGAGGACGGATTGCGTCGCGCTGCCATTCCGTACCAGCTGGTCGGCGGTGTCGCGTTCTACGAGCGGCGCGAGGTGAAGGACGTGCTG
>JANOGS010000225.1:0-2714 GCA_031414115.1 Novosphingobium sp. | reverse complement strand
GTTACGTGTGACAAACGAAATCGGACCGCCTACCATGGGCGCCGGGCAAAGCGAGGCGCCTAGGCGCCCCTAAAATGGGAGGGAAACCCCGATGGACAAGATACTCACCGATCTCAGGATCACGATTGCCGTAGGCGTATTGCTGGCGGTCGGCCTGATGTTCGCCCCCTATTATCTCCCGCCCACCGCGGCGCTCGGGGTGTTCCAGTGGCTGCACGTGTTCTTCGGCATCACCTGGATCGGCCTGCTCTATTATTTCAACTTCGTGCAGATCCCGACGATGCCGTCGATCCCGGCCGAGCTGAAGCCCGGCGTATCGAAATATATCGCGCCCAAGGCGCTGTTCTATTTCCGCTGGGCCGCGCTCTTCACCGTGCTGACCGGCCTGATCCTCGCGCATCTCTACCACGAGCTGGTCGAGGCGCTGACCCTGCAGGAACCGGCGCGGCTGATCGGCATCGGCATGTATCTGGCGCTGATCATGGCGTTCAACGTATGGTTCATCATCTGGCCGAACCAGAAGCGCGCGCTCGGGCTCGTGCCGGCGGACGACGCCTCCAAGGCCAGGTCGGCCCGGGTCGCGATGCTGGCGTCGCGCACCAACACCTTGCTGTCGTTCCCGATGCTGCTGGCGATGACCGTAGCGCGCTGACCAGCGAGGCCCGCGGCTCGTCGCCGCGGGCCTAGGCTGCCGCGATCAGCCCGTGGCGCTTGAGCGCGTGGCGGAGCTGGTCGTAGCTCAACCCAAGGCCTTCGGCGGTCGCGCGCTGGTTGAACCGGTGCTCGGCAAGCGCCTTGGTGAGCAGCTCGCGCTCGAACCGCGCGATGCGCGCCTTGAAGTCGGAGGCCTCGCCCGCCTCTTCCCGATCCGGCACGACCATTTGTTCCGGCATTGGTTCCGGCACCGCGACGGGCGCCGGCGCGCTCGCCAGGGGCGCACCGGCCGCGCTCGGCCGATAGGGTGAGTGGAACGGATCGAACTCGATCGCCGCGATGGGCCCGGGCTGCTCCCAGCGATAGACGGCACGCTCGACGACGTTGCGCAGCTCACGGACATTGCCCGGCCATTCATAGTCGACCAGCGCCGCGACGGCGTCCGGGCTGAAGCCGGCCCAGTCGTCGCGCCCCATCTCCGATGCCATGCGCCGGCCGAAATGCTCGGCCAGCACCAACACATCGCCCGGCCGAGCGCGCAGCGGCGGCAAGGTCACCACCTCGAACGACAGCCGGTCGAGCAGGTCGGCGCGGAACTGGTGCCGGGCGACCTTGTCGGGAAGATTCTCGTTGGTCGCCGCGACGATGCGGACATCGACCTGCAACGGCCGCGACGAACCGATCCGCGTGATCTCGCCATATTCGACCGCGCGCAGCAGCCGCTCCTGCGCGCCCATCGAGAGCGTGCCGAGCTCGTCGAGGAACAGCGTGCCGCGATGCGCCTCCTCGAACCGCCCCACCCGCGCCTTGGTCGCCCCGGTAAAGGCGCCCGCTTCATGCCCGAACAGCTCGGCCTCGATCAGCGTTTCCGGCAATGCCGCGCAGTTCATCACGACCAGAGGCTGGTCCCAGCGCGGCGACAGACGGTGCAGGCGCTCGGCGACGAGTTCCTTGCCGGTGCCCCGCTCGCCGATCACCAGCACGGGACGGTCGAGCGCGGCCGCGCGGCTGGCGCGCTCCAGCGTCTCGAGAAAGACGTTCGACTGGCCGATGACCTGGGTGGTGCGATCCATGCCCAAGCCTTGGCGTAAATTACCAAGCCTTGGCAAGAAATTTCAAATCGGTTCATATGGCGTTCAGCCGAAAATGGCGGAAAAGCAGGATTTTCGAAACTGGCACGCTCCCTGCAATACCCTTTGCATCTGCCCGACAGGGCGACACGAACAACCAGTTCAGGGACAAGGAACAAGACCATGGACAACAACTACAAAGCCGGCGACATCCGCCACACCGTCGCCGCCATCGCCTGTGCGATCGTGGTGGGCTCAACCTTCCTGCTCGGCACCGTTGCGCCGGCCCAGGCCGCTCCGGCGGCACCCTATACCCAGACCGCCGCCTGACCCCCAAGGCGGCGCCGGCCGGGGCGGCATCCCTTGCGCCGCCCCGGCTGCCCCTACCAACACCTCAACCAGTATCCAGCGTACCGATAGGAGAGTTTTCGAGATGGGCATTTTCTCCCGAACCCGCGATATCATCGCCGCCAACTTCACCGACCTGCTCGACAAGGCGGAAGATCCCGCCAAGATGATCCGCATGATCATCCTCGAGATGGAGGAGACCCTGGTCGAGGTGCGCGCCTCCGCCGCGCGGACCATCGCCGACCAGAAGGAGATGCGCCGCCACATCATCAAGCTCGAGTCGCTCCAGGAAAGCTGGACCGAAAAGGCCGAGCTGGCGCTGTCGAAGGGCCGCGAGGACCTCGCCAAGGCCGCGCTCGTCGAGAAGCAGAAGGCAGCCGACATGGGCGCCCAGCTGAGCGGTGAGATCTCGGCGCTCGATGAGTCGCTCAAGGCTTCCGAAGAGGACATCAACAAGCTGCAGACCAAGCTGCGCGAGGCGCGGACGCGCCAGAATTCGATCGTCACCCGGTTCGAGACCGCGCAGAACCGCTACAAGCTGCGCGAGATGTATGCCGGCCCGAAGACGCAGGACGCCTTTTCGCGCTTCGAGATCATGGAACGCCGCGTCGACATGGCGGAGGGCCGCGCCGAAGTGCTCGG
>JANOGS010000224.1:0-2396 GCA_031414115.1 Novosphingobium sp. | reverse complement strand
GGCAAGCCCGAGCGTGCAGTGATCACCACCTGCGCCTAGTGCGGGGTCGGCTGCACCTTCCGCGCCGAGATGAAGGGCGAGCAGCTGGTCCGCATGGTGCCGTGGAAAGTCGGCAAGGCCAACCGTGGTCATAGCTGCGTCAAGGGCCGCTTCGCCTGGGGCTATGCCAACCACCAGGACCGGATCCTCGAACCGATGATCCGCGCCAGTATCGACGATCCCTGGCAGGTAGTCAGCTGGGACGAGGCGTTCGCCTACACCGCCACCAGACTGAACGAGATCAAGGCACAGCACGGCCCGCGTGCACTCGGCGGGATCACTTCGAGCCGCTGCACCAACGAAGAGACCTTCCTGGTGCAGAAGCTGGTCCGCTCGGGTTTCGGCAGCAACAATGTCGATACCTGCGCCCGGGTCTGCCACTCGCCGACCGGCTACGGGCTCAAGACCACCTTCGGTACCAGCGCGGGGACGCAGGACTTTGACAGCGTGATGGATTCGGACGTGATCCTGGTGATCGGCGCCAATCCCACCGATGCCCACCCGGTTTTCGCCAGCCGCATGAAACGGCGGCTGCGCCAGGGTGCCAAGCTGATCGTGATCGACCCGCGGCGGATCGATCTGGTCCGCATGCCCCATGTCGAGGCCGCGCACCACCTGCCCTTGCAGCCCGGCACAAATGTCGCGGTGCTGACCGCGATCGCCCATGTGATCGTCACTGAGAGTTTGGCCGACGAGCAGTTCATCCGCGAGCGCTGCGATTGGGACGAATACCAGGACTGGGCGCGGTTCGTTTCCGAAGCGCGGCATTCGCCCGAAGTGCTCGAGGCGGTCACCCGCGTTCCTGCGGCGGACCTGCGCGCGGCGGCGCGGCTGTTTGCCACCGGCGGCAACGGCGCGATCTATTACGGCCTGGGCGTTACCGAGCACAGCCAGGGCAGCTCGACCGTCATGGCAATCGCCAATCTCGCCATGGTCACCGGCAACATCGGTCGTCGCGGCGTTGGGGTGAACCCCTTGCGCGGCCAGAACAATGTCCAGGGTGCCTGCGACATGGGCAGCTTCCCGCACGAGCTGCCGGGTTATCGCCATATTTCCGACACTGCCACCCGCGAGCTGTTCGAAGGTGAATGGGGCGGCAAGCTTGACGCCGAACCCGGCCTGCGCATCCCCAACATGCTCGACGCCGCGCTCGATGGCAGCTTCCGGGCGCTTTACGTCCAGGGCGAGGATATTCTCCAGTCCGATCCCAACACGCACCATGTTGCCGCAGGCTTGAAGGCGATGGAACTGGTGATTGTCCACGACCTGTTTCTCAACGAAACCGCCAACTACGCCCACGTCTTCCTGCCGGGCAGCACCTTCCTGGAAAAGGACGGGACTTTCACCAATGCCGAGCGCCGCATCCAGTTGGTCCGCAAGGTGATGGAACCAGCCAATGGCCTCGGCGACTGGGAAGTGACCCAAGAGCTGGCGCGGGCGATGGGGCTGGAGTGGAACTACACCCATCCGTCCGAGATTATGGACGAGGTTGCGCGGCTAACCCCCTCGTTCGCAGGTGTATCCTTCGATCGTCTCGACCAGGAAGGTTCGCTGCAGTGGCCGGTCAATGCGGCGGCGCCCCAAGGCTCGCCGATCATGCATGTCGATGGCTTCGTCCGCGGCAAGGGCAAGTTCGTGGTCACCGACTATGTCCCGACCGACGAAAAGACCGGCCCGCGTTTCCCGCTGCTGCTAACCACCGGACGGATCCTCAGCCACTACAACGTCGGCGCCCAGACCCGGCGCACCGAAAACACCGTCTGGCACCCCGAAGACCTACTCGAAATGCACCCCACCGATGCCGAGAACCGCGGCCTCAAGGACGGGGACTGGGCCAAGCTTGCCAGCCGCACCGGTGAGACCACCCTGCGGGTCGAAGTGACCGACCGGGTTGCGCCGGGCGTGGTCTACACCACCTTCCACCACCCCGCGACCCAGGCCAACGTGGTCACCACCGAGTATTCCGACTGGGCCACCAATTGCCCCGAATACAAGGTCACCGCGGTGCAGGTCATGCCTTCCAACGGCCCGACCGACTGGCAGGAAAGCTACTCCTCGTGGTCCGAGAAAAGCCGCCGCATCGCCGTGGCCGAGCCGGCTGAGTAGCCGCGATGGACCTCGAACGGCTCACCTACATGGCCAACCAGATCGCTCGCAACCTGGCGATGCAGGGCGAGGAGGCGGCGGTTCAGGCGACTTGCCAGCACCTCAAGGACTTCTGGGACCCGCGGATGAAAGCGGCGATCCTGACCGGTGACCGCAGCGGGCTCGAACCGATTGCCAAAGCGGCGGTCGAGCGGCTCGCCGCCTAGAGCGTGATGACATAGCATTGATCCACCCTGATTGGGCGGCAAGGA
>JANOGS010000223.1:0-4122 GCA_031414115.1 Novosphingobium sp. | reverse complement strand
CAAGCCGGCCGAAGTCCAGGCCAAGATGGTCGACGGCGCGGTCGCCAAGTTCGCCAAGGACAACGCGCTGCTCAGCCAGCTGTTCGTGATGGACAACAAGACCCCGGTCGCCCAGGTGGTCGAAGCCGCTGGCAAGGCCGCGGGCACCAGGATCGTGCTCAAGGACTACGTCCGCTTCCAGCTCGGCGAAGGCATCGAGAAGGTTGAGAGCGACTTTGCTGCCGAAGTGGCGGCGGCATCGGGCATTCCGCAGCCGACGGCTTGAATCGATTGATCCTTCCCATTTTTGCCGAATGGCACAAATCGGGAGGTGGATCGCCCGAACGGCGAGACGGTGGGGTATCGACGCTGGCGTCCAAAACCCCTCCGTCAGTGCTTCGCACTACCGCCTCCCCATTTGGCTTCGCAAAATGGAGATGATCGAAGATACGGAAAGGGCGTGCCGACGGGCGCGCCCTTTTCGCTTGGCCGCACTTGGCAGCGAAACCCCAGCGGTATAAGGCCCCCCAAACCCTTCCGAGAGCGATGTCCCAGCCCATGAGCAAGCCCGCCTACAAGCGCATCCTGCTGAAATTGTCCGGCGAAGTGCTGATGGGCAACCAGCAGTTCGGGATCGACCCCGAATTCGTTGCCGAGCTGGCGCGCGAGGTCAAGGCGGCCAAGGAAACCGGGCTTGAGCTGTGCCTGGTGATCGGCGGCGGCAACATCTTTCGCGGCATGGCCGGCGCGGCCAAGGGGATGGACCGCGCCCAGGCCGACTACATGGGCATGCTCGCCACCGTGATGAACGCTCTGGCGATGCAGAACGCGCTCGAGCAACTGGCGGTTCCCACCCGGGTCCAGTCGGCGATCGAGATGGACCAGGTCTGCGAGCCGGTGATCCGCCGCCGCGCCGAACGCCACCTGGAAAAAGGCAGGGTGGTGATCTTCGCCGCCGGGGTCGGCAGTCCCTACTTCACCACCGATTCGGGCGCGGCCTTGCGGGCGGCGGAGATGAACTGCGATGCGCTGCTCAAGGGCACCAGCGTCGATGGGGTCTACGACAGCGATCCCAAGACCAATCCTTCGGCAAAGCGTTACGATACAGTCGATTATGGCACGGTTCTGGCCCAGAACCTGAAAGTGATGGACGCCTCTGCGGTGGCGCTGTGCCGCGACAACAACATCCCGATCGTGGTCTTCTCGATCCGCGAAAAAGGCAACCTTGCCAAGGTGCTGCGCGGCGAGGGTGTCTGCACGATCGTCCAGAAAGGAGCCTGACCATGGCCAAGTATGACAAAGCTGACCTTGAGCGGCGGATGAACGGCGCGGTTGAGGCGCTGCGCCACGATCTCGGCGGTCTGCGCACCGGGCGCGCCAACACCGCGCTGCTCGAACCGATCACGGTCGAGGTCTATGGCAGCCGGATGCCGATCACCCAGGTGGCGACGCTGTCCGCGCCCGAACCGCGGCTGCTCTCGGTGCAGGTCTGGGACAAGGCGAACATCGGACCCGTCGAGAAAGCGATCCGCTCGGCCGGACTCGGGCTCAACCCGATCAACGACGGCAACACCCTGCGCCTGCCGATCCCCGACCTGACCGAGGAACGCCGCAAGGAACTGGCCAAGCTCTCGCACCAATATGCCGAGAAGGCCCGGATCGCGATCCGCAACGTCCGCCGCGACGGGATGGACAACCTCAAGGCCGACGAGAACAAGAAGGAAATCTCCGAGGACGAGCGCAAGCGCAGCGAGACCGAGGTCCAGAAGCTGACCGACGAGATGATCAAGGCGGCGGACGAGGTTGCGGCGGCGAAGGAAAAGGAAATCCTGACGCAGTGAGCCAGGAGCGCGCCAATGCCGGCGCGCGTCACGTCGCCATCATCATGGATGGCAACGGGCGCTGGGCCAAGAAGCGCCACCTGCCGCGCGCGGTCGGCCACCAGCGCGGGCTCGAGGCCTTGCGCGAAGTGGTCCGCGCGGCGCGCGAAATGGGGCTCGAGGCGCTGACGCTCTATGCCTTCAGCACCGAGAACTGGCGCCGCCCGGAGGAGGAAGTCTCGGCCTTGATGGGCCTGCTGCGGCGCTACATCGTCGATGACATCGAGGAATTCGTCGCCAACAATGTCCGGCTAAAAATTATCGGCAATTACCGTGATTTATCGGTAGATATTGTCGTGCTGCTCGAAGACGCATTGGCGCGGACCGCGGGCAACAGCGGCACGACGCTGGCGGTCGCGCTCAACTATGGCTCGCAAGACGAGATTGCCCGCGCCGCGGCCAAGGCGGCGGCCAAGGGGGCGGTGACCCCGGAGTCGATCGAGGCCGAGCTCGACACCCATGGCCTGCCTCCGCTCGACCTGCTGATCCGCACCTCGGGCGAGGTCCGGCTGTCGAACTTCCTGCTCTGGCAGAGCGCCTATGCCGAGATGATGTTCCCCGAAGTGCTGTGGCCGGATTTCACCCCGGCGCACCTGCAAGCGGCGCTTGACGAATTTGCAGCGAGGGAGCGGCGCTATGGCGGGCGGTAACCAGTACCAGAAATCTCTCCCAGCGGGGGAGGTGGCTCGCACCGCGAGCCGGAGGGGGGCCGAGCGAAAATTGGCCGCGGAAGCGGCCAGCACGCTGCCGCGTGCTTACTTGTGTGCCCCCTTCCACCACTGCGTGGTTCCCCTCCCCCAGGGGGGAGGTTTGGCCTGTGACTGATACCCAGCCCAAAAAATCCGACCTCGGCATGCGGGTCGCCTCGGCGCTGGCCATGGTCGCGGTGGCCGGGACGGCGCTGTGGCTGGGCGGCTGGGTGTGGACGGTGTTTGTTGCTGCCGTGGCATTGGGTGTGCTGTGGGAGTGGTGGGGGCTGGTCAGGGGATTCGAGACTGATGGGATCCGCCAAAGCATCTGGATTTGTGGCGGCATCGCTTATGTTGGTACCGCCGCTCTTTTTCTCATAATTGCGCGCGGGCTAGTAGATGATCCGTTTAAAGCCATACTTCTAGTTGTAGGCGGGGTAGTCGCGACGGATATCGGAGCTTTTTTCGCTGGTCGCCGGTTTCAAGGGCCGAAAATTGCACCTTCGATCAGCCCGTCAAAGACCTGGTCTGGCTTGATAGGAGGGTGTCTGGCCGCTGCAACATTTTGCTTCTTGCTGATCGGCGGAACTTGTGTCGATTCCTGGACCAATTGGCCCGAGTTTACATCTACCACCTTTACCAACTGCCTGTCCCAAACTGCCAAGCAGCCAATGTCCTATCTGGCGTTCCTCTTGTTTGGATCGATTATCGCTATCGTAGCCCAAATTGGTGACTTCTTTGAAAGCTGGATGAAGCGGCGTGCAGGAGTCAAGGACTCAGGCCGCCTGCTTCCGGGTCATGGCGGACTATTCGATCGTGTTGACGGTTTGATCGCAGTGAATTTTTGCTTGGGGTTGTTCGCACTACCTAACATGTTGGCCTACATTTTTTTACCTTACGCACAGCAATGACCCGCTCCATCTCCATCCTCGGGGCAACGGGTTCGGTCGGCGCCTCGACACTCGACCTGATCCGGCGTGAGCCAGACCAGTGGAAGGTCGTAGCGCTTACCGCCAACGGCAATGCCGCCGAGCTGGCGCGGCTGGCGCGCGAATTCAGCGCCGAGCTGGCGGTGGTGGCCGACGAGGCGGCACTTCCCGCGCTGCGCGAGGCACTTGCCGGCACCGGCATCGCCGCCGCCGGCGGAGCCTCCGCGCTCACCGAAGCCGCCGCACGCCCCGCCGATCTCACCGTCGCCGCGATCGTCGGCTGTGCCGGCCTCGCCCCGACCATGGCCGCCATCGAACAAGGCCGCACCGTGGCGCTGGCCAACAAGGAAGCGCTGGTTTCGGCTGGCGACGTGATGATGGCGGCGGTGGCGCGGGGCGGGACGACGCTGCTTCCCATCGACTCCGAGCATAACGCGATCTTCCAGTGTCTTGCCGGCAACTCCTACGACCACGTCCGCAGCATCACCCTCACCGCCAGTGGCGGGCCGTTCCGCGATTGGACGCTCGAACAGCTTGCCGCAGCCACTCCCGCGCAAGCGGTCAAGCATCCCAACTGGGACATGGGCGCCAAGATCAGCGTCGACAGCGCCACCATGTTCAACAAGGGGCTTGAGCTGATCGAGG
>JANOGS010000222.1:0-4403 GCA_031414115.1 Novosphingobium sp. | reverse complement strand
AAAACATCACTAACGCCGACCGCGCGGGATGGGCGCTTGCGGCCGTATCTGACTTCGCCGATACCACTGGTGTGGATACCGCGAGAGAAGCAATTGGCGATCTGATAGGTAATTTGCTCCACTTGGGACGAGGCCGAGGATACGACACGATCTCGCTCATAGAGCGCGCGCACGCAATGATGACCATCGAAGTCGCCGAAGACGAAGAGGGCGACATGGAGGCAGTACAACAAGCCTTCGCGGTCCTGCTCGATGACAGCGACTTGCTGCCCTAACTCTCCCCAAAAAACCGGCCCGGCGACCCGTGTGGACCGCCGGGCCGTGCCTGGAAGGGACAGGCATGTGGTCTGCCGCAGCGCTTAACGCAGCAGCGAGAGGACGTTCTGCTGGCTCTGGTTGGCCTGCGCGATCATTGCGGTCGAGGCCTGGCTGAGAATCTGGGCCTTGGCCAGCGCGGTGGTTTCCGAGGAATAGTCCGCGTCCTCGATCCGGCTGCGCGCTTCGGACAGGTTGGTGACGTTGTCGGTCAGGTTGTTGACCACCGATTCGAGGCGGTTCTGACCAGCGCCCAGCGTCGCACGCGCGCTGGAGAGCGATTCGATTTCGGTGTCGAGCGTGGCGAGGATGCCGTTGGCGGCAGTCGCGGTCGAAACGTCATAGGAACCCGCCGCGCCGCCGCTGGCGGTCAGGGCGGTGAGGTCGGCCATGTTGAGATCGACCGTGTCGGCGGCGTTGGCGCCGGTCTGGATCGTCACCGTCGCGGTGCTGGCATCGAACAGGGTGACGCCGTTGAACTTGGTGTTGGTGACAACCTGGTCGATTTGCGCGGTCAGCTGGTCGACTTCGGTCTGCATATAGGCGCGGTCGGTGGCGTCCTGATAGGTGCCCGAAGACGACTGCACCGCCAGTTCGCGGATCCGCAGCAGCATATTGCCAACCTCGTCAACCGCGCCTTCGGCGGTCTGGGCGAGGCTGATGCCATCATTGGCGTTGCGGACGGACTGGTTCATGCCGCGGATCTGTGCGGTCATGCTGGTGGCAATGGCGAGTCCGGCGGCATCGTCCTTGGCGCCGTTGATGCGCTTGCCGGTGGAAAGCCGCTCCATCGCGGTTCCCAGCATGCGGCTGGCAGCGTTCGAGGCGTTGGATGCCCGAAGTGCGCCGATATTGGTGTTGATGACAGTCATGAATAACTCCCGTGGATAGTCCCGAAGAGCAGACCGAGACGGACCATCCGGCGCGGCTGCCAGGGCTAAGAGCGGACGGCAGAGCGCAAAGTTAAGGGTGGGGGAGAAAGACCGGTGCGGCGCGCTGGCCAACCGGATAGGTAGTGTTCCTGGCTCTTAAATTACCGCGCTGTTTGCCGTTGTGCGCACACACCGCTCCCCGAAGGCATGGTTAACCGGGGGGTTTCAAATGACAGGTTTGGTTCTGGGTGAAGGCGCGGCGAAAGGGCATGCGCCGCTGGTTGAGCGCGCTGCGGTTATCGTCCGCTCGCTGGCCGGGTCTGCCCCGGCGCTGATCCGCGCGGGCGGCGATCCGCAAGCCATAGGGCCAGGACCCTGCGTAACCCTGGAGCGCGGGCAGGACAATGCCCTGCGCCGCGAGCCCGGACGCGGCCGCTTTACCCTGACCTACCGCGACGGCAGCGCCGAGGCGCCGCTGGCCGCCTTGCTTGCTGCGCTCGCCCAGCCGAGAATGCCGGTCGCCGCGGACCCTGAGAGCTTGTCGGTGCTGACCCTGGCCGCGCGGCTGGCGGTCAGTGAGATCCCGGTGCTGATCGGCGGCCCGACCGGCACCGGCAAGGAAGTGCTGAGCCGCTTCATCCACGCCCGCAGCCCGCGAGCAAGCGGGCCGTTCATCGCGGTCAACTGCGCGGCGATGCCCGAAACCATGCTGGAAGCGCTGTTATTCGGCCACAAGAAGGGCGCTTTCACCGGCGCGAGCGAGGCCAACGAAGGCTTCTTCCGCGCGGCTGATGGCGGCACCCTGCTGCTCGACGAGATTGCCGAGATGCCCCTCGCCCTCCAGGCCAAGCTGCTGCGTGCCTTGCAAGAAGGCGAAGTGGTGCCGATCGGCGCCACGCAAGCGATCAAGGTCGACGTCCGGGTGATCGCCTGCGCCAACCGCGATCTCCCCACCGAGGTTGCCGAGGGCCGGTTCCGCGCCGATCTGTTCTACCGCCTCAACGTCTTTCCGCTGACGCTGCGCCCCTTGCGCGAACGGGCGGAAGACATTGCCCCGCTGGCTTTCGCGATGCTGCTGCGCCACGCCCCGGCGGGCCGTCCGCTGCCGTGGCTGGGCGACACCGCGCTGGCCGAGCTCAAGCTCCACGGCTGGCCAGGCAATGTTCGCGAGCTGGAGAACGTGGTCCGCCGGGCGCTGCTGCTGGCTGACAATGCCGCCGCGATAGGCGCCGAACACATCCGTTTCGATCAACCCGCGCGGCTGGTCAGTCCCGAAGGCACAGTGACCGAGGCGGCCCCGCGCAATCTATCCAGCATCGTCCAGCGCTCTGAAGCCAGCGCGATCATGGCCACGCTGGATGCTTGCGGCGGCAACCGCCTGGCCGCAGCCCTCGAGCTGGGAATTTCCGAACGCACCCTGCGCTACCGCCTTGCTTCGTTCCGTGAGGCAGGCCTGGCCATGGCCGGAGCCCGGCGATGAGCGGAATCGGCAATATCGGCGGGGTTGGCTCGATCCAGCAGATCATGGCGCTGCGCCAGCAGATCCTCGAGCGCTCGCAGCTGCTCCAGGAGGTCCGCGGCGCCAGCACCGGCAGCCAGCCCGAAGCACCGCAAGGTGCCAGCGGCGACTTCGGCAAGGCGCTGGGCCAAGCGCTCGAGTCCGTCACCGCCAGCCAGCACCGCGCCGAGGCGCTGACCACTGGCTACCAGCGCGGCGAAGTGACCGACATCGCCAAGGTGATGCTCGCCCGCCAGGAAGCCGGGATCGCTTTCGAGGCAACCCTCCAGGTTCGGAACCGGCTGCTCTCGGCCTACCAGGACATCATGCGGATGGGAGTTTGAGTAAATGAGCGAGCTGGCTCTATCTCCCCAATCCGGCGGCAATCCGCTCGAGCGGCTGCGCGGCCTCGCGGCGCAGCCCGCTGCCCGCCGGGCGCTGCCCTGGCTGGTCGGCGCCGGTGCGCTCGGCGCGGTGGCGCTGACCTGGGCCACGCTCGCCCCGGCGCCGAGCCGTGTGCTCTACAGCGAGCTGGGAGATGCCGAGCGCGCCGCGGTGACTTCCACCCTCGACAGCGCGGGGATTGCTTACACCATCGACAACCAGACCGGCGTGCTCAGCGTCGGCGAGGATGACCTTTACCGCGCGCGAATGCTGGTGGCTGAGGACGGCGGAGTGACCGCCCCGGGCGGCGATGCATCGCTTGACAGTCTGCCGATGGGCGCCAGCCGGACCATGGAAGGCGAGCGTCTGCGCGGCGCGCGCGAGCGCGAACTGATGCTGACGATCCAGGAGATCGAGGGGGTCGAGGCGGTGCGGGTACATCTCGCCGAAGCCGCCCGATCGGTATTCGTGCGCGACAATTCCCCGCCCACCGCCAGCGTGATGGTGCGAATGGCGCGGGGGCGGCAGCTCAGCGAAAGTCAGGTCGCCGCGGTGGTCAACCTGGTCGCCGGATCGGTGCCGGGGATGAACGCCGACGCGGTGCGGGTGATCGATCAGCACGGGCGGCTGGTTTCGGCAAGTGCCGGCGGCGCGGATTCGGACCGGCTCGAACTGCAGAGCCGGATGGAGGCCAAGCTGCGCGCGCAGCTCGATCAGTTGCTCACCCCGATGCTGGGCGCGGGGATGTTCACCAGCGAAATCCAGATCGAACTCGACCTCGACGAGGTGACCAGCGCGCGCGAATCGTATGACAAGGACGGTGTGGTCCGCTCCGAATCGCAGGCGCAGTCACAATCGGCGGGCAACGCTGCGCTGGCTGGCGGCGTGCCGGGCGCGCTGTCCAACACCCCGCCGCCGACCAGCCAGGTCCGTGCCGGACCCCCGCAGGCAACCGTTGTTCCCGGGGCGCCCGCTCCCAACGCCGCGAGCAATGGCGAATCGAGCACCACCCGGACTTACGAACTCGGCCGCGAAGTTTCGGTCGCCAATGCCGCACCGGGCAAGGTCAAGCGGCTTTCGGTCGCAGTCGCGATCAGCCAGGCGGCGATGAAGAAATCGAAGCCCGCCGATCTTGAGGCGATCAAGGCGCTGGTCGGCGCTGCTGCCGGGATCGATGCCCAGCGCGGCGACCAGATCCAGGTGATGATCCGCCCGTTCGAGCCGGTCAGCGAGGTTGAAGCGCCGTTCTATGAGGCACCGTGGTTTGCCACGGTGGTGCGCTCTGTCGTCGCGCTAATCGGGATCGTGCTGGTGCTGTTGCTCGGCGTGCGTCC
>JANOGS010000221.1:0-9095 GCA_031414115.1 Novosphingobium sp. | reverse complement strand
GCGCGTTAATTACAGTGCGAGTGTACGGTAAATCACAACACAAGAAAGGTTTATTCGCCGTCTCAGCTTAGAGATTCTGTACAACCTCTCACTAGCACAAACACCGACTCCCCTTCACACCAGCACCAAGTTGAGAAGAATAAAAACGGATCAAATGAATCACAAGCATTATTAGCATAATACCGATTGACATCCGTCTTGACCCAGTCGACATAGTGGAGGCGCAGGCGCTGCGAGATGAAGCTGTTCGAGGTCGGTCCGTGCGGAGTCATGGCGATCCGCTAGCCTGCCGCGCGCAGTGCTGCAAGCAGTTGGCCGAGCAACCAGATCCGCGCGGGCGGTTCAACGAAGCTGTGGCTGGCATCCGGGCATTGCCGCAACCGCGGGTCGGTCCGGTCCCAATTGGTGAGGAAGGCTTGCGCGGTGCGGTCGCGCCCGGCCAGCAGGATCGTCACCGGCCCGGCAAACCCGGCCAGCGTCTGGGCCATTTGTTGCGCGAGAGTGCTGGGCGGGGCACCGGGCTGGACCGCATCGACCAGGCTGCCGGCAAGCTTGCCGAGTTCAACCTTGCCGGTCAGCAACCGCCACAAGGCACTTGGGCTGGCCAACCGCCGCAGATAGTGCGCGCGCAGGGCCGCGGGCGGCATCGGCGTGGGTTCGGGCCCAGGTTCAGCTTCGGCCGCAAGTTCGGGCTCAGGCTCAGGCTCGAAAGTCCAGGGATTGGCAAGGACCAGCGCGTCGCAGCCTTGGCCGCCGGTCAGCATCAGCGCACTCGCCGCGTCGCAATTGCCATAGGCGACGACCCGGCGCAGCGTCGGAACATGCGCCTTGAAGGCCCGCAGGGCGGCGGCGATATCCGCAGCGGAGGCTGTGAAACCGGCATTCTCGCCCGCGCTGTCACCCACGCCGCGGCGGTCAAAGCGCAGCACCGGAAAGCCGGTCGCGGCGATCCGCGCGGCCAGCTCGGCCTGGCTGCCCCAAGGGCCAGAGCGCAGTTCGTTGCCGCCGGTGACGATCAGCAGGCCGCTCGCAGCTGAGGCCGGATCAAGCGTGCCGACCAGCTGCGCGCCGTCGCATTCGAAAGTGAAGTGGCGCCGGCTCATGCCGCGATCCCGACCGCGATCACTGCGGCCAGGGCATCGGCCTGAGCCGGATCCTCGCCCGGTTCGGCGCGCAGCCACAGCGCCCCGCCGCCGATGGTTTCGTGATCGATCAAGGCCAGGCTGCCGCGCGCTGCCGGCAGGGCATCCTGCAACTGGCGCAGCATTTCGCCCGACAGCGACCAGCCGGCCAGATCGATCCCCATCTGCAAGCCCTGTACGAGCAGCGCCTCGCTGCTTTCCTCGCGCCCGGCCTCGCGCGACGCGATCACCCGGGCCCGAAGCATGGTCTTGAGCAGGCTGGCGCCCTTGACCGGAGCATAGCGCCAGCCCGGCAGCTTGGCGGGCACCACCAGCGCCCCGCCGCGGATTGCCAGCAGGTGAGTCGCGCCGAAATGCCGCGCTGCCGCCTCCAGCGCCATGCGCCAGTCCTCAGGCTCGACCAGCGGCAGATCCTGGGTGCTCTCGTTGCAGCCGGGGAGATCAGGCAGGAAGCTGTCGATCCCCGACTTGTCGAGGCGGCGCATCACTTCGACCGTCAGCCGCCGCATCCGGTTGGCCTCGTCGAACAGCGCCGGGGCGATCAGCACCCGCCGTTGCCGGCCGCGATCGAAAGCCAGCGCCAGTTCGCTCGCCTCGGCGCCGCCGGGCAGTAGGCAGGGATAGCTGGTGGGCGTCACGCTTCGCCGCGCTTGATCGCGGCGAAAGCGAGCAGGCTGCCATAGGTGGCGAAAAGCTCGCCATCGACCTCGTCCTCGTCGATGACGATATCGAGGCGGTCTTCCATTTCGGTGAGCAGCCCCGCCACCGCCATCGAATCGAGCTCGGGCAGATCTCCGAATAGCCCGGTTTCGGCGGTGAAAGCCTCGGCCTGGCCGGGCTTGAGGCCCAGCACGTCGGCCAGGATGCGGCGCAGTTTGCGGTCGGTGTCGTTCGGTTCGGTCATGGCTGTGCCTCTAGTCGCGCCCGGCAAGGTGGCGCAAGGCCGCCAAGGAAATCTGCGGCCAGGCGCGGGGGTTGCCAGGATCCAGGCAATCGAGGCGGTAGCGCGGGCGGACGGTTTCCATCCAGTCGCGCTTGTAGGAATCATCACCCGTGCCGAAATCGACCAGCATGACCTTGTCGCGGTCGATCACTTCCTCGAACAGGGCAGCCGACAAGGTGGTGCCCGGGGACAGTGGCTTGGCCTCCTCGCTGTGGGCAAGCTTGTGGATAAATGCGGTAACACCCTCAACCGTCCAGAATTGAGCGGCGACGACGCGATTCTCGACATAGGCCAGGGCGATCCGCAATCGCCCTGCCGCGCCTTCCTGCTCGGCAAATGCGCGCAGAAAAGCCGCCGAACCTTCTTCGGGCTTCCAGCTGGCGGCATAGACTTCCTCGTAATCGGCCCAGGCGGCGGGATCGAAGGAGCGGTGGAGCCGCACCGTGACCTTGCCGGCCTTGCGCTTGAGCGTTGTCCGCAGCTGACCGGGACGAGCGGCGAGGAACTCGGCATAGCTGCGCCCGGCCACGTCAAGCACGTGGTTGACGTCGCACTGTTTGCGCCAGACCTGCCAGCCAGCGCTGCGGAATGCCTCCTGGAGCAGCAGCGCCGATCCGTCTTCGTCGGGGACAGGGGCAAGCGTTACCCGCCAGGCCCGGGCCTTCAGATCGCGGGCAATTGCGCGCAGCAGACCCGGCCCCAGCGCATCCATGGTCAACAGGGGCTTCACCGCGAAGCTATACCAATTGCCCAGCGCCTCGAGACGGCCTTCTGCCTGGCTCAACGGCAGCACCGCACGGGCCGTACCGTCACTTGCCACGGCCAGCAAGGGCTTGAGCGCGCAGTGTTCTGCCAGCAGCGCGAACCACGCGGCGCGCTCAAACGGTGCGCGCGCGGATTTTTCGCCGAGCAGCTCGGCGAGGCGCGGGTCGCCTTGCACTTCGTTAACGCGCTCGTGATAGTGAACGGCGATCAACCCACCTGTTTCCTTCGCCACTAGCCCCGGAATTCCCGTGTCTGCCCAATTCGATAGCTCCATCCGCCCGCTCGACCACCTGGCTCTCGCCGGGGCGGACGATGCGCCTGCGCTGGTTCTGCGCGAGGTGACGCTTAGCTTCAAGCACTTAAGGGATCGTGTCGGAACGCTGGCGGGCTGGCTGGCGGGGCAGATTCCCGAAAAAGGCGCCCGCGTGGCGAGCTGGGCGGCCAAAGGTGAGCTGACTTGCCTGCTTCCGCTGGCAGCAGCGCGGGCTGGGCTGGTTCACGTCCCGGTCAATCCGCTGCTCAAGCGTGCCCAGGTCGCGCATATTCTGGCGGATAGCGGAGCCAGCTTGCTGATTGCCACGGCTTCGCGACTGGCAAGCCTGGAGACAGGCGATCGCCCTCTGTCCTGTATTGTCAAGTCTGAGACAGAAGTGATTGTAACGTATGATACTTCGCAGTCGCTCGATCCGTCAGTGGCCAATCCGGACGAACTCGCCGCGATCCTCTACACCAGCGGCTCGACCGGCAAGCCCAAAGGGGTGATGCTGAGCCATGCCAATCTGTGGCTGGGGGCGCAGAGCGTTGCGACGTACCTTGGCCTGACCGCTGACGATCGCGTTCTGGCGGTGCTGCCGCTGTCGTTTGACTATGGCCAGAACCAGCTGCTTTCGAGTTGGTATGCCGGGGCCAGCGTGGTCCCGCTCGACTACCTGACCCCGCGCGACGTCGTGAAGGCGATTGATCGCCACGGCATCACCACGCTGGCCGCAGTTCCGCCGCTGTGGGTGCAACTGGCCGAGCTCGACTGGCCAGCGCAAACCGCTGCGCAAATGCGGCGGCTGACCAATTCAGGCGGGGCTTTGACCATCGTCCTCGTGCGGCAGCTGCGCGGGTTGTTCCCGGATGCGAGCCTGTTCGCGATGTACGGGCTGACCGAGGCTTTCCGCTCGACCTATCTCGATCCCGCGTTGATCGACAGCCATCCCACCTCGATGGGCCAGGCAATCCCTCACGCCGAGATCCTGGTGGTTGGTGATGACGGCCAGATCACCGCTGACGGCGAGGAGGGCGAACTGGTCCATTGCGGACCGCTGGTAGCGCAGGGCTATTGGCAAGACCCGGTGCGCACCGCCGAACGGTTCAAGCTCTCGCCTGCTGCTTCGCAATATGGCGGCTCGGCGGTGTGGTCGGGTGACCAGGTCCGCCGCGAGGCCGGGGGGCTGCTCTATTTTGCCGGGCGGCGCGACGCGATGATCAAGAGTGCGGGCAACCGGATCAGCCCGCAGGAGATCGAGGAAGCTGCGCTCGCCACCGGGCTGGTCGCCGAGGCGGTGGCGCTGGGCATCCCCGATCCGCGGCTCGGTCAGGCGGTTCACCTGATTGTGCGTGTCGCCCCGAAAAGTTCGGGTTCTGAAGAAGAACTACCTCGCAAGCTTATGCAAGAACTACCAAATTTCATGATGCCCAAGCAAATCCACTGGCGCCAGGCGATGCCGATCTCAGCCAATGGCAAGATCGACCGCAACGGGCTTTACGCGGAGCTCGCGGGATGAAGCCGCTAGGTCCAATCCCGGGCGGCTACGCCATGATCGATGGCGAACTGGCGATCGCCGGCAAGACCGCGAGCGCACTGGTGGCGGAGGCTGGCAGCACTCCGCTGTTCGTTTATTCGAGCCAGCATATCCGCCGCCGGGTGGGCGAAGTTTTGAATGCGCTGCCCCCCCGTGTTGCCGTACATTATGCTGTAAAAGCAAATTCCTATAGGCCAGTTCTTGAACTTATGTCTGAACTCGTCGATGGGTTTGACATTGCCTCTGCGGGCGAACTGGCATTGGCCATCGATGCCGGGGTGGACCCCTCGCGGATCAGCTTTGCCGGACCGGGCAAGCGCGATGCCGAGCTTGAAGCGGCGATCGCGGCAGGGGTAACGCTCAATCTCGAATCCGAGAACGAGGCCAGCCGGGCGCTGACGATCGGTGACCGGCTGGGAATCGCGCCGCGTCTGGCGATCCGGGTCAATCCCGATTTCGATCTCAAGGGTTCGGGCATGAAGATGGGTGGAGGGGCCAAGCCGTTCGGGATCGACGCCGAGCGGGTTCCGGATCTGGCCCGGCGGATCATCGCATCAGGCGCGGAATGGCGGGGTTTTCAGATCTTTGCCGGCAGTCAGGCGCTTGACGGTGACGCGATCGTCCAGACCCAGGCCAAGACCCTTGATCTTGCCGCAAAGCTGGCCGAGGCCAGCGGCGCTCCGCTGCCACACTGCAATCTTGGTGGCGGCTTTGGCATTCCTTATTTCCCTGGCGACCTGTCGTTGAACCTCAAACAGGTTGGCGACACTTTGGCAGAGCACATGCAAAAGCTTCCGAAAGTTCTTGAATCAACACAATTCTGTGTTGAACTGGGACGCTATCTTGTCGGTGAGGCAGGGGTCTATCTTACCCGCATTGTCGACCGCAAGGTCAGTCACGGCGAGACCTTCCTGGTAGTCGACGGCGGCCTTCACCATCAGCTCGCCGCCACCGGCAATTTTGGCACGGTGGTGCGCCGCAACTACCCGGTCGCGATCGCCTCGCGTTACGACGCCGAGCCGACCGAAGTGGCCAGCGTGGTTGGCTGTCTGTGCACTCCGCTCGATCGCCTCGCCGAGAAGGGCCATTTTCCGCGCGCTGAAGTGGGCGATCTGGTCGCGGTATTCTGTGCCGGGGCCTATGGCGCCAGCGCCAGCCCGGCCCAGTTCCTTGGCCACGGTCCAGCCGCCGAATTGCTGCGTTAACCACGCCCTTTCACCCTGTCCCGTAATGGCACTGGGCCGCAATTAACCGGCCAAATCCCGGATTATACGGGCAAAGCTAACATAATATTCACCCTTTTTCCCGATAGCGGAAAGACGACAAGCCGGGTCGCAACTTCGGGTTGGCAAACCCAAGCGGCGACATGGTGCTCGAAAAGGATTTTGTTCGATGCCGATCAACCGCCTGTCCCGCCTGCTTGCCGGCAGTGCCATGCTGAGCCTGATGGTGAGCGGATGCGCCGGTTCTTCCAACAGTCCGCAGTTGCCCCCAGCTTCGTTTGTGGCGATGCAGGAAGGGCCAGGCGAGGATTACATCATCGGCCCGCTTGACGAGCTGACGATCTTCGTGTGGCGCAATCCCGAGCTCGGCTCCAAGGTGCAGGTTCGGCCCGACGGGCGGATTACAACCCCGCTGATTACCGACATGCCGGCCGTGGGCAAGACCCCCAAGATGCTGGCCGACGATATCACCTTGCAACTTTCGCAGTTCATCCAGGATCCGTTGGTCTCGGTAATCATCAACAAGTTCTCGGGCACCTACAGCCAGCAGGTTCGCGTCGTCGGCGCGACCGAGAAGCCGGCTTCGCTGCCTTACCGCGCCAATATGACCCTGCTCGATGCGATGATCGCGGTTGGCGGGCTAAGCGAATACGCCGCCGGCAACCGCGCTCGGCTGATCCGCTTTGACAAGGCCAGCGGCAAGCAAACCGAGTTCGCGGTCCGTTTGGGCGACCTGCTGCGCAAGGGCGACAGCAAGGCCAATGTGATGCTGATGCCGGGTGATGTGATCATCATTCCAGAGAGCACGTTCTGAGGAAAGGGCGGCTCGGGGGCACTGATGAACAATATCTACGACGAACTGCGCGCGGCGCTCTACACGATCTGGCACCGCCGCTGGCTGGCGCTTGCCGTGGCCTGGGGGGTGTGCCTGCTTGGCTGGCTGGTGGTGGCGATGGTCCCCAACAGCTACGAATCGAAAGCGCGGATCTTCGTTCAGCTTGACGACGTGCTGGCCGATGTCACCGGAGTTCCCTCCAGTTCAAAGCGCGATATCGAGCGGGTCCGCCAGACGCTGACCAGTGCGATCAACCTCGAAAAGGTGATTCGCGGTACCGCGATCGGCGAGGAAATCACCAATCCGCGGGACATGGAAGGGGCCGTGCTCGGTCTCGCCCGGCGGATCAAGGTTGAAGCCGCGCAGGACAACCTGTTCGAAATCACAGCCTCTTACAGCGACGGTAGCAATTCCGACGCCGCCAATGCACGGATTGCCCAGGCGCTGGTTCAGAAGCTGATCGACATTTTCCGCGAAGAAAACCTGGCCGGCAATCGCGGCGAGATGACCCAGTCGCTCGATTTCATGGACCAGCAATTGGCGGATCGTCAGAAAGAGCTGGAAAGTGCCGAACAGAAGCGCTTGATGTTCGAGGCCGCCAATCCGGCACTGGCTGGCGGCGGCGCCTCGGTGCTGCAACGGCTCGAAGCAAGCCGGGCGGAACTGCGCGGGATCGACGCCGATCTTGCCGCCGCCCAAAGCGCACTTGCCGCGATCAACGGCCAGCTCGCCGGCACGCCCAAGACGCTGCCCGGCAGCGGCCCGGCGGGTGGTGCCCGCGCTGCGCTGGCGCAGGCCCAGGGCGAGCTGAACTCGCTGCGCGCCCGCGGCTATACCGACAACCATCCCGATGTGATTGCCGCCAAGAACCAGGTCTCGTCGCTGCGTTCAGCTGCAGCGATGGAGAGCCCCAGTCTGGGCGGAGGGACGCCAAATCCGGCCTACACTTCGCTTGATTCGATCCGGGCCGAGCGCCAGGCCAATGTCCAGTCGCTCAATTCGCGGCGCGCCTCGGTCCAGACCGAGATCGCGACGGTGACTTCGCAGCAGATTTCCAATCCGCAGGTCGCCGCCGAGCAGGCGAGGATCAACCGTGACTACGACGTGCTCAAGCAACAGTATGACAAGCTGCTCGGCGACCGCGAGGAGCTGCGGCTGCGCGGCCAGGTTCAGACCGAGCGCAGCGCGATCAAGTTCCAGGTGATCGATCCGCCAACCACCCCGCGCAGCCCGGTCGCGCCCAATCGCCCGCTGCTGCTGATGGGCGTGCTGGTAATGGGACTTGGTGCCGGTGTTGCGACTGCCTTTGCGCTGGGCCAGTTGCGCTCGACCTTTGCGACCACTGCCGGACTTGAGAAGTCGCTCGGCCTGCCGGTGCTTGGCGCGATCAGCCAGACCTTGACCGATGCCAGCCGCGAACTGCGGGTCAAGCGAATGAAGTATTTCTGCGCCGCCTCGGGCGCGCTGGGCGGCCTGTTCGTCCTGCTGCTTGCCGCTGAATTTATCCAGCGCGGCATGGTCGCTTGAGGGTTCCTGCCATGACCAAGCATTCCAAGATACCTGTGCCGGAGCAGGAAGCAGCCAAGCAGGAAACCGCCTCGCTGATCGAACGGGTGGTGCGCAATTTTGACCTGACCAAGCTTGATTCGCCGCCGATTCCGGAAAATCTGATTCCGCCTGCCGCACAGCGCCGCCGCTATCAGCGCGCCGCGGCAGCAGCGGAAGAAGTTCCGATTGCGCCGCAGCCCGAAAAGCCGGCGAGCGAAGTGATCGTGGGCGAAGTGATCGGCGGTCCGGCTGAGCCCCGCAAAGTCCCCGCGCCCATCATCAGGCCGGTCAGTTTCAAGAGCGAGGCCCACCCGGTCAACCGCCAATATCTTCGCGAGCAGGGGCTGATCGTCCCTGAGGGCAGCGTTTCGACGCTGTTCGAGGAATTCCGCATCGTCAAGCGCCAGCTGCTGCTCAATGCCAGCCAGCTGGCCCAGCAAGGCATGGGTCCGGCGGCCCAGCGCGTGCTGATCTGCTCGCCGCATCCTGGCGAGGGGAAGAGCTTCACCGCAGTCAATCTGGCCCTGGCGATTGCCGCCGAAAAAGAAACCGAAGTTCTGCTGATCGACGCCGATTTCGCCAAGCCATCGGTGCTCTCGATGCTCGGTCTGCCGGGCGGTCCAGGATTGATGGACGCGCTGACCGATCCCAAGCTTGACGTTGCCGACTGCGTGGTCGGCACCGACATTTCGGGGCTGTGGGTGCTGCCCGCAGGCGAAATCTCGTCCACCGATAGCGAATACCTATCAACCTCACGCACCCGTCCGGTGCTCGACCGGCTCACCGAAGGTGCGCCCAACCGCTTCGTGATTTTCGATTCCCCGCCGGTGCTGGCGGCCTCGCCGGCCG
>JANOGS010000220.1:0-7222 GCA_031414115.1 Novosphingobium sp. | reverse complement strand
ATTCCAGAGTAGTACCCCTCTGTCAGCTGCCTGCGGCATCTGCCACTTCCCCATTTGCGCTACGCGAAAATGGAGAGGATCTTGCGCGATCAATCCCCCCGCACCCGGATCAGCCCGATCCCGGTCATGCTCATCACCAGTTGGTCGTCCTGGTTATAGACCCGGATTTTCGACTTCATGCTGCCCATCTCAGGGCGCGAGCGGCTGCGGGTTTTCTCAAGCAGTTCGGTCTCCACCCGCAGCACATCGCCGGGATAGACCGGCTTGTGCCAGCGCAGTTCGTCCTGCCCGGGTGAGCCGAGCCCGGCCTGGCGGTTGCGGGTGAGATTGGCGACCAGCATCGCCATGGTCATCGCGCAGGTGTGCCAACCGCTCGCTGAAATCCGCCCGAAATGGGTTTGCGCGGCGGCCTCGTCGGAGAGGTGGAACGGCTGCGGATCGTACTTGCGGGCAAATTCCAGGACTTCCTCGCGGGTCACTTCATAGCGGCCGAAGCTGGCCTTGGTGCCGATTTCAAGGTCTTCGAAGTAGATCAGATCGTCGCTCATTCCCGCCTCACACGTTGAACTTGAAGTACAGCACGTCGCCGTCCTGGATGACGTATTCCTTGCCTTCCTGGCGCAGCTTGCCGGCATCCTTGGCGCCAGCCTCGCCGTTCAGCGCCACGTAGTCGTCGTAGGCGATGGTTTCGGCGCGGATGAACCCGCGTTGCATGTCGGAATGGATCTCGCCCGCCGCGTCGGGGGCCTTGGCGCCCTGGTGGACGGTCCAGGCGCGGGCTTCCTTGGGGCCGACAGTGAAGAAGGTGATGAGGTGGAGCAGGTCATAGCCCGAGCGGATCACCCGGGCGAGGCCGGTCTCGTGAAGGCCCATTTCCTCGAGGAAGATCATGCGTTCATCGTCGGCCATCCCGGTCAGTTCGGATTCGATCGCGGCCGAAACGATCACCGCATTGGCGCCTTCGGACTTGGCTTTGGCGAAGACCTTGGCGGAAAAGGCATTGCCCTCGGCCGCGGCCGCTTCCTCGACATTGCAGACGTAGAGCACCGGCTTGGCGGTTAGCAATTGTGCCTGATTGAACACGCGAAGTTCGTCCTCACCCTCGGGCTTCGCGAGCCGCGCGGGCTTGCCTTCGCGCAGCAGCTCGAGCGCGGGGGCCAGCACGGCGGCGATCAGCTTGGCCTCCTTGTCGCCCTGCGCGGCTTTCTTTTGCGCTGCGGGGACGCGCTTTTCGAGGCTTTCCAGGTCTGACAGCATCAGTTCGGTCTCAACCGTTTCAGCGTCTGAGACCGGGTCGATCTTGTTGTCGACGTGCTGGATGTCGTCATTCTCGAAACAGCGCAGGACGTGGACGATCGCATCGACCTCGCGGATATTGCCGAGGAACTGGTTACCCAGGCCTTCACCCTTGGAGGCGCCGCGGACCAGCCCGGCGATGTCAACGAAGCCGAGCTGGGTCGGGATGATCTTGGCGCTCCCGGCGATTGCCGCCAGCTTATCCAGCCGCGGATCGGGGACCCCGACATTGCCGACATTGGGCTCGATCGTGCAGAACGGATAGTTCGCCGCCTGCGCCGCCTGAGTTTCGGTCAGCGCATTGAACAGCGTCGATTTGCCGACATTGGGCAGGCCGACAATACCGCAACGAAATCCCATGATCTACTCCAAACCGGCCCTGAGCGCGGCGCCATAGCGGCGGACAAGCGGTTTGGCCAGTTTGACGAATTTTTCAGGGATCGACGTTAAGGATACTGTCCATGAAGAAAACCATCGTCCTCGCCGGGCTGCTGGCGCTCGCGGCCTGTGCGGATAGTCCCGCCGAAAGCCTTGCCAAGGCCAAGGCCGAATTTGCCGCTCACGACTATGCGACGGCCCGGATCCATATCGCCGCCGCGCTCGAAACAGAGCCGGGCAATCGTGAGATGCTGGCGCTGCAGGCCAAGACGCTGGTTGCGCTGGGTGATGGCGACGGGGCGGGGACCACGCTGGACAAGCTGGCCGGAGGCAAGCCGCTGACCGGTGAGCTGGCTGAGCTGGCCGCCGAAGCCGCGCTGCTGCGCAAGGTGCCCGAACAGGCCGTGAAGCTGCTGGGCGATGCAGCCGGCCCCGAAGCTGAGCGGTTGCGGGCCCTGGCGGCGCTGCAGAAAAACGACATCAAGGCCGCGCAGGACCATTTTGAAAAGGCCATGGCCGGAGGTGGCAATGCCCGGGTATTCGCCGACTATGCGCGCTACCGGCTGTTGGCCGGAGACATCTCCGGGGCGGATGAGCTGGCCGCGCGCGCCGCCAAGGCCGCGCCCGACGGGATCGATACGCTGCTGCTCGAAGGCCAGCTGGCGCTGCGTCATGGCGATCTCAAGCTTTCGCTCGACAAATATTCGCGCGCCGGCACGCTCTATCCCAACAGCCTGGCCGCGCTGACCGGGCGGGCGGCGGTGCTGGGCGATCTCGGCCGGATCAAGGAAATGGACCAGGCAGTGACGACGGCGGCCAAGCTCGCCCCGCGCGATCCAGCGGTGGTGTTCCTCAAGGCCAAGTCGGCGGCGGCGCGCAAGGATTGGGCCGGGGTGCGCGCGGCGCTTCAGCCGGTTGAAACGACGCTCGGTCAGCTCGATCCGTTGCGCCAGCTTTATGGCGAGGCGTTGCTGCGGATGGGCCAGGCCGAACTGGCGATCGCCCAATTGCAGCCGATTGTCCGGGCGATGCCGAACAACCGTGATGCTCGTCGCATGCTCGGCGAAGCGCAGCTCGCCAGCGGCGACGCGGTTTCGGCGATGGAAGTGCTAGGCCCGTTGGCCAGCCACCCGGCGGCGCGGCCCGACGAACTGGCGCTTGCGGCAAAGGCCGCACGAGCAGCCGGGGATCCCTCGGTCGGGCATTTCGAGAACCGCGCCAGGCTGCCTGCCGCCCAGGCGCTGGGGCGCGATCTGGCCGATGGCGACGCGGCGATGCGCGCCGGCAACTGGGGCGGAGCGGCCGCGGCTTATAGCCGGGTGCTGGCGGTGACTGACGGGCGCAATGTGATGGTCCTCAACAACATGGCCTATGCCCAGACCATGCTGGGCAACCATGATGCCGCGCTGGATTTCGCCCGGCGCTCGATCAAGGAAGCGCCGGACAACGCCTCGGTGCTCGACACCGCAGGCTGGGCGCAGTTCAAATCCGGCAAGGATCTGGACGAGGCCAGGCGCTTGCTGCGCCGCGCCGCGCAGCTGGCGCCGAAGAATGTTACAATTCGGGCGCACCTCGCTGAAGCGGAGCGCGCCCGGAATTGAACGAAAGCGTTTGGGGTCAGGCGAAGGCCGGAACCAGCGCACCATCTTCGCGGCGCCGACGGCGGCGCAGCAGGGCAGTGGCGATCAGCGCGCCGCCAAGCAGGCCGAGCATCCCGGGCTCAGGAACTTCGGTGCCGCCTGTCGTCGAGCTGGTCTGAGTGCCCGATCCGGTCGCAGAGGTGATGTTGCCCGCGCCCGAGATCGACTGGTAGCGAACATAGAAGTCGCTCAGCGTCACTTCGCTGACCGGCTGCGCGAAAGTCAGCGTGAAGGTGCCGGCGCCGCTGGCGCCAAGGTCCAACCCGCCGCTGCCGCCGCCAGCGCAGGCGCCGGTCGCGGCGTCCTTGAAGCAGACATCGACACTGCCGATCCCGTTGGGATAGGTGCCGCCAATCGTGGTGTAACCGAACGAGCCGGTCGAAGCGGCGCTGGTGATGTTCGGGTTGGTGTCAAAGGCAAAGCCCGACACGCGCGATCCGGTGATCGGCGCGCTGCTGGTGTTGGCCACCGCATAGCTGAAAGTGTAGGTGTTGCCCGAGATCCCGGTCAGCGTGAAGCTGGTCTGTGCGGTCAGGCCACTGACTGTGGTGCTGTCCGAAAAGCCGTCGTAGTTCAGCGTGTAGGTGGTGCCGACATCGCTGCTGTCAAAAGTGATACATCGGCCAGCGCGGGAGTGGCAGTGAAGGCCATTGCCAAGGCGGCGAGCGGTGCAAGTTTGATGACATTAAACATGTGGTATCCCCCGGAAGCGAACAATTAACCTTTTGTGAAGCAATTGCCGTGCCAACGACGCAATTTCAGGGTTTCGATGGTTAACGCCGCCTTGCTGAGCGGCAGAGTGTTAAGGATTCCGACGCAATTCGGCTCAATCCAAAACCGCTTTGATCCAGGGCCCGAACGGTGTGTTACCCAGCCAGGAAAGCTGGGTTTCGGCCGCGACCCGGTTGATTGCCTCCTGCGGCTTGGGCCCGGGGTGGACCGCGCGGCGCAGCGGACGGGTGCCGGCCGGCATCGCGGCAATCGCGGCGATCGCAGCGGGCACATCGAGCGGATCGGCGCTGCGCCCCGCGCCGGTTTCCTTGCCCAACTGTTCGTAGAACAACGGATAGCCCGCCGCGCGTTCGGGATCGATCCGGGCCTTGAGTTCACCGTTGTAGCGGTTGCGGTTGACCCATACCTTGGTTGGATAGCCGCCCGGTTCGATCACGCAGACTTCCACCCCGTGCGGAGCAAGCTCATAGGCCAATTGCTCGCTCAGCGCTTCGAGCGCGAACTTGGTGGCGCTGTAGTGACCGCCGCCGGGAACGACCACTCGCCCGAGTTGCGAGGAGATGTTGACGATCAGCCCGTTCTTCCGCTTCCGCATCGCCGGCAACACCGCGCGGATCACCCGCTGCGGCCCAAAGACATTGGTATCGAAGGCGAGGCGGGTCGCGGCCAGGTCCATGAATTCGACCGGTCCGGTGATCCCGATCCCGGCATTGTTGACCACCACATCAAGCGCCTCGCCAGACAGCCGTTCGGCCTCACGCACCGCGCTGGCGACGTCCTCGTCAGAGAGCACGTCGAGCGGCAGCACGGTGATATTGAGCTTTTCCGCCTTGGCGGCGGCGCGCAGTTCCTCAGCCTCGGGGCGGGGGAGGTTCCGCATCGTCGCAATCACTTTGGCGCCGAGCCGGGCATAGTGCAGCGCCCCGATGTAGCCGAAACCTGACGAGCAGCCGGTGATCAGGACGCTCTTGCCTCTGAGGTTCGGCGCGGCGACGCTTTCGCCCAGCGAAGGCGCCGCGCCAGCTACGGCCAGCGCTGTGGTTCCGGCAAGCAGGCTGCGGCGGCTGACTGTGGTCACGGTTTGTCTCCTGGCGATCGCGAGAAGTCTAGCAGCCTTGCGCCTCCATTCAAACGCGGCAAAAGGATCAGACCGATCTGCTGGAGGTTGCGGAGACCGACATGACCCAGACGCGCTATGTACATGAGGGAACCAGCCTGCTGTTCCCAACCCCGCTGCTGTCCTACCGGATCGCCGATGCCGAGCGGATCAATGCCCTGCTGCTGGAAGAAATCGCCACGCGGCGTCTGAACGATCCGGGCGTGGCGCGCAGCAATCGGAGCGGTTGGCACAGCGAATCCGATTTCTTCACCCGAACCGAACCGGGTCATCGGGCACTAGCCCTGGCCATTCGCGATGCCGTGGCCGATGCAACACTCCAGATCGGGCACAATCCCGTCAGGCTGCAAGCCATCAGCTATCAAATCAATGGCTGGATCAACGTCAATCCCCAGCACGCCTACAATGTCCCGCACGATCATCCTGGCAGCTTCTGGTCAGGAGCCTACTACGTGGCGATAGCGTCCGGCGATCTGTCGGAACAACCGGGCGGTTCTATTTCATTCCTCGACTCGCGCTGCGCCCCGGCGGGCCAGCCTTTGATCAAGGCGCCGATGCTCAAGGGCAGCCACAGCCTACAACCCGCGCCCGGAGCGCTGCTGCTGTTCCCCAGCAACGCCAAGCATTGGGTGCAGCCTAACGGCGCCGAAACCGAACGGGTGACGGTTGCGTTCAATGCTTTAGTGATGCGCCAGCGCGGGTCCGGCGCGTCGCTCTAACCCGGATCGGCCAAGCGCAGCGCCACGTCATTCATGAACCGCGCATCGTCGCCCTTGGCAAGCCAGGCGGCCTCAGCGGCGACCGCGCCGAGCAGGTCGGCGAGCGGGTCTAGTTCGGGCTTGGCATAATTTCCCAGGACATAGCCGTGGACCCGGTCCTTGTGCCCAGGGTGGCCGATCCCGATCCGCACGCGGCGAAACTCCGGGCCGATGTGCTGGTCGATCGAGCGCAAGCCGTTGTGGCCGGCGGTGCCGCCGCCCAGCTTGACCTTGACCTTGAAGGGAGCAAGGTCGAGTTCGTCGTGGAACACGGTCAGTGCTTCGGGCTCCAGCTTGTAGAAGCGCAGCGCCTCGCTCACCGCGCGGCCGCTCTCGTTCATGAAAGTCGCGGGTTTCAGCAGCAGGATCTTCTTCCCGCCGATCCGCCCTTCGCGCAGCCAGCCTGAGAACCTCTTCTGCTCGGGGCCAAAGCCGTGCACTTCGGCAATCGCCTCCGCCGCCATGAACCCCACATTGTGACGGTGCAGGGCATATTGCGTGCCGGGATTGCCGAGGCCGGCCCAGAGTTGCATTCAAACCTCCGTCATCCCCGCGAAAGCGGGGACCGCTGGCCACCAGGCAAGACCTAGCGGCCAGCGGTCCCGGGTCAAGCCCGGGACGACGAACCTCAGCCCTCGGCCTCGGTCTTGGTGGTGTCACCCTCTTCGCTCTTCAGGCCCGAGGGCGCGACGATGGTGGCGATGGTGAAATCGCGGTCGGTGATCGCCGAAACCGAGCCTGCGGGCAGGGTGACGTAGCTGATGTGGATCGAATCGCCGATATCGAGCCCGGTGACGTCAATCGCGATGTCATCAGGGATCTTGTCGGATTCGCAGATCAGCTCAAGCTCGTGGCGGACCACGTTGAGCACACCGCCGCGCTTGAGGCCGGGCGAAGCGGCATCGTTGATGAACAGCACCGGCACGTTGACGTGGACTTTCGAATCGGCCGAGAGCCGCAGGAAGTCGACGTGGAGCGGACGGTCAGAGACAGGGTGAAAGGCAACGTCCTTGGGCAGCGTCCGGAAGGTGCTGCCACCCACTTCGACCTCAACCACCGAGTTGAAGAAGTGACCGGTGCCCAGCTGGCGGATCAGTTCCTTCGCCTCGACGTGGATCGCCAGCGGCTCTTCTTTACCGCCATAGACAACGGCGGGGACTCGGCCTTCGCGACGCAGGGCACGGGAGGCTCCCTTGCCTGCCCGTTCGCGCGTCTCGGCCGGCAGGGTAAGCGTATCGCTCATAACACAAGCCTTTCGAAATACTGGATCAACACAATTCGCCGTCACGCCTCCAGGGATG
>JANOGS010000219.1:0-6181 GCA_031414115.1 Novosphingobium sp. | reverse complement strand
CTTCTGGAGCCACGGCATCGACAAGCACGGCAGGTCCAAGCTCATCAAGCGCGAGCGCGCCGCCTTCGGCGTGGCGCGGGGCACTTTCAATCAAGGGAACATCCTCGATCTCGCGCTTGCCGATCTCGATCCCTTTGTCCTTAAGGCGGCGGCCAGACGAGAGCACGTTGCGTTCGAAGCTGCCGACGAAATCATTGTATTTTCGCACAGCCCGGTCGAGCCCGGCGCCCATGCCCTTAAGGTGATCCGCAGCCACTGCCAGCCGATCGTAAAGCTCCGCCCCGGCGCGACCGATCTCGACCGCTTCGCGCGCCAGCTGGTCCTGCTTCCAGACCATCGCCACGGTTCGGGCAATCGCAACAAGATTGGTAGGTGTAGCCAGCAGAACCTTGTTGTGGAAAGCAAAATCCCATAATTCCGGGTCGTTCTCCAGCGCTGCGGCGACAAAGTGTTCGCCCGGCACGAACATCACCACATAGTCCGGCGCCTCGTCGAACTGGCTCTGATAGCTCTTGGCGCCGAGCGCCTGGACATGGCCGCGCATCGCGCGGGCGTGCTGATCGAGGTGACGTTTGCGGTCGGCATCGTCGCTCGATTCGAACGCCGCCTGATAGGCGTTGAGCGAGACCTTGGCGTCGATCACCAGCTTCTTCTGCCCGGGCACGTGGACGATTGCGTCGGGGCGCAGCCGGCCTTCGTCGGTGTCCAGCGAGTGTTCGAGACTGAAATCGGTGTGCTCGGACAATCCGCACTGTTCGAGCACGTTCTGCAGCGCCCGCTCGCCCCAACGGCCGCGTGCCTTGGGGGCGTTGGTCAGCGAATTGCCGAGCCGCGCCGCCTCGGCCCGGACTTGCTCCTGGCCTTCGCGCAGTGACTGGATCAGCCCGCCGAGCTGGCCGAAGGCATCGACGCGCTCCTTTTCAAGCTTGCCGACCTGCGCTTCGTAGCTGGCCAGCCGTTGGCCGACGGGTTCGAGCAGCGCCTTGATCCGCGCCTCGTTCTTCTCTTCCGACTGGGTGAAACGCTGCTGCGCGCGTTCGAGCAGCACCTCCTGCGCTTGCCCGAGGATCTTCGCCCCCGCCGCCTCGAACTCGGCCTTGAGGCTGACCTGGGCCTGCATCAGTCCGGCTTTCTGCTCGGCAAAATTGGCGGCCTGGGCCTTCAGCGTCGCCAGCTCGATCGCGGCATTGCCCAGCTCCGCCGCAGCCTTGCGAAAGCGCTCCTCAAGCGCCCTGGCCTCGCCCTCATTCTCCGCCAGCCGCGCGCGCAGTTCGACCGCCGGACGCGATCCCGCGAACCAGCCGAGCGCGGCGCAGGCCAGCAGGGCGAGAACCAGCAAGAGGGCGGACATAAGGTCCATCGCGGCATCCAGATGTGAGAACGAAGAGCGAACCTAGCCCGCCCGGGGACCGCGCACAAGAGCGCTGATCAACCTGCCCACAGCCGGGAAAAACCGTTGCCGCCTCAAGGAAGCTGGGGATATTCGCCGCCAGGCTGTTTGCGGCGCGGCTTGCAGACGCAAGGAAGCAGTTCCTGAGGGGACCCAGACGCATGACCGACGCCGCCACTGCCGTGCCGCCCACCACCAACACCGCAAGTGCAATCGACGCCAGCCCCATGAACCCGGTGGTGCGGCTGCTGCTGGCCAGCTTCCTGATGCTGTTCATCGAACTGGCGCTGATCCGCTGGCTGGGCGCGAATATCGTCCACCTCTCCTATTTCTCGAATTTTGTCCTGCTCGGCTCGTTTCTCGGGATCGGTGCGGGCTTTCTGATCAGCCGCAAGAGCTGGTCGATCTGGCCCTGGTCGCTGCCGCTGCTGGCTTCGCTGGTCACTGCGGTGCTGGCCTTTCCGGTCTCGATCGAGCGGGCGGGATCGAGCGTTATCTTCTTCACCGCACTGGCGCTGAAGGGGCCGCCGGCGTGGCTGGCGCTGCCGGTGGTGTTCGCGCTGGTCGCAACGATCCTCGCCGGGCCGGCCGAACTGGTGGGTCGGTGCTTTGCCCAGCTGGCGCCGCTGAAAGCCTATCGCTTCGATCTGATCGGATCGCTGTGCGGGATCATTGCCTTCACCGTGCTCAGCTTCCTGCACGCGCCCTCGGTGGTCTGGGGAATGATCGCACTGCTCACCTATCTGCTGCTGACCGAACCCAGCCGCCGGCTGCGCCAGGGCGCCTGGGCGATTGCCATGATCATCGCCCTGGCCGTCGAGACCCTGACCCCGGGCATCAGCTGGTCGCCCTATTATAAGGTCAAGGCCCAGACGCATGAGACCCTCGGCCCCGGCAACCTGCTGATCACCGTCAACGGCGTGCCGCATCAGGTCATGGCCCCGGCGAAGTGGAAGGTTGAACAGGGCGAAAAGTTCTACCAGACGCCGTACCTGCGGTTTCCCGACAACCGGCTGGACGATGTGTTGATCGTCGGCGCCGGCTCGGGCTCGGATGTGGCGATTGCCTTGCGGCAAGGGGCCAAGCGCGTCGATGCGGTCGATATCGATCCGCGCATCCTTCAGATCGGTACCGACTACAACACCGACCGCCCCTATGCCGATCCGCGGGTGACCAAGCACGTCAACGATGGCCGGGCGTTCCTCGAAGGCACCGATCGCAAGTACGACCTGATCCTGTTCGCGCTGCCGGATTCGCTCACGCTGGTCAGCGGCGCCTCGCAAATCCGGCTCGAATCGTTCCTGTTCACCAAGGAAGCGATGGAATCGGTGCGCCGCCACCTGAAACCCGACGGCGCCTTCGCGATGTACAACTATTACCGCGAAACCTGGCTGATCGATCGCCTCGCCGGAACCGTCGGCACGGCGTTCGGCCATGCTCCCTGCGTCGATACCTTCGCCGGCGCGCAGGCCGTGATCAGCACCGGACTGAACCCGGCAAACCAGCAGTGCAAGACCGCCTGGTCTCCGGCCAAGGTGATCGCCCCATCGACTGACAATGCGCCGTTCCTTTACTTCAAAGGCGGATCCTTCCCGCCGCTTTACGCGATTACGCTGCTGAGCATTCTGCTGACCTCGCTGATCGCGGTCCGCGTGCTCGGCGGGCCGCTGCGCGGGATGCGGCCCTATGCCGACATGTTCTTCATGGGCGCGGCCTTCCTGCTGCTGGAAACCAAGTACGTGGCGACCTTCGCGCTGCTGTTCGGGACGACCTGGCTGGTCAATGCGCTGGTCTTCGCCGGGGTTCTGGTGATCGTCCTGGCCGCAGTTGAAACCACCGCGCGGCTGCGCACTCCGCCGCTGCCGGTGCTATTCCTGGGGATCGCGGTTTCGCTGGCCCTGGCCTGGGTGATCCGTCCGGAATGGCTGTTGCCGCTGCCGTTCTGGCCGCGGCTTGGCGTCGCGACGCTGCTCGCCTTTACCCCGATCTTCCTGGCCAATGTGGCCTTTGCCAAGCGGTTCCAGGCCTCAGGCGATTCGCAGGCGGCATTCGCGATCAACCTGCTCGGCACGATTGTCGGCGGCTGCCTGGAGTATTCGGCGCTGTTCACCGGCTATGGCAACCTGCTGGTGATCGTCGGGGTGCTATATCTGGTCTCGTTCCTGCTGCTGCCCAAGGCGAGTGCAAGTACGGCGTAGCACCGACGAATCACGCCGCCTTGCGCAGCTTTTCCAGTTTCTTGAGCGCCATCTGCCGCTTGAGCCGGCTGAGGTGGTCGATGAACAGGATCCCTTCGAGGTGGTCCATCTCGTGCTGCAGGCAAGTCGCCATCAGCCCGTCAAGGTCCTCCTCGTGGACCTTGCCGTCCAGATCCTGCCAGCGCGCCCGGATCCGCGCCGGGCGTTCGACCTCGGCGTAGATCTCGGGCACCGAGAGGCAGCCCTCGGAATAGACCGCGTGGTCCGCCGAGGGATCGAGGATCTCCGGGTTGACGAACACCTGCGGTTGGCGGAGCGTCGGCTGGTGGTGGTGGTGATGGCCGCCGTGCGCGGTGCACACCTCGGGCTCGGCGTCGGGATCCTCAGGCTGGAGGTCGATCACCAGCACCCGCAGCGGCACCCCGACCTGGACCGCGGCGAGGCCGATTCCGGGGGCTTCGTACATCGTCTCGAACATGTCGGCGACGAGGGTCTTGAGCTCGTCATCGAACTTGGTGACGGGCGCCGAGATCTGCTTGAGGCGGAGATCGGGGACTTCGAGGATTTCGCGGATGGCCATGAGGGGTCACATAGTGCGAGCTTGCGCGGGCTTCAACCTTGGGTTTTGGTTGGTTCACACGAAGACACGAAGGCACGAAGAAGACGCGCTGGCGGCGAAGCCGCAGTCGATCATGGCGCTGCTCCAGGCGAAAAGCGTGCGACTGATAAGGGCCTTTGGCCCAAGTCGCAGCATCTTTGTGCCTTCGTGTCTTCGTGTGAACCCTCTTACCCCACCGGCCGCCGCGCCCGCAGCGCCTGCGCCAAAGTCCCCTCGTCGAGGTAATCGAGCTCGCCCCCCACCGGCAGGCCGTGCGCCAATTGGGTGATCCGCAGCGGAAAGCCCTCAAGCCGCTCGGCGATGTAGTGCGCGGTGGTCTGGCCCTCCAGCGTCGCGTTCATGGCGAGGACCACTTCATCGATCCCGCCGGCCGCGACCCGCTCGATCAGCAGGGCGATGGTCAGGTCCTCGGGCCGCACGCCCTCAAGCGCCGAAAGTCGCCCGCCGAGCACGTGGTAGCGCCCGGTAAACAGCCGCGCGCGGTCGAGCGCCCAAAGGTCGGCGATGTCCTCGACCACGCACAGCGCCCGGGGATCGCGGCGCGGATCGGCGCAGATTGCGCAGGGGTTGGTGGTATCGACATTGCCGCAGGTGGCGCATTCGACCAGCTGCTCGGACACCCCTTCCAGCGCGGCACGCAGCTGGACCAGCGCGGTCTCGCGGCGCTTGATCAGCCACAACACCGCGCGGCGCGCTGAGCGCGGGCCAAGGCCGGGGAGCCGCGCGAGGGCCTGGGTCAGGGTTTCGATCTCTTGCGATGCCATCGAGCGGGGGATAGGGGCAAGCCAAGGAAACGAAAAGCCATCATGCGCATCATCTTCATGGGTACCCCCGACTTCGCCGTCCCGGCGCTGGCCGCGCTGGTCGCGGCGGGGCATGAGGTGGTCTGCGCCTACACCCAGCCGCCGCGCCCGGGCGGGCGGCGCGGCAAGGAGCTGACTGCCACCCCGGTCCAGCGTACGGCGGAAGAGCTGGGCATTGCGGTGCGCCATCCGGCTTCGCTGAAAGGCGCTGCAGAACAAGCTGCGTTCGCCGCGTTCGAAGCCGATGTCGCAGTGGTCGCCGCCTATGGCCTGATCCTGCCGCAAGCAGTGCTCGATGCACCGAAGCAGGGCTGCCTCAATATCCACGCCTCGCTGCTCCCGCGCTGGCGCGGTGCGGCGCCGGTGCAGCGGGCGATCCTGGCCGGGGATAAGGAAACCGGCGTGACCATCATGCAGATGGAAGCCGGGCTTGATACCGGGCCGATGCGCTTCGCTGCGGCTACAGATACTTACATGAAAACTGCTGGTGAGTTGACCGCCGAACTAAGTGAATTGGGCGCGTGGGCAATTGTACGCGTGCTCGGCGATCTCGACGCCTATCTACCGATTGCCCAACCAGTCGATGGCGTGACCTATGCCGCAAAGATCGACAAGGCCGAGATGAAGCTAGATTTCGCGAAGAGTAGCGACGACGTCATCGGGCAGATTCTAGCCTTCAATCCGCCAGGAGCTTATTTCGAGTTTGCCGGCGAGCGGATACGTATCCTTCAAGCCAAGCCTGTTGTCTCCGATCGCATTGGCACGGCTGGGACTGTGCTCGACAAGGGTCACGCAATTCGATGCGGACATGGTGAAATCCGGCCCACATTGATGCAACGCGCCGGTCGCAGCGCGATGCAACCCGATGAACTGCTGCGGGGCTTTTCGATCCCAGAAGGATCGCTGCTAACTTGACCCGCTTTTCCCTCACCCTCGAGTTCGACGGTACCCCGTTCTTTGGCCTCCAGCGCCAGGCGCATGGGCCATCGGTGCAGGCTGCCGTTGAAGTCGCGGTTCATGCCGTCACTGGTGAGAGCGCAACGCTCCACGCCGCCGGGCGGACCGATGCCGGGGTCCATGCGCTGGCGATGCGGGTTCATGTCGACATTGCCAAGCAGATCACCCCGTTCCGGCTGATGGCAGCGCTCAATGCCCATTTGCGGCCCTTGCC
>JANOGS010000218.1:0-49032 GCA_031414115.1 Novosphingobium sp. | reverse complement strand
TGTCGATCGACAATGTCTTCGTGATCAGCCTGAATTTCAGCTACTTCGCGATCCCGACCAAGTACCAGTACCGCGACCTGCTGTGGGGAATCCTGGCGGTGATCGTGCTGCGCGGGATAATGATCGCAGCAGGCGCGGCATTGGTCGAGCAGGCCTATTGGGTGCTCTATATCTTCGCCGCGTTCCTGGTGTTCACCGGGATCAAGATGTTCTTCGCCGGTGATCACGCCCCGGATATTGCCAAGAACCCGGTGGTGAAGTGGATTTCTGGCCACATGCGGGTGACCAAGGAGCTCCACGACCAGCACTTCTTCGTGAAGGTGCCCGACGAGAAGACCGGCAAGATGGTCCGGGCGGCGACCCCGCTGTTCCTGGCGCTGGTCGTCATCAACCTGGCTGATCTGGTCTTCGCGGTCGATTCGGTGCCGGCGATCTTCGCGATCACCACCGACACCTTCATCGTCTACACCAGCAACATCATGGCGATCCTTGGCCTGCGCGCGCTCTACTTCGCGCTCGCGGCGATGGTCCACCGCTTCTATTACCTCAAGTATGCGCTGGCTGCGGTGCTGGTGTTTATCGGCACCAAGATCTTCGTCGCCGACTTCGTGCTCGGCGGTGAAAAGTTCCCGCCGGCGCTGAGCCTGGGGGTGACCTCGGCATTGATTGCTGGCGGGGTGCTCTACTCGCTGTGGAAGACCCGCCACGGCGAGGATGCCGCGCCGCATCTTCCTCCAGCCTGACGGCTGGAAGCAACACCGGCCCGCTCCCCCTCCCGGCCACCCAACTATAGGTTACCCAATGGGTGGCCGGGAGGGGGAACGGGCCGGTGTTGCAAGCTGTTCGCGGATGCGAATAGCGCACCCATCAATGACTCTGAATAACCCGGATGAACGCATCCCCGTAAGCCTCCAGCTTGCGCGCACCCACCCCGCCGATCTCGCCCAGCGCGGCGAGAGTGGCGGGGCGGACCGCGGCCATCTCGCGCAGGGTCGAATCGTGGAAGATCACATAGGGCGGCAGGCCTGCTTCGGCGGCAAGATCGCGGCGCAGCGCGCGCAGCGCCTCGAACAGCGGATCGCCCAGCGGGTTGACCGCGCCCGAACGCTCGCGGCGGGCCTTGCGGCTACGCTCGGGCTTGGCCGCCAGCGCGATCAGCACTGCTGCCTCGCCCTTCAGGATCGCGCGGGCATCACCGCCCAGTGCCAGCCCGCCGTGCTCGGTCGGGACCAGGCTGCCGCGCGCCTGCAGCGCGCGCGCCAGGGGGCGGAGCAGGTAGGCTTCCTCCGCCGCGATGATCCCGAATACCGAGAGCTGGTCATGCCCGCGGCTGATCACCCGCTCGTCGCTGGCGCCGGTCAGCACCTTCTCGATATGGCCGAAACCGAAGCTCTGCCCGGTGCGGTAGACCGCCGAGAGCAGCTTTTGCGCCGCCTGGGTTGCATCGACCACGCCCGGTGCCTCGAGGCAGTTGTCGCAATTGCCGCAGCTTTGCGGAGGGTCCTCGCCGAAATGGCGGAGCAGCAGCGCCCGGCGGCAGCCGGCGGTCTCGACCAGCCGGGCCAGGGCCTCAAGCCGCGCCCGCTCGCCCTCGCGGCGGTGCTCCTCGACTTCGTTCAGGCGGTGGCGGGCGCGGGCAAAGTCTTCGGCCGCCCACAGCAGCAGCGCCACTGCGGCATCGCCGTCGCGCCCGGCGCGGCCGGTTTCCTGGTAATAGGCCTCGATCGACTTGGGCACCCCGGCATGGGCCACAAAGCGCACGTCGGGCTTGTCGATCCCCATCCCGAAGGCAACCGTGGCGACGATCACCATGTCCTCGCTGGCGACGAATGCCGCCTGATTGGCGGCGCGCACCTCCGGCGGCAGCCCGGCGTGATAGGGCAGCACGGTGCGGCCGGTCGCCGCACTGAGCTTCTCGGCGATGTCCTCGGTCTTCTTGCGGGTTGGAGCATAGACGATCCCCGGCCCGGGCTGTTCGGCCATCAGCGTCACCAGCTGGCGCACCGGGTTGTCGCGGTGGCGGATCGCGTAGCGGATGTTGGGCCGGTCGAACCCGGCGATGATCAGGCCGTCCTCCGGGATCCCGAGCTGGCCGAGAATGTCGGCGCGGGTGCGGGCATCGGCGGTGGCGGTCAGCGCCAGCCGCGGCACCTGCCCAAAGGAGTCCAGCAGCGGGCGCAGCAGGCGGTAGTCCGGGCGGAAATCGTGGCCCCATTCGGACACGCAGTGCGCCTCGTCGATCGCGAACAGGCAGATCTGCGCTTTCGAGAGCAACTCACGGAAATGCGGCTGGCTGGCGCGCTCCGGCGCGACATAGAGCAGGTCGAGCTCGCCGCTGCGGAAAGCGTCGATCGTCGCCTCGCGGGATTCCTCGCCATCGGCGCTGGTCAGGCTGGCGGCGCGGATGCCGTTGGCCTGGGCGCTGCGCAGCTGATCGTGCATCAGCGCGATCAGCGGGCTTATCACCACGCAGGTCCCCTGCTGGACCACTGCGGGGAGCTGAAAGGTAAGCGACTTGCCCGCGCCGGTGGGCATCACCGCCAGGGTCGATTGTCCGGCCAGCACCCGGCCCACCACCTGATCCTGCACCCCGCGGAAGGCGGAGAAGCCGAAGGTGGCGTGGAGCTGGTCGAGAAGGTCAGGCGCGGCGATCACGGCAACCGCCTAGCTGGTGGCGAAGCATTCCGGAAGGGTCAGCGCGCGGCTCTCTCCACAAGGGCTTCTTCGATCGCGGTGAAGGCGCTGCGGCCCTGGGGGGTATCATCGGCCACCGCGCTGGTGAAGAAGGCCAGCCCCTTGCCGCTGACCGGGTCCCACCACAGGCCCGAACGCAAGCCATAGGCTTCGCCCGCATGGCCGAGCCGGGGGGTGCGATCATCGAACAGGTCGTCACGGCAATGGGCCCCGCGCGATCCGATCTGCTGGACGGCAAGGGCATGGACGCAGAAGAACCCGTCCGGCTCGCCGTACTCGCCCACGCCGTTGCTGCCGTCAAAGCGCCAGCGCGGCTGGGTCAGCTCGGCAACGGCCTTGCGCGAGAGGAAGTCCGTGCCGCCGCGTGCCAGCATCTGCCCGATCCGGGCAAGACCGCGCATCGAAATCCTCAGGCCCCCATGCGGGCTGAACAGCGCGCCGTTCCAGCCGGGGGTGTAGCCGGTCAGATCGCACGAGCCGTCTGCCGCAGGCACCACCGGGCAGGCGGGCGGACGGCCGTTAAGATCGTCGCGCGCCACTTTGCCGCTGACGCGGTAGAGCACCACCGCCCGTGACAGCGCCTTTGGCGAGCACCCGGCGCCCCAGTTGAAGCAGGCGTCGAGCTTCAGCGGCTTCAGCACCAGGCGGCGCATCAGCACATCGAAGCGCTCGCCCGACGCCCGCTCCATCACGCTTGCCACCACCGGGAAGTTGATGTTGCTGTAGTGGAACCAGTCGCTGGCGGGGGCATGGGCACTGTCCCACACCCGCAGATCGGCCAGCCGTTCGCGCAGGGTGACGCCGAGCGGGACGATGTAAAGATCCTCGCCGTCGATCAGGCTCGACTGGTGCGAAAGCAGCAAGCGCAGGGTAATTGGCCGGTCAGGGAAGGCCGGATTGCGCAGGCTCCAGCCGAGGTAGTCGGAGACATCGCGGTCAAGCTCGAGCTCGCCCCGGTCAACCATCCGCATCACCCCCAGCGCGGTGACCAGCTTGGAGACCGAGGCGATCCGCACCGGATCGTCGGCGGTGACCGCGCGGTTGCTACTGCGGTCGGCCAGCCCCTCGGCGAGCACCGGGCGGATGGCCTGGCGGTCGAAAGCGACTGCGACTGAAGCCGGGGGTGCGGCGAAGGCGGGAGCGGCGAGAAAGGCGAGCAGGGCGGCGAGCGGGCGCCCGAGCCGGGCTGGCGCAATCACTCAAACACGCCGGTCAACCGATTGGTGCGCGCGCCTTCCTTGACCAGCACGGTTTCGAGATAGAGCGAGGTCACCACCGACTTCAGCAACATGCCCGAAACCCAGGCAACCGGCAGCGAGATCAGCGTCATCCACGGGCTGATATTGCCGAGGTTTTCGAGCGAGGCCATGCCGGACAGCGCGCCGGCGCCGAGCATCGATCCGGCGATCACAATCGCCAGCACGTAGTAGACGATGACCAGCAGGAACAGCACGCCGAAGATCGACAGGCGGTGGCCACGGGTCAGCGCGCGGCTGCGTCCAAAGGCGGCGAACACGCCCAGTCCTTCGCTGAGCATGGCGGGAAGCGCGACTGCCCACATCGAAACCAGAATCGTGGCGGGCACGATCAATGCGATCCAGCCGAGCATGACGCCCAGCCACCACAGGATCGTCAGCCCCAGCACGGGCAGAAACGTCGCCACGCCGCGCTCAAAGCACTCAGGCAGGGTGATGCTGCCCTTGTCGGCCTGTTGCAGCAGTCCGGAGACTCCGCCCGACCAGGCCAGGCCCGAAACCAGGATCCCGGTCAGCACGACTATCCAGTACCAGGCCGATTGGAACATCGCCAGGGCCGGATTGCCGCCCGGCGCGGCTTCGGGCGAGGCCACCGCAGCCTGCATGCTCGCCAGCATCATCGGTTGCAGCGCCAGGCTTAACGCGGTTTCAATCACCAGCAGCAGCAGCACGAACAGCCCGACGCTGGCAAAGCTGTCACGGATCAGGGCGAAAGCGCGCGAAAACACCCGCCCGATGCTGAACTGTTCCATCGCGATTCTCCCCGTCTGGCCCAAGGGTTAGCGGGGCGCGGCAGGATTGCCAGCGCTAATCGAGATTGGGCCGCAGCCACCGCTCCGCCACCGCCAGATCGATCCCGCGCCGGGCGGCGTAGTCTTCCACCTGGTCACGGCCGATCCGCGCGACGCCGAAGTACTGGCTTTCCGGATGTGCGAAGTAGAACCCGCTGACCGCCGCGGTGGGCAGCATGGCCTGGCTTTCGGTAAGCGTGATCCCGGTCTTTTCGGTCGCGCCAAGCAGCTCGAACAGGATCGGCTTGAGGCTGTGATCGGGGCAGGCGGGATAACCGGGGGCGGGGCGGATGCCGCGGTATTCCTCGCGCACCAGGGCTTCGTTGGTCAGCTGTTCGCCGGGGGCATAGCCCCACAGCGTGGTGCGGACATGCTGGTGGAGGCGTTCGGCAAAAGCTTCGGCGAAGCGGTCGGCGAGCGCTTTGAGGAGGATATCCGAATAGTCGTCATGGTCCGCGCGGAAGCGTGCGAGGTGCGGTTCGATCCCGTGGATGCCGACCGCGAAGCCGCCGATCCAGTCGCCATCGGGGTCGATGAAATCGGCCAGGCAGAAGTTGGCACGGTCGCGGCTCTTGCGGATCTGCTGGCGCAGGAACGGCATGCGGATCTGGCGTTCCTGCTCGGTAAGGTAGATCGCCACGTCATCGTCTTCGCGCGCGCAAGGCCAGAAGCCGGCGACGCCCCTGGCGGTCAGCCACTTCTCGGCGACGATCTGGTCGAGCATCGCCAGCGCATCGGCGTGGAGCGCGCGGGCGCTTTCGCCAACCACTTCGTCTGACAGCACCGCCGGGTAGGTTCCGGCCAGTTCCCAGGCGCGGAAGAACGGGGTCCAGTCGAAGCATTGAACCAGATCGGCAAGGTCCCATTCGGCAAACACATGCAAGCCGGGCCGTTCGGGCGGCGGCGGCTTGTCGCTCATGTCGGCCTTGAAGCCGTTGGCGCGGGCGTCGGCCAGGCTGAGCAGCACCGAGGCATCCTTGCCCGAGCGGACATCGCGGATGTGCTGGTATTCGGCCGCGGTCGCCGCCACCAGCGGCTCGCACTGGGTGTCGGAGAGCAGCTGGCTGGCCACCCCGACCGCGCGGCTGGCGTCGAGCACGTGAATCACCGGGCCGTCATAGGCCGGGTCGATCCGCAGCGCGGTGTGAACCTTGCTGGTGGTCGCCCCACCGATCAGCAGCGGCATGGTAAAGCCGGCGCGGCTCATTTCCTCGGCGACCGTGACCATTTCGTCCAGTGACGGCGTGATCAGGCCTGAGAGCCCGATCATGTCGGCATCCTCGGCCACCGCGGTCTCGAGGATCCGGGTCCACGGCACCATCACCCCAAGGTCGATCACTTCGTAGCCATTGCACTGCAGCACCACCCCGACGATGTTCTTGCCGATGTCGTGGACGTCGCCCTTGACCGTCGCCATCACGATCTTGCCCTTGGGCCGCGCACCGGGTTCCTTCGAAGCCTCGATAAACGGGATCAGGTGGGCGACCGCCTTTTTCATCACCCGCGCGCTCTTGACCACTTGCGGCAGGAACATCTTGCCCGCCCCGAACAGGTCGCCAACAGTGTTCATCCCCGCCATCAAGGGGCCCTCAATCACCTCGATCGGGCGGGCGTGCATCTGCCGCGCTTCTTCGGTGTCCTCGACCACGAAGGCGTCGATGCCCTTGACGAGGGCGTGTTCAAGCCGGCGGACAACGTCCCAGCCGCGCCATTCCTCGGCTTCCTTCTCGGCCTTGAGGTCCGTGCCGCGGAAGCTCTCCGCCATGGTGATCAGGCGTTCGGTGGCATCGGTTCTGCGGGCCAGGATCACGTCCTCGCAGGCATCGCGCAGCGCCGGGTCGATCTGGTCATAGATGTCGATCTGCCCGGCGTTGACGATCGCCATGTCGAGCCCGGCGCGGATCGCATGGTAGAGGAACACCGAATGCATCGCCCGGCGCACCGGTTCATTGCCGCGGAAGCTGAACGAGAGATTGGACAGCCCGCCCGAGGTGTGGACGCCAGGGCAGCGCGCCTTGATCTCGGCCACCGCCTCGATGAAGTCGAGCGCATAACGGTCGTGCTCTTCCATCCCGGTCGCGACGGCAAAGATGTTGGGATCGAAGATGATGTCCTCGGCGGGAAAGCCGATCCCGGTCAGCAGCTTGTAGGCACGCGCGCAGATCTCGACCTTGCGCTATTTGGTGTCGGCCTGGCCCTTCTCGTCGAACGCCATGACCACTACCGCAGCGCCATAGTCCAGGCACTTGCGGGCGTGGCCCAGGAATTGATCCTCGCCTTCCTTCATGCTGATCGAGTTGACCACCGGCTTGCCCGAGACGCATTTCAGCCCGGCCTCGATCACTTCCCATTTCGAGCTGTCGATCATCACCGGCACCCGGGCGATGTCAGGCTCGGCGCCGATCAGCTTGAGGAAAGTGGTCATCGCTTCGACCGCGTCGAGCAGACCCTCGTCCATGTTGACATCGATCACCTGCGCGCCGTTCTCGACCTGCTGGCGCGCAACCTCGACTGCGCGGGTGTAGTCGCCAGCCAGGATCAGTTTCTTGAACGCGGCGCTGCCGGTTACATTGGTGCGCTCGCCGATGTTCACGAACGAGGCGATCTGCTGGGTCATGCGCTTCAGGCCGCCATGATGAAGGGTTCGAGACCCGCGAGGCAGGTCACTTTTGGCGGCTCGGGGATCGCCCGCGGCTTGAGGCCCTCAACCGCGCGGGCCATCGCCGCGATGTGCTCGGGCGTATTGCCGCAGCATCCGCCCAGCAGGTTGACCTGCCCCGCCTCGGCCCATTCGCGCACCAGCGCGGCGGAGGTTTCGGGGAGTTCGTCATAGGCGCCCAGCTCGTTGGGCAGTCCGGCGTTGGGGTAGGCCATCAGCAGGCAATCGGCGATCCCGCTGAGCAGCCGGACATGCGGGCGCAGCTGCGCCGCGCCGAAGCTGCAATTGAGGCCGATGGTAACAGGGCGGGCATGACGCACGGTTTGCCAAAACGCCTCGACCGTGTGGCCCGAAAGGTTGCGGCCCGAAAGGTCGGTCAGCGTCATTGACAGCATCAAGGGCACTTCGCGGCCCAGCTCGCGCTCGAGCTCGCGCACCGCCAGAATCCCGGCCTTGCAGTTGAGGGTGTCGAACACCGTCTCGATCAAGATGAAGTCGGCCCCGCCTGCGACCAGCGCTGCGGCCTGCTCGCGGTAGACATCCTTGACATGATCGAAATCGACCTCGCGAAAGCCGGGATCGTTGACATCAGGGGAGAGCGAGAGGGTCTTGTTGGTCGGCCCCACCGCGCCTGCCACCCAGCGCGGCAGGCCATCGGCGGCGCTGGCGGCGTCGACGGCTTCCCTGATTACCCGCGCCGCCGCGACGTTGATCTCTTGCACCAGCGCTTCCGCTCCGTAATCGGCCTGGCTGATCCGGTTGGCGTTGAAGCTGTTGGTCGCCAGCAGCCGCGCCCCGGCGCCGATATAGCCATAGCAGATCGCGCGGATCAGCGCGGGGCGGGTCAGATTGACCAGATCGTTGTTGCCCTTCTGGTCGCGCTCCAGCCCGGTGTCACCGCGATAGTCGGCCTCGCTTAGCTTGGCGTTCTGGATCGCGGTGCCATAGGGCCCGTCCTTGATCAGGATCGCCTTGGCCGCTTCGGCCAGCAGGGTTTCGCGCGGGGTCATGGCTGGGCTCGCAATCCTAACAGGTGGCAAATCGCATAGGTCTGGTCGGCACGGTTGAGCGTGTAGAAGTGGAAATCGCGGATCCCGCCTTGATAGAGTCGGCGGCACAGGTCGGTGGCAACCGCGGCGGAGATCATCGAGCGCGGCACGGGCAGACCGTCGAGCCCCTCGAAGATGCGCTCCATCCAGCCGGGAATCTCGGTGTTACCCGACATCCGCCGGATCGCGGCGAAATTGGTCACCGGCATGATGCCCGGCAGGATCGGGGTGCTGATCCCGGCCGCCAGCGCACGGTCGAGAAAGCGGAAATAGGCTTCGGTCGAATAGAAGAACTGGGTGATCGCACGGCTCGCTCCGGCATCCAGCTTGCGCTTGAGGTTGTCGAGATCGGCCTCGGCGCTCGTCGCATCGGGGTGCACTTCGGGATAGGCGGCGACCGATATGTCGAAATCGCGGAGCGCTCTCAGCCCCGCGACCAGCTCTGCGGCGCTGGCATAGCCCTGCGGATGGGGCACGAATCGTCCGCCAGTCTCGGGCGGAGGATCGCCGCGCAGCGCGACGATGTGGCGCACGCCGGCTTCCCAGTAGCACTCGGCCACCTCGGCAATCTCTGCCTTGCTGGCGGCGACGCAGGTGAGATGCGCGGCCGGAACAAGGTCGGTTTCGGCCAGAACCCGCGCAACCGTGGCGTGGGTGCGTTCGCGGGTCGAGCCGCCCGCGCCGTAGGTGACCGAGACGAACTTTGGCCGCAGCGGCGCCAGTTCGAGCACCGCTTCCCACAGCGCTTCTTCCATCTTCTCGGTCTTCGGCGGGAAGAATTCGAACGAGACGTTGAAGTCACCCGGGATCATCGCAAACAGCGGCCGGTCTTCGACACCGCGCAGGATCGATGTCGCGTTCATGCTGTTGCTCCCCGCGCGGCGTTGCGCGAACTGGTGGCTCCAAGCGGTTCGCGGCGCCCGGTCCAGATTTTCACGGTCAGCGGCTTGCCTGGCAGCGCCAGCGGCGGGGCGGCGGCGAAGCCCGCTTCGGAGAGGAAGGCCAGCATCTGCTCGTCGGAAAAGCCCAGCCGGGCATGGGCGTGGCTGACGCGCAGCTCTTCGCGGTCGTGCGCAGCGAAATCGACCACCGCGATGCGGCCGCCGGGGCATGTGACGCGCGCCGCTTCGGCCAGCACCGCGCCCGGGTCTTGGGCATAATGGAGAACCTGGTGGAACAGCACCGTGTCGAACGCGGCTTCGGCAAAGGGCAGCGCTGAAAAATCACCCTGGACCAGGCTGATCTGATCGGCGGGCAGGTGTTGCAGCCGGGTCCGGGCGATCCGCAGCATTTCCGGGCTCATGTCGAGCGCAGTGACCTGGCGGGCGCGCGGCGCGAACAGTTCGGCAATGCGGCCGGTGCCGGTGCCGACGTCGAGCAGCGCACCCAGCGATTTCCCGCCCAGCGCTCCGGACAATGCCTCCTCAACCGGGCCGTCGGGGCTGTGGAGGCCGCGCAAGGTATCCCATTCGGCGGCGTGGCGGGCGAAATAGGCAGCGGCGCTGGCCTCGCGCGCGGCGCGGATCGCGGCCAGATGGCGGCGGTCTTCGGCGCAGCGGGCGGCGAACTGGGCATCGTCGCGCTCGGCCACGGTCAGGCACGCGGCGGCGGCGGCGCCCAGCGGCGGCGCCCGGCCCTCGCCGATCGCGCTGCGCAGGAACACCCAGCTGCCTTCCTTGCGGCGTTCGGCGAGGCCGGCATCGCACAGGATGCGGATGTGGCGCGAGACCCGCGGCTGGCTCTGCCCCAGCACCTGGGCGAGTTCTCCCACGGCCAGCTCCATCGCCGCGAGCAGGCGCATGATCCTGAGCCGGGTCGGGTCGGCCAGCGCGCGAAGGGTCGGTTCGATCCGCATTGCTGTATCATATAAAGAAATCTTTATATCTTATCAACTGCCCCATTTGGGGATATGTTGAAAGCACCACATTCGCACGGTTGGCAGCAGCGCCGGGGGGGATTAGAACCGTGCGGGTCGCCCCTCCATGCTCGCGCTGCGGGCCGCGTCGATAGTTAGAGGATACCTCATGAAAAAGCTCGCCCCGTTTGCGCTCGTTTCGGCAGCTGCCTTTGCCCTTGCCGCCTGCGGCAGCTCGGAAAGCGCCAAGGAAGAGGCCCAGGCCGACAATGTCGAACTGCCGGCTGAAGAAGCCGTGGGCGATATCGATGCCGTCGCCACCCCGGTAACCGACGCCGCCGCTGCGCCAGGTGCCGTTGCCACGCCGCCAGCCGATGGCGCAACCGCTGCCCCAGCCGCTGATGAGAGCGAAGCCGTACCACAGTAGACCGTCCCGCTTTCACCCTGGCGCGCTTGCGGCTATGCAGGCGGCCATGCGTATCCCGATCCTGTTGGCCGCGTTGCTGGTCCTCTCCGCTTGCGGCGGTTCCGACAGCCGCGAGGCCGGCGGGGTCAGCCCTGCCGAAGCCGAGGCGCTCGACCGCGCCGCCGAAATGCTCGAGGCGGAGCGCCTTCCCGCTGAAGCCATCGCGCCGCCGCAAACACCAGTTAGCGCGCCAGCTCCTGTCAAACCTGCCGGTTGATTTTCGCGGCGAGCTTCGTAAGGGCTGCTTAATCGATCGATTAAGCGAGGACAACGGCGCGATGGGCATGCTTGAAGGCAAGGTCATTGCCATTACCGGATCGGGCCGCGGGGTCGGGCGTGAGATCGCGCTGCTGGCCGCGCGGCACGGCGCCGCGGTGGTGGTCAACGATCCCGGGGTTGGCGGCGGGGGTGAGGGCGGTGATGCTGGCCCGGCCCAGGAAACCGCCAATGACATCATCGCCGCGGGCGGCAGAGCCCACGCCAACTTCGCCTCGGTCGCCGATCCCTTGGGGGCAACCTCAATCATCGAGGATGCAGTGCAGCGCTTCGGGCGGATCGACGCGGTGGTCAACAACGCCGGGATCCTGCGCGACGCGATCTGGCACAAAATGAGCTACGAGGATTGGCGCGCGGTGATCGACGTCAATCTGACCGGCGCCTTCAATGTCTCCAAGGCCGCCACCCCCTATTTCCGCGAGCAGCAATCGGGCAGCTTTATCCACTTCACCTCCACCTCCGGGCTGATCGGCAACGTCGGCCAGGCCAACTATTCCGCCGCCAAGCTCGGGCTGGTGGCGCTGTCGCACTCGATCGCGCTCGACATGGCCCGCGCCGGGGTCCGCTCGAACTGCATCGCGCCGTTCGCCTGGAGCCGGATGACCGCCTCGATCCCGGCCGAAACCCCCGCCCAGAAGGAGCGGGTCGAGCGCCTGAAAGCGATGAGCGCCGACAAGATCGCGCCGCTGGTGGTCTATCTCGCTTCCGATGCCAGCAAGGAGGTCAACAACCAGGTCTTCTCGGTCCGCAAGAACGAGATCGTCCTGTTCGGCAAGCCGCGCCCGGTCCGTTCGATGACCAAGACCGAAGGCTGGACGCCCGAAACGATCGCTGAGGAACTGATCCCTTCGTTCAGTTCCTCGTTCGCGCGGGCCGACGAAGTGACCGCCCACGTCTTCCCTTATGACCCGATCTGAGGAGCGGCCCGCAATGAATTCCGGAATGGACGCCGACGTCTTCGACCAGTTCATCGAGCAGCTGCGCCGTTATGTCCGCGAACGACTGGTCCCGGCCGAGAAAGAGGTGATCGAGGCCGACCGGATCCCCGACGAGATTCTCGCCGAAATGCGCGACATGGGCCTGTTCGGCTTCACCATGCCCGAGCACTTCGGTGGCGCCGGGATGAATATCAGGCAGTACACGCGCACAATCCGTGAACTAAGCTATGCGATGCCCTGCTACCGCTCGATCACTTCGATCAACGTCGGCATGGTCTGCTCGGCGCTGATGAAAGGCGGGACGCCGGCGCAGCAGGCTGAATGGTTGCCCAAACTTGCGGCAGGCGCGATCGCCAGCTTCGGGCTGACCGAGCCGGGCTCGGGTTCGGATTCGGCGGCGATGCAGACCACCGCGGTGCGCAGCGGCAATGGCTGGGTGCTGAACGGGACCAAGCGCTACATCACCAACGCCCCGTTCGCCGAAGTCGCGCTGATCATGGCCCGGACCAGCAAGGAGGCGCTGCCCAAAAACGCCCACGTCTCGGCCTTCCTGGTGCCGATGGCCACGCCCGGCGTGTCGGTCGGCAAGAGCGACCAGAAGATGGGCCAGGCCGGCAGCCACATCGCCGATATTGTCATGGACAATGTCGAGCTGCCCGCCGAGGCGCTGCTCGGGCTGGAGGAAGGCAAGGGCTTCGTCACCGCGATGCAGAGCCTCGACAATGGTCGCTTGTCGGTGGGTTCGGCGGCAGCCGGTTATGCCCGCCGCGCGCTCGATTCGGCGCTGCGCTATGCCAACGAGCGCAAAGCGTTTGGCGAGCCGATCGCCAATTTTCAGCTGATCCAGCAGATGCTGGCCGACAGCGAGATCGAGATCTACGCCGCCGAATGCATGCTCGACGATGCCGCCGAGCGCGCCGACGCGGGTGAGAACGTGCTGAGGAAAGCCGCCGCGGCCAAGGTCTTCGCCACCGAGATGTGCGGCCGGGTGGTCGACCGGGTGGTGCAGATCTACGGCGGCGCCGGCTACCTCGCCGAATACGAGGCCGAGCGGTTCTTCCGCGATGCCCGGGTCTACCGGATCTACGAAGGCACCACGCAGATCCTCCAGCTCCAGATCGCCAAGCACATGCTCCGCGAATGGGCGGCGGCGCAGGGCTAGACCGGGTGTACCAGCTCCTCTCCGGCCTATCGATCATCGTAGCGTCCTCGTTCGTCGCCTCGCCCACCGCCGGGCTCTATTGCGCGCAATTCGGCGCCGAGGTGATCCGGGTCGATCACAAGGCGGGCGGGCTCGACTATGACCGCTATATGCTGACAGCTGAGGGCCGCTCGCTGTCGTGGGAGAACCTCAACCGCGCCAAGAAGAGCGTCGCGCTCGACCTGCAAAGCGGCGAGGGGCGCGAGCTGCTGGTCGAGCTGACACGGCGCACCGGGCAGCTGATCACCAACCTGCCGGCGCAGTCCTTCCTCAGCCACGCCGCCGTGGCCGAGGGCCGTCCCGACCTGGTTTCGGTGCGGATCTTGGGCTGGCACGACGGGCGCCAGGCGATGGACTTCACGGTCAATGCGGCGAGCGGCTATCCGCTGATGACCGGGCCCGCGGACTGGGACCCGGCCAGCGCCCCGCCGGTCAACCAGATCCTGCCGGCCTGGGATTTCATCACCGGCGCCTACTGCGCCTTCGCGCTGCTCGCCGGGCTGAGGCACCGCGAGGCCAGCGGACAAGGCAGCGAGCTGCGGGTGCCCCTGGGCGATGTCGCGATCGGCACCGCGTTCAACGCCGGGGCAATGCCGGAAATGCTTTACCGCGGCGCGGATCGCGAACGGCTCGGCAACGCCATCTGGGGGGCTTTCGGCCGCGACTTCCTGAGCCGCGACGGCAAGCGCTTAATGGTTGCGGTGCTGACCGCCAAGCAATGGACGGCGGCGCTTGCGGCCTTCGACCTGGCGGACGAAGTGGCGGCGCTGGAAACGCAGCTCGGAGTGCGCTTCGCCAGCGGTGACGACCCGCGCTTTGTCCACCGCCACGCGCTGTTCGACTTGTTCCAGCAAGCCGCCAGCCGGTTCGACTATGGCGATCTCGCCGCGCGCCTGACCAAGGCCGGCGCGACGTTTGAACGCTACCGGACCATGTTCGAGGCGGCCAACGATCCGCAGCTGGTAGCCGACAACCCGTTGTTCGGTCCCTCGCCCGCCAACCCCAGCGGGTTTGCCTATCCCGCTCCGCGCAGCTTTGCCAACATTCCCGGTCGCGAGGCCGGCGATCCGCAGCCCGCGCCCTATCTTGGCGAGCACAGCGAGGAAGTGCTGGCCGAGCGCCTAGGACTTTCCTCCGGCGCGATCGCCGCGCTGATCGATCGCGGCGTGGTTGCCGCCAGTGACAAGGACCCGAAATGACCCTGCGACGCGCTGCCATTGTCTCGCCCATCCGCACACCTGTCGGCAAGTTTGGCGGGGCGCTGTCCTCGCTGACCGCCGGACAGCTTGGCGCGACCGTCCTCACAGCCCTGATGGAGCGCACCAAGATCGATCCCGCCCGGGTCGACGAAGTGGTTTTCGCGCAGGGCTATGGCAATGGCGAAGCGCCGTGCATCGCCCACTGGTCATGGCTGCTCGCGGGGCTGCCCGAACAAGTCCCGGGCTACCAGCTTGACCGCCGCTGCGGTTCCGGCCTGCAAGCCGTGGTCAACGCGGCGATGATGGTCCAGACCGGGGTTTCCGACGTAGTCGTCGCCGGCGGCTGCGAATCGATGTCCAATGTCGAGCACTACACCACCGATATCCGCAAGGGCGTGCGGGCCGGCAATCTGACCCTGCATGACCGCCTGACCCGCGGCCGGGTGATGAGCCAGCCGATCGAACGCTACGGCGTGATCTCCGGCATGATCGAGACTGCCGAGAACCTCGCGCGCGACCACCAGATCAGCCGCGAGGACTGCGACGGCTATGCCGCGCGCAGCCACCAGCGTGCTGCGGCGGCCTGGGCGAACGGCCTGTTCGCCGACGAACTGGTCCCGGTCGCGGTGCCGCAGAAGAAAGGCGATGCGCTGGTGTTCGATCACGACGAGGGTTACCGCGCCGATGCTTCGCTGGAAACGCTCGGCAAGCTGCGCCCGCTCGAAGGCGGGGTCGTCACCGCCGGCAATGCCAGCCAGCAGAACGATGCCGCTGCCGCCTGCCTGGTGGTCGCCGAGGACAAGCTCGAGGAATTGGGGCTGGAGCCGGTCGCCTGGTTCCATTCGTGGGCAGCGGCGGGCTGCGATCCCAGCCGGATGGGCTATGGCCCGGTCCCGGCGACCGAACGGCTGTTTTCGCGCAACGGGCTCAGCTGGTCCGACATCGGCCTGATCGAACTCAACGAGGCCTTCGCCCCGCAAGTCCTTGCCTGCCTCAAGGGCTGGGGCTGGGCGGACGATGATTCGCGCCACGATATGCTCAACGTCAACGGCTCGGGGATTTCGCTCGGCCATCCGATCGGGGCGACCGGCGGCCGGATCCTCGCCAACCTGACGCGCGAGATGCACCGCCGCGATGTCCGCTATGGCCTTGAAACGATGTGCATCGGCGGCGGCCAGGGGATCGCCGCCGTGTTCGAGCGGGCCGCCTAGGATGAAGACCGATCTCGGCCATGTCCTCGGCGCCGCGCAGGGCTATTGCGTCACCGCCCAGGCGGCGCTGGCCGAACGTCTCGAGGGCCAGCGGATCGACGCGCACCAGCGCGCCGCGCACGGTTTTGCCTGGGTTGCCACTTCTGTCGCCGCGCTGGAGGCGGTGCACGGCTGGCTCGAAGCGGGCGCCGGGGCCAATCCGGTCGATGCGCTGGTCGCGAAGCTGGCCTTTGCCGAAACCGTCGCCCAGCTCACCGGCGGCTTGCCGATGGGCCAGAACGAGCTGTTCCGTCCCGCTGACCTCGGACTGGGCGAAGCCGCGCGCGATCTGTCCCATGCCTGCGGTGATCTGATCGATGCCGACCACGCCGAAACCCGCGCCGAGCTAAGCGCTGCGCTCGCCGCCGGGCACTGGCCGAGCGAGACGCTGCACGACGCCGAGCTCGATGCGATCCGCGACCAGTTCCGCAAATTCACCGCTGCCGAGATCCTGCCCCACGCCCATCAGTGGCACCTCGCCAACGCGCTGATCCCCGATTCCACCGTTGCGGCGATGGCTGAACTGGGCACGTTCGGGGTCTGTATCCCTGAGGAATATGGCGGGCTGGGCCTGGGCAAGCTGGTGATGTGCCTGGTCACCGAGGAACTCTCGCGCGGCTGGATCGGCGCGGGTTCGCTCGGCACCCGCAGCGAGATCGCCGGCGAGCTGATCGCGATGGGCGGGACCGAAGAGCAGAAGGCGGCGTGGCTCCCCCGGATCGCCAGCGGCGAAGTGCTGCCGACCGCAGTGTTCACCGAACCCGATACCGGCTCGGACCTTGGTTCGCTCCAGACTAGGGCGCGGCGCGAAGGAGACGCTTGGCGGATCGACGGGGCCAAGACCTGGATCACTCACGCCGCCCGCTCCGACATGATGACGCTGCTGGCCCGGACCCTGCCCGACGCCAAGGGCTATGCCGGGCTGTCGATGCTGCTGGTCCCCAAACCACGCGGCACCGAAGCCGATCCGTTCCCGGCCGCGGGCATGGCGGGCAGCGAGATCGAAGTGCTCGGCTACCGCGGGATGCGCGAATATGCGTTGTCGTTCGACGGGATGCTGGCTCCCGGCGATGCGCTGCTTGGCGGACAGGAAGGGCAGGGCTTCAAGCAGCTGATGCGGACCTTCGAAGGCGCCCGGATCCAGACTGCCGCGCGCGCGGTGGGGGTGGCGCGGCGCGCGCTTGAGCTGGGGCTGGACTATGCCCTGAACCGCAAGCAGTTCGGCAAGGCGATCGTCCATTTCCCGCGGGTTGCGGACAAGCTGGCGATGAGCCTGGTCGACTGGCTGATGTCGCGCGAACTCAGCTATGCCGCCGCCCGGGCCAAGGATTCAGGGAAACGCTGCGATATCGAGGCCGGCATGGCCAAGCTGCTCGCCGCCCGCACCGCCTGGTCGAACGCCGATGCCGCTTTGCAGATCCACGGCGGCAATGGCTATGCGCTCGAATACGAGATCAGCCGGGTGCTGTGCGACGCGCGGATCCTCAACATCTTCGAAGGCGCGGCGGAAATCCAGGCCCAGGTGATCGCGCGGGGCCTGCTGGAAGGACGCAACTGATGGGCGCCTGGCAAGCCTGGATCGGGCGCGAGGAACGCCGCAGCGACCGGGTCGATCCGGGCCTGTTCGCGCGCTGGCTGGCGACACTCGACCGCGCCGCGCCGGGCGACGGCACGGTTCCGCAAGGGCTGCACTGGTGCCTGTGTGCGCCCGATGCGGCGACTGCCCGGCTGGGCCCGGATGGCCACCCGTTGCGCGATGACAGCCCTGCCAGCTTCCTCCCGCCGGTGCCGCTGCCGCGCAGGATGTGGGCTTCGAGCAAGCTGGAATTCCGCGCCCCGCTGCGCCCCGGTGAAGCGGCCAGCCGCATCTCGCGGGTGCTCTCGGTGACCGAAAAGACCGGCGGCTCGGGCCAGCTGGTGTTCGTCGAGGTGGCGCATGAAACCTCGGGCGAAGGCGGCCTGGCGGTGCGCGAGGTCCAGTCGCTGGTCTTCCGCGCCCCGGCAGAACCCGGCGCTCCGCCCGCGCCGCCGCCGCTGGGCGAGGGGCGGTTCGACCCTGTCGCCTGGACCGCGCACCGGGCGCTGGTCCCGTCCGAACCGCTGCTGTTTCGCTACTCGGCGCTGACCTTCAACAGCCACCGGATTCACTACGATGCGCCCTATGCGATCGGCGAAGAGAACTACCGCGGGCTGGTGGTCCACGGCCCGCTGACCGCGACCCTGCTGCTCGATCTGGCGCAGCGCGAGTTGGGTGACAATGCCTTGGCGAGCTTCGCTTTCCGGGGACTGACTCCGGCGATCTGCGGAGAGGAACTGCACCTTGTCATGCGCCCTGGCGAAGGCGGCTTTGAGCTTGGCGCCTTCGCTGGCGACGGCCGTCAGGTGATGAGCGCCAGCGCAACTTAATCGAATTGCACCTTGCCCCGCCCGGCCTTGACCGCGCCGCGCTTTTTCTTGCCTTCCAGCCGCTCGCCCTTGTTGATCCGGTTGAGCCGGGTGCGGGCGCGCTTTTCGGGGAGGTTGAAGGCTTCCGCGATCAGCTCGCTCAGCCTTGCCCGCGCGTCGCTGCGGTTGGCTTCCTGGGTGCGAAAGCGCTGCGCAGTGAGCAGCAGTTCGCCTTTGGAGGTCAGGCGGCTACCGGCGAGCTGCTTGAGCCGCGCGAACACCGGCACCGGCAGGGCCAGCGCATAGATTTCGAGCCTGAGCTGAACCGCAGTCGCGACCTTGTTGACGTTCTGCCCGCCCGGCCCGGAGGCAGTGATAAAGCTCTCACTGGCGAGCGAAAGCGCGCGGGTCAGGGCCTCATCCGCCGAGATCGTCATCGCTGAACCCCAGGCCTGCGAAATCGGCGGGCAATGGCGCGCGCGCCGCGATCGGCGGCTTGCCCTCGCGCGGTACGGTCAGCGCGAGCGCGTGGAGGATTGTCCGCGGCGCGCCGGTTGCGCTGCCATAGACCGGATCGCCGAGCAGCGGGTGGCGCAGGCCAAGTTCGGCGTGTACGCGGATCTGGTGGGTGCGGCCGGTCTCCGGGCGGAACTCGACCAGGGTCAGTCCGCCGCGTTCGACCAGCCTGCGCCAATGCGTCACCGAGGGCTTGCCCTTCTTCGCTGCGATCATCCGCCAGCCCTGCCCAGCGCTGCTGATCTTGGTCAGCGCGAGCTCGATCGTGCCACTGTCCGCCGCCAGCGTTCCAGCGACGATCCCGAGATAGACCTTGTGCACCCCGCGCGCCTCGAACGCGGCGTTGAAGCGCTTGAGCGCCTTGGGATTGCGCGCCAGCAGCAGACAGCCCGAGGTATCGGTATCGATTCGGTGGACCGCCACCGGCGCACGCTGGAAGCCGAGCTTGAGCTCCTCAAGGTGGTCCTCCAGGCTCGGTCCACCGGCGCGCGGGCGCTCGATCGGCAGGCCGGCAGGCTTGTCGATCACCAGCGCTTCGCCGTCTTCGAAGAGGATCGGGATGGCCATTTTACTGGTTCACACGAAGACACGAAGACACGAAGAGGTCACTTCCCGCCGCAGGCATGGTACTTTCACGCAAGGGTGCCGCCAGTGCGAAACTTACGTTTAGAGCGCGGCTTTGCCGCATGAGCAGCATCTTCGTGCCTTCGTGGCTTCGTGTGAACCAAATCATCTTACCGCCCCCGCGATCCGCCGCAGCGCTTCCTCCAGCTTGGCTTCATCCGCCGCGAAGCTGATCCGCAAGCCGCTTGTCCCGCCGAAGGCCGAGGCCGCCACCGCCGCGACGCCGTGATCGAGCAGGTGCAGGCACAGCGCCTCGTCATCCCCGAACCGGGCCATCAGCGGCGCGGCATCGACCATGCAATAGAACGCGCCGTCGGGCACCGGGCAACTGAGGCCGGGGATCGCATTGATCGCGGCGACCACCCTGTCGCGGCGCGCGCGGAATCGCTCGCGCCATTCAACCAGAAACTCCTGCGGCCCTTCGAACGCGGCGACCGCAGCGGCCTGGCTGATCGAGGCAGGGTTGCCCGAATTGTGCGATTGCAGCCGCGCCATCGCCGAGATCAGCCACTCCGGCCCGGCGGCCACCCCGATCCGGAAGCCGGTCATGGCATGGCTTTTGGAGACGCCCGACACAGTCAGCACCCGCTCGGCCAGCGCCGGGCATTCCGCCGCCAGGGTCGCGTGGGCGCCCGGCGTGTAGCGCAGCGGCGCGTAGATATCGTCGGACATCACCAGAACGTGGCGGTGCCGCGCCAGCACTTCGCCCAGTGCGTGCAGCTCGGCGGCGGGATAGACCGCGCCGGTCGGGTTGCCGGGAGAATTGAGCAGCAGCCAGCGGGTGTGGGGCGTGATCGCGGCTTCGAGCTGCGGCGCGGTGATCCGGAAGCCGCCGGCGGCGCTGGTCGGCAAGGCCACCACTTCCGCCCCGGCGAAGTGGACGATCTCGGGATAGCTCACCCACCATGGGCTGGGGATCAGCACCTCGTCACCCGGATCAAGCGTGGCCAGCAGCGCGTGGAAGATCGCCTGCTTGCCCCCGGCGCTGACGATCACCTGCGCGGTCGGCACCGCGATCCCGAGGTCGCGGGCAAAGTGCAGCGCCGCCGCCTCGCGCAGTCGCTGGGTGCCTGCCACCGGCGTGTACTTGGTCTCGCCGACATCAAGCGCGGCCTTGGCGGCGGCCAGGACGTGGGCCGGAGTGGCGAAATCGGGTTCGCCGACCGACAGCGAGATGATGTCGCGGCCCTGCCCGCGCAGTTCCGTCGCCCGGTCGGTCATGGTGGTGGTCCGCGACGGTGCGATGCGGTTGAGGGAGCAAGAGAGGTTCATCACGCAAAGACGCAAAGACGCAAAGAGGCCGTGATTGCGGCGCCGCCGCTTTCCCATTCCAAGGCCGCGTCAAACGCTGAATTTGCGGTGAGAAATGGCCTTCGGCCAAGCACAACCTCTTCGCGCCTTTGCGTCTTTGCGTGAGTCATCAAAAACCCCAGCCTCACAGCAACACCGCCGGGATCAACCCTCGCAGCGCATTGCCGATCAGGAAACCATCGGCGAGGTCGGCCAGGGTCAGCTCGGCCTCCACCGCGCGGCCAGATTCGAGCAGCGAGCGGCGCAGCACGCCGGGCAGCAGGCCCAGCGCGGCGGGCGGGGTGAGCAAGCGTCCATCGCGCGCGACGAACAGATTGCTGATGCAGCCTTCGGTCACCAGCCCGTCGTCGCGCACGAACAGCCCTTCGTTGGCCCCGGCTTCCTTGGCGGCGCGCAGGCCGACGTCATAGAAGCCGCGGTCGCTGGTTTTGTGGCGCAGCCGCCAGTCACCCGAATCGACCGGCAGCGGCAGCACCGCACAGCGCGCTGGATCGGGCAGCGGCGCGGGCAAGTGCCCGAGCTCAAGGCTGATCGCGCCGCTGCGCGCCGCGACCAGCCGCACCCGGCTGGGCGCATCGGCTTCGAAGCACAACGCCTGGATCGCGTTGCGCACCGCGTGGCGATCGAAGGCAAAGCCCAGTTCGGCGGCGCTGGCCTTGATCCGCTCGAGGTGCAGCTCGAGCAGGGCGATGCCCTCATCCGGGGTGAAGCGCATGGTCTCGATCAGATCGGCGCCGGCGGCGTGAAGCCGCACGAACCCGCCCTTGATCAGGCATTCGCGCCATTCGCCCAGCATGTCCGAATCGGCAACAATCGCGCCGCCGATCCCCAGCACTGCCGTGCCGCAGTTGTTCTCTTCCGGGGTCAGCCGCAGCGTGCGGATCGCGACGTTGAAAGCCGCCTCGCCATCGGCATCGATCCTGCCGATCGCCCCGCAGTAAGGCCCGCGAGCGTCGCGCTCGACCTGGTTGATCAACTCCATCGCCCGGATCTTGGGCGCGCCGGTGATCGAGCCGCAGGGGAACAGCGCCCGGACCATATCGACCGCGCCCTTGCCGGGTTGCAGCCGCGCGCGGACGGTGGACGTCATGGTGTGCAGCGTCGGGTAGGTCTCAACCGCGAAGGCGTTCTCGACCCGGACAGAGCCGGCCTCGGCGACCCGGCTGAGATCGTTGCGCAGCAGATCGACGATCATCAGGTTTTCGGCACGATCCTTTGCAGAGGCGACCAGTTCGGCGGCGAGCCGCGCATCCTCGGCCGGATCGCGGCCGCGGGGCCGGGTCCCCTTCATCGGCTTGACCAGGGCCGCGCCATCGCGCTCGGCAAAGAACAGTTCGGGCGAGCACGACAGCAGCCAGTGGCTGCCGTCGAACACCACCCCGCCATAGCCTGCACCCGCGGCAGGACGCAGCGCGGCATAGAGCGCCAGCGGCTCGCCGCGATAGGATCCGGCGAGCGGGAAGGTCAGGTTGGCCTGGTAGATGTCGCCTGCGGCAATGGCTTCCTGCAGCGCGGCGAAGGCCTGGGCATAGCCGCCCGGCGAAATCTGCGGTTCGACCGGACCGACCTGCGCGAGGCCCCCACCACCGCGCGCCGCGAGCCAGGCCGGGACATCGGCCGAGGCGATTGCCTGGTAGCCCGTGAAGGCACCGAACCACAGCAGCGGCCCCGCGGCTCCGGTCCGCGCGGCGGCCAGCGGGGCCAGCCTGGGCTCCAGCGCCAGGCCGGCCTCGTAGGCAAAGTAACCGGCCAGCTCGAGGCCCTGTTCGCGCAGCGCTTCGAGCCGCTCGAGCGCAGGCGCGACCTGTTCGGCGCGGCGCGCCACCACCACTTCGCGCGGAGCTTCATAAAGCCGCGCATCGCTGGCGCCCTCGGGCCGGGCGTCGTCGAGCAGGATGAAGGGGCCAGTCATTTCGGGGCGCTTCTAGCGAGGCATGGCGCGACATGCAAAAAGCCTCTCGCATAGGCGCTTGGGGCGCCCTATCCCGGCTCAGGACAGATTCGGTATGGGACGCAAAACATGGAAGACATCTTCATCGGCCTTGCTTCGAACGGAGCGCGCCAGCACCTCCTGCTCAGCCGCGCCAACCGCCACGGGCTGATCGCGGGCGCCACCGGCACCGGCAAGACCGTGACGCTGCAAACCCTGGCCGAGCAGTTCTCGGCGGCCGGCGTGCCGGTGTTCATGGCCGACGTGAAGGGCGATCTCGCCGGGATCGCGATGGCCGGCAGTTCTGAGTTCAAGCACGCCGACAAGCTTGAGGCGCGGGCCAAGGAGGTCGGGATCAGCGATTATGCCTATCGCGACAATCCGGCGGTGTTCTGGGACCTCTATGGCGAACAAGGCCACCCGATCCGCACCACCGTTTCGGAAATGGGCCCGCTGCTGCTGAGCCGGCTGATGGGGCTCAACGACACGCAAGAGGGCGTGTTGACCGTGGCCTTCAAATGGGCCGACGACAACGGCCTGCTGCTGCTCGATTTCGACGACCTGCAACAGGTACTGATGACCTGTGCCGAGAATGCCAGCGAGCTGGCCAGCACTTATGGCAACATCTCCAAGGCCTCGGTCGGGACGATCCAGCGCCAGCTGCTGTCGTTCGAAAGCCAAGGCGCCGACAGGTTCTTCGGCGAGCCCGCTTTCGAGGTTCACGATTTCATTCGGGTCGATGAGAACGGCAAGGGCGTGGTCAATGTCCTCGCCGCCGACCGGCTGATGCAGAGCCCAAAGCTCTACGCCACCTTCCTGCTCTATCTGCTGTCCGAACTGTTCGAAGCGCTGCCCGAGGTAGGCGATGTCGAAAAGCCCAAGCTGGTGTTCTTCTTCGACGAGGCGCACCTGCTGTTCGAGGATGCCCCGCAGGCCTTGTTCGAGAAGATCGAACAGGTCGTGCGGCTGATCCGCTCCAAGGGCGTTGGCGTGTTCTTCATCACCCAGAACCCGATCGACATCCCCGACAAGATTGCCGGCCAGCTCGGCAACCGCGTCCAGCACGCCTTGCGCGCCTTCACGCCGCGCGACCAGAAGGCGATCCGGGCTGCGGCCGAGACCTTCCGGATCAACAAGGATTTCGATGTCGAAACCGCGATCACCGAGCTCAAGGTCGGCGAGGCGCTGGTTTCGACGCTCGATGAAGAGGGCGCACCCGGCGTGGTCCAGCGCACCCTGGTAGCGCCGCCGCGCTCGCGGCTGGGGCCAGTGAGCCCCAAGGAGCGCGCGATCATCCAGTCGATCAGCCCGTTCGACGGCAAGTACGATACTCTCGTGGACCGTGAGAGCGCCGCGGAAATACTGGCGCAGAAGGCCACGGACGCCGCCGCCGCCGCGCAGGTGGTCGAACAGCAGGGTGAGGAAGCCCAGCGCGCCCAGCCGCGGCAAACCCCCAGCATGTGGGAACGGGCCGGCAAGGCCGCATTCGGGGCTGCTGCGGCCTCGGCCGGAACGATGATCGCGCGCAACATGACCGGCAAGCGCTCGACCGGCAATGTCGGGGCTTCGGCAGCCAGCGCGGCGGCCGGCGCGATCGGCACCGCGCTGGGCGGGGCGATGCTGGGGCGGTTTGCCCGCGGCCTGCTTGGCGGGCTGCTGCGTTGACCCCGGTCGGGGGAAGTTGACGTTTCGTCGATCCCGGCGGTTGCAATTGTAACGAAATTCGGGTGTTGGCGGGCGACATAGGTCGCCTTCAACGTCTGGAATTTCCGATGCGCTCATTGCTGCTTGCCGCTTCTGCCCTTTCGTTTGCTTTCGCTGCGCCCGCCGCAGCCGAAGTTCAGGTGCCTGCCGCCGCCGATGCCGCCGCCGATGCCGCCGCGCTGGCGCCGGTCCCGCCTGGCAAGCTTACCGACGCTGCCCGTCCGCTCGCCTACCGGCTCGACCTGACGGTCGATCCCGCGAAAGAGCGCTTCACCGGCCATGTCGAGATTGACGCCGAACTGACCCGCGCGGCCCGGTTCATCGATCTTCACGGCCGCGATCTGGCGATGACCCGGATCGTCGCGATCACGGGCGGCAAGACCTACCCGGCGCGCTGGTCCGAGCTCGATCCCAGCGGCGTTGCCCGCCTGGTCTTCGATGCCGAGCTGCCGGCTGGCCCGGTCACGCTGGTGTTCGATTATGACGCCGCCTTCCAGAGCGGGCCTGCGGGGATGTTCCGGGTCAAGGTTGGCGAGCACTGGTATTCGTGGACCCAGTTCCAGTCGATCGACGCCCGCGCCGCTTTTCCCGGGTTTGACGAGCCCGGCTTCAAGACGCCTTTCACGGTCACCCTGCGGACCCCGCCGGGTCTGACCGCAGTGAGCAATGCGCCGCAGCTCTCGACGACGCCAGAGGCCGGCTATGACGTCCACCGCTATGCCCCGACTCTGCCGCTGCCGACCTACCTGATGGCGATGATGGTCGGGCCGTTCGCGACATTGGAGGGAACCGTGTCGCCGACCGCGCAGCGCGCAGCGCCGCTGCCGATCCGGATTGTCACCACGAAGCAGAACGCGGACAAGATGCGCTTCGCGCTTGAGGGTACCAAGGGGATAATCACCCACCTTGAAAGCTACTTCGCCCAAGGCTTCCCCTATCCCAAGCTCGACCAGATCACCACGCCGATCCTGCCCGGAGCGATGGAGAACGCCGGGGCCGATCTCTATGCCGACCCGATCCTGATCATGGATGAGGCAGCGCCGACCGGCCAGAAGCGCAATTTCGGCATGATCGTCAGCCACGAACTGGCGCACCAGTGGTTTGGCGATCTCGTCACTCCGGCGTGGTGGGACGATATCTGGCTGAATGAGAGTTTCGCCAACTGGATGGGCTACCGCATCGGCCACGAGTGGCGGCGCGATCTCAACATTGGCGCCGGAGCGCTGGCCGAAGGCTTCGGCGCGATGAACACCGACGCCTTGGTGGCGGGCCGGGCGATTCACCAACCGATCGAGAGCAACGCCCAGATCGACGAGGCGTTTGATACCATCACTTACGGCAAGGGCAGCCACGTGGTGGCGATGGTTGCGGGCTATATGGGCGATACCAAGTTCCGCGACGGAGTGCGTCGCTACATGGCTGCACATATGTATGGCAGCGCCACCAGCACCGATTTCTTTGCGGCGATGGCCGAGGCTGCCGGCGATCCCCGGATCGTGCCGGCGATGCAGAGCTTCACCGATCAGCAGGGCGTGCCGCTGGTAACTTTTGCCCGCGGCAAGCGCGGCACCTGGGCGGCGACGCAGAGCCGTTATGCCCGGCTGGGTGCAACGCCGCCGCCGATCCGCTGGGGCATCCCGCTGTGCGTGCGGCCGCTCAAGGCAGAGCAGCAGTGCCAGCTGCTCGCCGAGGCCGCGATGACCATCACGCCCAAGGGCAAGGGCGCGCTGGTGCCCAACGCCGGGGGGACCGGCTATTACCGGTTCGAGCTGCCCAGAAAGGACTGGGACGCGCTGATCGCCGTGGCCAGCCGTTTGCCCGGCGGTGAAGCGCTGGCGCTTGACGATTCGCTTTTTGCCAGCCTGCTCGCCGGGCGGGCCCAGCCGCGCCAGATGATCGCGCTGGCCCGCAATCTCTCTTCCAACCCGGACAGCTATGCCGCCGAAGCGGGGATCGGCTCGTTGATGTGGTTCGACCGGGCCGGGATGCTGGATGAGGCGGGCAAGGCTGGATACCGTCGCTTCATCCGGCGGGCCTTCGCGCCGCAGCTGGCGCAGCTGGGCTTCAATCCACGCACCGGCGCCTATCAGGGCGAGGATCCGGAACGCTCGCAAACCCGCGAGCAGGTTGTGGCGCGGCTGGCTGCGAATGCCAAGGATCCGGCGCTGCGCAAGCAATTGAGCGATGCCGCAGCGGCCTGGCTGGGCGGTGACAAGGCGGCGCTCGATCCCACCTGGTTCGGCCTCGCGTTCGATATCTGGCTGGGCCAGGGCGGTCTTGACGGCGCGAAACGCCTGACCGATCTGGCGCTGGCTTCTGAAGACCCGGTGTTCCGCCCCGCCGCGCTGGCGGCCGTGGCCGACGCCGGTGACCCCGCGGTGGCGCGCTGGCTGCTCGAGGAATTCAAGGATCCGCGGCTGCGGCGCAGCGAATGGCTCGATCTGGCCCGCGGCGTGATCAGCACTCGCGAAACCCGCGACTATGGCTTCGCCTGGCTCAAGGTCCATTTTGACGAACTGACCAGCGGCGGCGGCGGGATCTTCTTCACCTCGCGGTTGCCGTCGATGGTCGGCGGGTTCTGTTCGGCCGAAAAGGCGGATGAGATCGCGGCGCTGCTCGGCCCCAAGCTGGCCGGGAAGACCGGTTCGCTCGATCTGGCGCGGACGATCGAACGGGTCCGCGCCTGCGGGGTTCTCAAGGACGCGCGCAGTGCTGAATTCTCGGCGGCAATGGCGAAGCTCAAGTAAGCGGCAGGGACAAAGTCGCGGTTAGCCCGGCGATTTGGCCAGAAGCGCTTCGGCGGTTGGCCAGCTGCAAAGCGCCGCCGTGTTGCTCGGCGATTGCCCGGGCGAGAGTGAGCCCCAGCCCGGCCCCGCCGGTCTCGCTGTTGCGCGAAGGCTCGCCGCGCGTGAAGGGTTCGAGCATCGCCGCGATCTGGTCCTCGGGAATGCCCGGCCCGTCGTCCTCGACCCGGATCACCGCAGTATCGCCCTCGCGGACCAGACTGAGCCGCGCGCTCTGGCCATAGCGCAGGGCATTGCCAATCAGGTTGCGCAAGCCCCGGCGCAGCCAGGTGACCCGCACCGGCGCGGCAAGCCGCGGGCTGTCGCTGAAGGTCACCGGCTCGCCCATGTCCTCGTATTCGTCGACCAGGCTGGCGATCAGCGCCGTGAGTTCGGCCGGTTCGCGCGGGTCGCTGGGACGGCCGACCCGGGCGAGGCTGAGGATGTCGTCGAGGCTGCGGGTGATATCCTCGATCGTCGCGGCCATCTTGCCGCGCTCGGTTTCATCCTCGACACTCTCGATCCGCACCCGCAAGGCTGCCAAAGGCGTCTTGAGGTCGTGCCCGATCGCGCCGAGCATCACGTCCTTCTCATCGAGCAGCGCGGCGATCCGGTCTTCCATCGCGTTGTGTGCCGCGATCAGCCGGCGCAGGTCGTCGGGCCCCTGCGGCGGCAATTGCCCGCTGGCATCGCGGGTTTCGGCGAAGCGTTCGAGCCGGGCGGTCAGCGCCGCGAGCGGCCGGGTCATCCGCCTGAGGATCAGCGCGATCGCGCCGACCAGCAGGGCATAGAGCAGCAGGGTCTGGACGATCAGCGTCGCCGTTAGCGCGCGGTCGCCCGGCGGCACTGGAATTCGCACCACAATCCAGCCCGTCCCCTTGCCCTGTTCGACCGCGGCGAGAATCATCTCACGGGATCCGCGGGTCCGCCGCCGGCCGAGCATCCCGGCGCGGTGCGCGGCATGGCGCGCGAGCTGCGGATCGTCGCGCAGCGGCCGGAAGACCACCTGTACCTGGTTTGGCGCGGTGCCCTGGCCGGCCAGGATGTCGCGCAGTTCCTGCTCGGCGCGGGTCCGGCGCACCTCGCCGGCGCGCAGCGGGCTCTGCGCGGAACGCTCGACCTTGAAGCGGCGTGCAGCGGCGAGATAGTCCGGCGGATCGCGGCCGAGACGGGCAAGCATGCCCGCTTCGTGCTGGGCGGCGAACAGGCGGATCGCGGCGGCATGGACCAGCGCCGCTTCGCGCCGCTCGGCCCCGGCGCGATAGAGCAGCGCCGCGCTGATCGCCTGGGCCAGCAGCAGCGCGCCGGCCACGGCCAACAGCAGCTGGCCCTGCAGGCTGCGCGGCCACAGGCGGCGAAGGAAAGCGCGCATCAGCCCTGGTCCGGGCTAACCCGGCGGACGTCGGCGGCGAGCAGATAGCCGCCGCCCCAGACCGTCTGGATCAGGGCGGGATTGCGGCTGTCGACTTCGATCTTGCGGCGCAGGCGGCTGATCTGGTTGTCAACCGCGCGATCGAACAGGTGGGCCTCGCGGCCCTGGACCAGGTCGAGCAGGCGGTCGCGGTCAAGCACCTGGCGGGGATGCTCGAGGAAGGCCATCAGCAGCCGGAATTCGGCCGAAGATATCGCCACCAATGCGCCTTCGGGATTGCTCAGCCGGCGCTTGAGCGGATCGAGCCGCCAGCCCTCGAATTCAAACAGCTCGTCTTCGATGGGAGCGCTTCCGCCTTTGGCCGCGCGGCGCAAGACCGAGCGGATTCGGGCAACCAGTTCGCGCGGTTCGAAGGGTTTGACCACATAGTCGTCGGCGCCGATTTCCAGCCCGACAATCCGGTCGGTCGCTTCGCCCCGCGCGGTCAGCAGGATGGTGGGAACCGCCTGGCTCTCGGCCAGGTGGCGGCACAGCGAAAGGCCATCCTCGCCCGGCATCATGATGTCGAGCAGCACCAGATCGGGCAGTTCCTCGCGCAGCCGGCTGCGCGCTTCGGCAGCACTCGCGGCCAGACGAACCGCGAACCCCAGGCGCGAGAGATACTCGGCCAGGGGGTCGCGCAAGGCCGCTTCGTCATCGACCAGCAGCAGGCGGGTGGAAGCCGCTTCGTTCATGGGTGTCCGGCTGATAGCCGCTCAGCTGGCGGTCGGCGCGGCGCCTGGGCCGTGATCGCCGTGCCCGCCGCGCATGCCTTTCATATGCTCGCGCAGCTTGGCATGGGCGGCCTGGCGTTCGGCTTTGGTTACCTTGCCGTCTTTGTCGGCATCGGCCTTGACGAACATCGCGACGTGGGCGGCGACGAATTCGTCCTTGCTCACCGCGCGGTCCTTGTTGGCGTCGGCCATGTGCAGCATCATCATCGCCATTTTGCCGCGATGCTCGCCTTTGTTGCGGTGTTCGCCGCGCTCACCGCCCCGGTGCGCGGCATCGAACTCGGCGCGGCTGATCGCGCCGTCATTGTTGGTGTCGTGCTTTTCAAACATCGCGCCGTGATGTCCGGCGCGGTCAGCCATGTCGAGCTTGCCGTCGTTGTTGCCATCGTGCCTGGCGAACATCGCCGCGGCGTGGGACTGGACATCGGCGCGGGTCACGGTCTTGTCGCCGAACGGATCCATGTGCCCGCCGTGGTCGCGGGCAATCGCGGCCCCGGCCAGTACGGCGGTGATTGCGGCGACCGCAGCCGAGATTCCGATAGTCTTCCTGTTCATGGTGCAAACTCCCGTAAGCAAAGTGGCGAAGCCGCGCGGGGCCGGCCGGAGGGGAGGGGCTTGACGCCAGCCACCGCGCGACATCGTGCCTTGGCTCTAGTCCGGCTTTGTCGCGCGACTATGCCGGATTGCTGGAGATTTGTCGCCATTTGTCGCAGCGGCGGGAGCGTGTTCACACTAGGTTTAGCAAGCGAGCACAACCGCGCCGCTCAGCCCATCACAAAGGCGTTGAGCTTGTTGCCGTCGGGATCGCGGAAGTAGGCGGCATAGAACCCGTCTCCGCGCGGTCCGGGCGGGCCTTCGTCGCTGCCGCCGTTGGCCAGCGCGATGGCATAGATCCGGTCGACCTGGGCACTGTCCTGGGCCTCAAGCGCCACCATCACCCCGTTGCCGACACTCGCAGCGCCGCCATCATAGGGCTTGGTTGCTGCCACTCCCGCGCCGCCGCCCGGCGTACCCCAGGCGATGAAAGTGTCGAACTCCATCATCCGTGCCGTGCCCATCTCGGCGGCGATCGCATCATAGAACTTGGCCGCGCGTGGCAGGTCGTTGGTCCCCACCGTGACATAACCGATCATCGACTCGCTCCTCTGGTTGCGGGGAGAACATGACGCGAACATCGGTGGCGAGTCAAGGCGGGCTTGCACATACAGGACTCTCGGGTTATAACATGCGTATGAACATGATCTCGAAAATCACGAAAATCGGCAATTCCTATGGTGTTATCCTGCCCAAGGAACTGCTGGCCAAGCTTCGCGTCAGCCTGGGCGATGCGATCTATTTCACCGAAACGCCCGATGGGGTGCGGATGACACCCAGCGACCCGGCGTTTGAGTCGAAAATGGCCGCGGCAGAGGCTATTATGCGCGAAGATCGCGACATTCTGCGCGTCCTGGCAAAATGACCGAGGCGGACCGGGTGGAGCCGGTTCGGCTCGATACCCGCGATGCCAATGCGGTTCACGACCGGCAACTGGCCGAGCATGGCGGCGGTGTGGGTCTGCGTGATATAGGGATGCTCGAGTCTGCTTTGGCTCGCCCCGTCAATCGCTGGAGCTACGGGGAGGACGATCCCTTTGAGCTTGCGGCGGCCTATGCTTACGGCGTGGCCCGCAACCATCCTTTTGTTGATGGAAACAAGCGAACTGCCTGGGTGCTCGCTCGTCTCTTTCTGGCGATCAATGGCTATCGCCTCAGCTTCGCACCTGATGACGCGATCCAGATGATGCTGGCCCTGGCGGCAGGGGAGATCGAGGAACAAGCCGCAGCCGAATGGTTTCGAGCTCGACAGGTTGGGGCCGGACCCTAACCCCGCGCCAGCGGTGCGCAGGCCGCCTCGAGCCAGGCCAGCGCCTCCCCCTCCAGCTGCGGCGCCAGAATCGCTTCGACCCGGACGTGGTACTCGTCCCACCACTTGAGTTCGTCGCGGGTCAGCAGTGCGGTTTCGACCATGGCCTTGTCGATGGGCGCCCAGGTGAGGTTTTCGAAGCCGAAGTATTCGCCCTCGGCACCTTCGATGGTGCGCTCCTCGACCAGCACCAAGTTCTCGATCCGGATCCCGTATTCGCCGGCCTTGTAGTATCCCGGCTCGTTGGAAAGGATCATGCCGGGAAGCAGCTCCTGGCCGGTGCCGGCCTGGCCGCCGGCCGCCTTGGCGATCCGCTGCGGGCCCTCGTGGACCGACAGGAAGCTGCCCACCCCATGCCCGGTGCCGTGCATGTAATCGAGCCCGGCCTGCCACAGATGCATCCGCGCAAAGCTGTCGAGCTGGGTGCCGGTCGTTCCCTGCGGAAACACCGCCAGCGCCAGCGCGATATGGCCCTTGAGCACGCGGGTGTAGCGGTCCTTGTGCTCCGCCGTGGGCTGGCCCAAGCCATCTGGCGTCCCGATCCAGACGGTGCGGGTAATGTCGGTGGTGCCATCAGCATACTGCCCGCCCGAATCGACCAGATAGATCGAATTGGGTGCGATCGGCAGGTTGGATTCCTCGTCGACCCGGTAATGCGGGCTGGCCGCGTGCGGCCCGGCGGCGGAGATCGTATCGAACGACAGCTCGCGCAGCAGCCCGGTTTCGTCGCGGAAGGCGCGCAGCTTGGCGGCGGCGGAAAGCTCGGTCTCTCCGCCCTTGGGCGCGGCAAGGCTCAGCCAGTGGAGGAACCGTGCAATCGCCGCGCCGTCGCGCGCCTGGGCGGAACGCTGCCCGGCCTGCTCGGCCGCGTTCTTGACCGCCTTGGGCAGCACGGTCGGGTCGGTCAGTTCGACCACCGACGCTCCGGCCCCTTCGAGCGCGGCGAACACCGCCTGGACCGACCGTTCGGGATCAACCGCGACGCGTTTGCCGGCGAGCGCCTTCAACTGCGGTTCGAAGTCCCCATACTCGCGGATCGTCACTGCATTGCCCAGATGCGCGCGCAGCTCCGGGGTGACTTTCTCTCCGGCAATGAACAGCTCGGCGGTGCCGTCGGCGTGGGCGATGACGAACGAAAGCGTCACCGGGGTGCAATCGACATCTTGCCCGCGGATATTGAGCAGCCAGGCGACCCCGTCGAGCGCCGAAACCACGGCGGCGTCGAGCTTCTTCGCCGCCAGCCATTCGGCGACGTCGGAGCGCTTGGCCTCGCTCGACTTGCCGGCAAACTCGGCGTCATGGACCAGCGCCGGAGCCAGCGAAGGCGCGGGGCGGTCTTGCCAGATCGCGTCGATCGGGTTGCCCGCTACCGGCTCCATCGCCGCGCCCCTCTCGCGCAGGGCCTTGTTGCAGGCATCGACCCAGGGCTTGGAATGGAGCCACGGATCGAACCCGATCCTGGCGCACTCAGGAGCATGCTCGCCCAGCCATTTGGCCACTGAGGTGCCCGGCACACTTTCGTAAGCGAACAGCCGCTCCTCGACCTGGTCGCGGACCTGCAGGGTGTAACGCCCGTCGATAAAGATCGCGGCCTGGTTGGCCAGCACCGCCGCCGTCCCCGCCGAGCCGCCGAACCCGGTCAGCCAGGCCAGCCGCTGGGCATAGCCGCCGACATATTCGCTCATGTGCTCGTCCGAGATCGGCACGACGAAGCCATCGAGCCCGCGGTTCTTGAGTTCCTTGCGCAGCGCTTCGAGCCGCGCTTCGTGGGTGTTCATCAGCATCGCTTGCAGTCCTTCTGCCCGCACCATAGAGCCAGAGCATGACTGTTACCACACCCCCGATCGCGGCAAAACAGCCGAGCAGCACCGCCCACCACGGCATCACCATCAGCGATGACTACGCCTGGCTGCGCGATCCCGGCTATCCCGAAGTGACCGAACCGGCGGTGCTCGCCCATCTCGAGGCGGAAAACGCCTGGTTCAAGGAGCGGATGGCGCCGCAGCAGGGGCGGATCGACGCCTTGTTCACCGAAATGCGCGCCCGGATCAAGGAAGCCGACAAATCGGTGCCGCAGAAAGACGGCGACTGGCTATACTGGATCGAGTTCGAGGAGGGGGCGGAGTACAAGAAGTGGTGGCGGAGGCCCGTGGCCGCCAAGGACGATGCAAGCGCCGACCAGCTGATTCTCGACGAAGTCGCGCTGGCTGAGGGGCTTGAGTACTTTCGGCTTGGCGCGATCGCGGTATCGAACGATGGGCGACTGCTTGCCTGGGCAGTCGATGACAACGGCTCGGAACGCTTCACCGCGCGGATCAAGCTGATCGACAGCGGCGAAGTGCTACCCGATGAGATCCCCGGCACGCTCTCCTCGCTGATCTGGGTCGCGGGCGACAAGGGGCTGGTCTACAGCCTCGCCAACGAACAGTGGCGCACCGACAATGCCCGGTTGCACTGGCTTGGAACGCCAATCTCAAGCGATGTTGAGCTTTACCACGAGGACGACGAAGGCTTCCGCGTCGGCTCGTCGCTCTCGGCCAACGAGCAGTGGCTGATCATCGGCGCCTCGGACCACGAGACCAGCGAAGTGCGGCTGGTTCCCGCCGCCGATCCGCTCGCCCATCCGGTGCTGGTGCGGCCGCGCGAGAAGGGGGTGGAATACGATGTCGACCTCCACGAGGACGTGGTCTTCATCCACACCAACGACATCCACGAGAACTTCCGTCTCGCCTGCGCGCCGCTGTCGCGCCCGGGCGAATGGGAGACGCTGATCGAGGGCTCGGACGCGTTCTATCTCACCGGCTTCGAGCTGTTCCGCGACTTCTACGTCGTGGAGGGTCGCCGCGCGGGGCTCGATCAGGTCGAGCTGCGCTGGTACGGCGATCCGGCGCGGATCGAGCCGATCCAGTTCCCTGAGGCGAGCTATGTCGCAGGCCTCGGCGACAATCCCGAATGGGCGGTCGACACGCTGCGGCTGTCCTATGAGAGCATGGTCAGCCCGGCGAGCGTGATCGACTATGATGTCGCCGCGCGGAGCCTGACCACGCTCAAGGTCCAGGAAATTCCCTCGGGCTATGACGCTTCGCTCTACACCACCGAACGGCTGGAAATCGCGGCGCGCGACGGCACGAAGATCCCGGTTTCGATCGTCAGCCGCAAGGATCGCCAGCCCGGCGGTCCGCTCCACCTCTACGGCTACGGCGCCTACGGGATCGCCATCGATCCGGGCTTCTCGACCACCCGGCTCTCCCTCGTTGACCGCGGCTTCGCCTATGCTATCGCCCATATCCGCGGCGGGGATGACTTGGGCCGGGCCTGGTACAAGGCCGGTAAGCTCGAACGGCGCTGCAACACCTTCACCGATTTCGTCGATGTCGCACAGGGCCTGATCGAACGTGGCTACACCGCAGCGGGCCAGATCAGCATCTCGGGCGGCTCGGCCGGCGGCGAACTGATCGGCGCGGTGCTCAATTCCGACCCTGCCCTGTGGGGCGCAGCGGCTGCGCACGTCCCGTTCGTCGATGTCCTCGCGACCATGCTCGATCCCACCCTGCCGCTGACCCCCGGCGAGTGGCCCGAATGGGGCAACCCGATTCTGGACCAGGCGGCGTTCGAACTGATCCGCAGCTACTCGCCCTACGACCAGGTCAAGCGCCAGGCCTACCCGCCCCTGCTGGTCACCGCCGGGCTCAACGATCCCAGGGTGACCTACTGGGAACCCGCCAAATGGGTCGCCCGGCTGCGCGAGCTCAAGACCGACGGCAACGAGCTGCTGCTCAAGACCAACATGGGCGCGGGGCATGGCGGCAAGTCGGGGCGGTTTGAGAGCCTCAAGGAGACGGCGGAAGAGTTTGCGTTCATCCTGTGGCAGCTCGGGGTCTAGGCGTGGATTCTGGTTTCACACGAAGACACGAAGGCACGAAGATGCTGATGCGAACCGAAGGCTCATCCATTCTGTCTTGCGCCGAACAGAGCGGTTCGTTGAATTGTGAGCGCGGCTTCGCCGCAAGCGCGACATCTTCGTGCCTTCGTGTCTTCGTGTGACCCAGAATGTCCAACCGCCACACCCTGACCTTCACCGCCGGCCCCGAACACATCGACGAACTCGGCCACGTCAACAACGCGGTCTGGGTGAACTGGATTCAGGACATGGCGACCAGCCACTGGACCAAAGTCGCCGCGCCCGAGCACCAGGCCGCCTATATCTGGGTCGTGACCCGGCATGAGATCGATTATCGCGGCAACATCGGCGCGGGCGAGAGTGTCACCGCCGAGACTTGGATCCCCGAGGGCCCGACCGGCGCGCGGTTCGATCGCTGCGTCGAGTTTCGCGGGCGCGATGCCAAGGTGATTGTTGCCAGCCGGACCACCTGGGCGATCATCGACCGGGCAAGCGGGCGGCTGGTGCGGGTGCCGAAAGAGGTGGCCGAACCGTTCCGGCCGTTTGCGAGCGAAGCCTAAATCCTCCCCCTCTGGGGGAGGTGGACCACCGAAGGTGGGTCGGAGGGGCATAGGGTCACTCCGGCGGCGTTGTGCCCCGATCCCCCTCCGCCTCGTTTCACTCGGCACCTCCCCCAGAGGGGGAGGATTTTATCAACCCAGCACCTCGGCCACTGGCACGTAGGCATAGCCCAGCTCACGCGCCACCGCTTCGTAGGTGACCTTGCCGTCATGCACATTGAGCCCGTCGGCAAGGTGCGGATTGGCTTTCAGCGCTGCCTTCCAGCCGAGATCGGCGATCTTCAACGCGTGCGGCAGGGTGACGTTGTTGAGCGCATAGGTGCTGGTCCGGGCGACCGCGCCGGGCATGTTGGCGACGCAGTAGTGGACGATCCCGTCGACCACATAGGTCGGTTCGGCATGGGTGGTGGCGCGCGCGGTTTCGAAGCAGCCGCCCTGGTCGATCGCGACATCGACCAGCACCGATCCGGGCTTCATCGTCGCCAGCATGTCGCGGGTCACCAGCTTGGGTGCGGCGGCGCCGGGGACCAGTACCGCGCCGATCACCAGATCGGCCTCGGCGACGCTTTCAGCCAGGTTGGCCTTGTTGGAGAAGCGGGTCTTGGCACGGCTTTCGAAATGGATGCCCAAGCGTTCGAGCACTTCGGGATCGCGGTCCAGAATGGTCACGTCGGCGCCCAGGCCAACCGCCATCTGCGCGGCGTTGAAGCCAACCACGCCGCCGCCGATCACCGCGACCTTGCCCGGCAGCACGCCCGGCACCCCGCCGAGCAGCACCCCGCGCCCGCCGTGGGCCTTTTCCAGCGCGGTCGCCCCGGCCTGGATCGACATCCGCCCGGCAACCTGGCTCATCGGCTTCAGGAGCGGCAGCGAATTGCCCGGCCCGGTCACCGTCTCATAGGCAATCGCGGTGACGCCCGACTTGATCAGGTCGGCGGTCTGCTCGGGATCGGGGGCGAGGTGGAGATAGGTGTAGAGCACCTGGCCGCGGTGCAGCATCGCTCGCTCGCCGGCCTGCGGCTCCTTGACCTTGACCACCATTTCGCATTCCGCGAAAATTTCTCTGGCGGTGCTCTTGATCAGCCCGCCGGCAGCTTCATAGTCGCGGTCGGTCGCACCGATGCCCAGGCCCGCGCCAGTTTCAACCCAGACTTCGTGGCCGTGAACCACCAGCTCCTTGACGCTTTCGGGGGTCAGTCCGACTCGGTACTCGTGGTTCTTGATTTCCTTGACGGTGCCGACGCGCATGATGCCTCTCCTTGGCGGGGTGGCGGCGAGTATAACTCTGATCGCGGTGCAAATCTCACCGGATTTGCCCTTACCAAGCCAATGCAACGGTGATATTTCCCGATTTTCGCGATATGATCGGGAAAATTTGAGATGGACCGTGCCGACATCACCCTGCTTGACGCGCTGCAACGCGATTCCTCGCGTTCGATCGCTGATCTGGCCGAAAGCGCGGGCATGTCGTCCTCGGCCTGCCACCGCCGGATCAAGGCACTCGAGGCCTCGGGCGCGATCGCCGGCTATGCCGCGCAACTCGATCCGCTGCGCCTGGGGCTCAAGCTGCTGGCTTTCGTCGAGATTACGCTGACCAGCCAAAGCCGCGAGGCGATGGACCGCTTCGAGGCGGCAGTGGGCGACTACGACGACATCCTCGACTGCCACCTGATGAGCGGTCAGGCCGACTATCTGCTGCGCGTTGCTGCCGCCGATCTTGAGCAATACGACCGCATCCACCGCGATTGCCTCGCCCGCCTGCCGGGGGTCTCGGCAATGCGCTCGGCCTTCGCGATCCGCCGGATCAAGCGCTGGCGCGGCTATCCGGTGAAGGGCTGACGGGGGTGGCTGGGGCCGATCCCGCGTTGATCGAGCGGCTTGCGGCGCTTGTTGCCGCTGCGCGCGCCAGGCAACCGGGTCTGCTGACCCTGGCGATCTGCGGCGCGCAGGGTTCGGGCAAGTCGACGCTGGTGGCGGGACTGGCGCGGCGGCTGGAAGGCGGCGACTTGCGCGTTGCGGCGCTCTCGCTCGACGATCTCTATCTCACCCGCGCCGAGCGCCAACGACTGGCCAGCGAGGTCCATCCGCTGTTCGCCACCAGAGGCCCGCCGGGCACCCACGATATCGCGCTTGGTCTCGCCACCATCGCCGCGCTGGCGCGGGGCGAAGCGGCGGCGCTGCCGCGCTTTGACAAGGGCCGCGATGACCGCCAGCCCGCAGCCGAGTGGCCGCGCGCTTCGGCGGGTAGCGATGTGCTGCTGCTCGAAGGCTGGTGCCTCGGCGCAGTTCCACAAGCCGAGGCTGATCTTGCCGCGCCGGTCAACGCGCTTGAGGCGGAAGAGGATCCGGACGGAAGCTGGCGAACCCACGCCAACACCGCGCTAGCCGGGCCTTATCAGCATCTGTTTGCGACGATCGACCGCCTGATCCTGCTCGCCGCACCCGGCTGGGAGGTGGTTGCGAAATGGCGCGAGCAGCAGGAGGCCGAACTGCGCCGCCATGCCCCCGGCGCGATGAGTTCGGCCGAAGTAACCCGCTTCATCCAGCATTACGAACGCCTGACCCGCTGGATTCTGGCGGAAATGCCAGGGCGCGCCGATCTGACAGTGCGACTGGGAGAAGATCGCGAGGTGCTGTCCTCGTCATTCTGAGGCAATCCCCTCCGCCGCTGCCGCGGCGCTCGCCCAGGCCCACTGGAAGTTGTAGCCGCCGAGCCAGCCGGTGACGTCGACCGCCTCGCCGATTGCGTAGAGCCCAGGGACCTTGGGGGCCTCCATTGTGCGTGAGGAGAGTTCGGCGGTGCTGATTCCGCCCAGGGTGACTTCGGCCTTGGCAAAGCCCTCGCTGCCGGTGGGGCTGAAAGGCCAACTGGCCAGGCGGGCTTCGACTTCGCTCAGCGACCGGTCGGGCAGGTTGGCGAGTTCGGCGACAAGGCCGAGCCGTTCGCTCAGCACTTGCGCCAAGCGGTCGGGCAGTGCTTCGCCCAGAACCTTGCGGAGGGTGGTGCGGGGGCGGGCGCGTTTGGCCGCCAGCAACCAGCCGGGACCGAGGTCTGGCAGCAAGTCGATCGCCAGCTCCCCGCCGGGCTGCCAATAGGACGAGATCTGCAGGATCGCCGGGCCCGAGAGACCACGGTGGGTAAACAGCGCCGCCTCGCGGAAGGCCGCCTTGCCGGCTTTCGCGATCACTTCGGTCGAGACTCCCGAAAGCTCGCGGAACAGCGCGTCCTCCGCGCTCAAGGTCAGCGGCACCAGCGCCGGGCGCGGCTGGACCACCTTGAGCGCGAACTGCCGGGCGAGCTCATAGGCATAGCCACTCGCGCCGAGTTTGGGGATCGACGGCCCGCCGGTGGCGATCACCAGGATCGGCGCGCTGGCGCCGGCGACATGGAACTGCCCATCGCGATGCTCGACCGCGCCCGGCGCCACCCCGCAGCGCAGCTCAACCCCGCCCTTGTCGCACTCCGCCAACAGCATCGCCACGATCTGCCGCGCCGAACCGTCGCAGAACAGCTGCCCCAGCGTCTTCTCGTGCCAGGCGATCCCGTGCGCTTCGACCAGGGCGAGGAAATCCTGCGGCGTGTAGCGGCTCAGCGCCGACTTGGCGAAATGAGGATTGCCCGACAGGAACCGCTCGGGGGCGGTGTGGACATTGGTGAAATTGCACCGCCCTCCACCCGAAATGAGGATCTTCTTGCCCGGCGCATCCCCGCCTTCGAGCAGCAGCACCCGCTTGCCGGCCTGCCCGGCCCGCGCGGCGCAGAACATCCCGGCAGCACCGGCGCCGAGGACGATGGCATCGTAGGCTTGAATCACGCCGGCGCCAGTTCCAGGGCCAGCGCCTCGGCCACCCGGATCCCGTCGACCGCCGCTGAAAGGATCCCGCCAGCATAGCCCGCGCCCTCGCCCGCCGGGTAGAGCCCGCGGGTGTTGAGGCTCTGCAAGTCCGCTCCGCGCGTGATCCGCACCGGGCTGGACGTGCGGGTCTCGACCCCGGTCATGACCACGTCGGGATGGTCATAGCCCGGCACCTGCCGCCCGAACACCGGCAGCGCCTCGCGGATCGCCTCGATCACGAAATGGGGCAGGCAGTCGGACAGGTCACCCAGCTTGACCCCCGGCTGGTAGCTCGGGATCACCGCGCCAAACTCGCTGCTTGGCTGACCCGCGAGGAAGTCGCCGACCTTCTGCCCGGGCGCGCGATAGTCCGATCCGCCGGCGACGAAGGCCTGGCTCTCCAGCCGCCGTTGCAGCTCGACCCCGGCGAGCGGGTGGCCAGGAAAGTCGCGCGCGGGCGTGATATCGACTACCAGGCCGGAATTGGCGTTGAACTCGGCGCGCGAATACTGGCTCATGCCGTTGGTGACCACGCGGCCTGCCTCGCTCGTCGCCGCGACCACCCGCCCACCCGGGCACATGCAGAACGAATAGACCGAGCGGCCGTTCGATGCCGTGTGTGTCAGGCTGTAGGCCGCCGGCCCCAGCGCCGGGTGCCCGGCGCAGGGGCCGAATCGGGCCTGGTCGATCCAGCTCTGCGGATGCTCGATCCGCACCCCGATCGCGAACGGCTTGGCCTCGATGTGGATGCCGCGTGCGTGCAGTTTCTCGAAAGTATCGCGCGCCGAATGACCGACTGCCAGGATGACATGGCTTGCGGGAAGGAACTCGCCGCTCGAAAGGTGCAGGCCAATCAGCTGCCCGTCGGCTACCGCGAAATCCTCGACCCGGGTGCCGAAGCGGTATTCGCCGCCAAGCGCCTCGATGCTCTCGCGGATCGACATCACCATGGTGACCAGGCGGAAGGTGCCGACATGCGGATGCGCTTCGGTCAGGATCTCGGCGGGTGCCCCTGCACGCACGAACTCGGTCAGCACCTTGCGGCCGAGGTGGCGCGGGTCCTTGATCCGGCTGTAAAGCTTGCCGTCCGAAAAAGTCCCCGCGCCGCCTTCGCCGAACTGGGCATTGCTTTCGGGCTCAAGCACCCCGCGCCGCCACAAGCCCCAGGTGTCTTTGGTCCGCGCCCGCACCGCCTTGCCGCGCTCGATGATGATTGGCCGGAACCCCATCTGCGCCAAGACCAGCGCCGCCAGCAGCCCGCACGGTCCCGCTCCGATGATGACAGGACGCGGACCCGACCAGCCCTCGGGCGCGAGGGTGGGGAAGCGGTAGGCGGTATCAGGGGTGGGCCTGACATGCGGATCGCCGGAATGCGCGGCGAGCACTGCCGCCTCGTCGTTGACCTGAACGTCGAGCGAATAGACCAGCCGGATCGCGCTCTTCTTGCGCGCATCGTTGCCGCGCCGGGCAATGGTGAAGCGCTCCAGCCGCTCCGCCGCGATCCCCAACCGCGCACAGATCGCCGCCTCAAGCGCCTCGGGCACGTGGTCGAGCGGCAGGGTGAGGTTGGAGAGGCGGATCATGAGGAAATCACGCAGTCTGGCGATAAAACAGGACCCGGCCTTCCGGGACCAGTTGTTGAAGGCGATCGAAGTCGGCGATATTGGCTGTCATGACGGTGAAACCCAATTTGAGCGCCTGCAAATAGAGCGTTGCGTCCTGGAGCGCCTTTCGCCGATCGGCATTCGAAAGCCCCGAGAGACGCGAGAACTTTCCGCTCAAAATCGCGGCCCTGCCCAAGAGATCGACGTCGGGAGCGAATGTCCGGTGCGCCGGCATGGCCTCAAGCAGGCTGCGGATTGTCTTTATTGCCGAAGGTGTTCGCCCATCGCCGGGGTTGAGTGCGCCCAGCGTATGCGCAAGTTCTTGCACGGCAACTGAGGAGTGATTGATCTCCCTTACTGCGACCATGCTCGCAGTCGGCTCTGGGATCCTTCCTTGTAGCTGGTGGATGTAGACGCAGGTGTCGAGCAAGAGCGGCGCACCTGCAACCGGTTGATCGCGGACAAACATGAGCTCACTATCCTTGCGGCGGAGCAAGGACTTGGGCTCGCGCCGCGCCCAACGAAGGGCGGACGCGACGTCGAATTCAGGCACTCTAGAAACCCAGCTTCAGCTTCGGGTCGACTTTGCCCCTTACGGAGTGAAACGCCTCGGCAAAGCGATCGTCAAGGGCAACATTTGCCAAAGCGAACTCGATGAGCTCGGAGTCGGAAGCGAGCCCGGTCATCGCCTTCGCTCTGCTGACCAGCGCCGAACTTACCCGACCACCGATGCGGCCACTCTTCTCGGCAAGCAGCCCCGATTGCTTTGCTGCTTCGAGCACCGCCCCGACGCGGATCTGTTCCAACACAATCGTCTTGGGCAAGCGAGCTGCGCGGGCGCGTTCCACTTTCGCACCAGCGAGGTCCTTTCTCATAGCTGGCTCTGGCATATTCGCTCCGTTCGACAAAATCGATATTTGTTGAACATAGTACCATTCAGCGCAATCCGCAACACCAGTCGTCCGCCCCTAAAGCACCTGCCCATCCCGGTCGCGATAGATCTCGCGCCGCCCGACATGGTTCGCGGGCCCGACGAACCCGTCCGCCTCCATCCGCTCGACCCATTTCGCGGCCGAGTTGTAGCCGACGCCCATCTGGCGCTGGAGCCAGCTGGCGCTGGCTTTCTGGCTTTCGAACACGATCTGGCAGGCCTGGCGGTATTTGCGCTCCTCCGGGCTGTCGCTGGCGGTGGCATCGAGATCATCGAAGCCAAAGCCGCCGTCCTCGGGCTCCTCGGTGACCGAGTCGACATATTCAGGCGAGCCCTGGCCGCGCCAGAAATCGGCGATGCGTTCGACTTCCTCGTCGCTGACGAACGGGCCGTGAACCCGCATGATCGGCAAGGTGTTGGGCTTGTAGAGCATGTCGCCCTTGCCCAGCAGCTGCTCGGCGCCCTGCTCGCCCAGGATCGTGCGGCTGTCGATCCGGCTGGTCACCGCAAACGAAATGCGCGTCGGCAGGTTGGCTTTGATCACCCCGGTGATGACATCGACCGAGGGCCGCTGGGTCGCCATGATCAGGTGGATGCCCGCCGCGCGGCTCTTCTGGCTGAGCCGCTGGATCAGCACTTCGACTTCCTTGCCGACAGTGACCATCAGGTCGGCAAGCTCGTCGACGATCACCACGATCTGCGGCAGCACCCGGTAATCAAGTTGCTGCTCTTCGAACAGCTCCTCGCCGGTATCGGGATCGAAGCCGATCTGGATGCGGCGGCCGAGCGGCTTGCCCTTAGCGATCGCGACGGTGATCTTGTCGTTGAACCCGGTAATGTTGCGCACCGACAGTTCGCTCATCATCCGGTAGCGGCGCTCCATCTCCTCGACCGCCCATTTGAGCGCGCGCACCGCCTTCGACGGTTCGGTGACGACGGGCGAGAGCAGGTGCGGGATATCGTCGTAGCTCTTGAGCTCGAGCACCTTGGGATCGACCAGGATCAGTCGGCACTGCGCCGGGGTCAGCCGGTAGAGCAGCGAGAGCAGGATGGTGTTGAGCCCGACCGACTTGCCCGAGCCGGTGGTCCCCGCGACCAGCAGGTGCGGCATGGTTGCTAGATCGGCGACGATCGGTTCGCCAGCGATGTCCTTGCCCAGGATGATCGGCAGCGACGCCTTCGATGCGGCGAACTTCTCGCAGGCGACCAGCTCCTTGAAGCTGACGGTCTGGCGATCGGCATTGGGCAGCTCGATGCCCATCACCGTGCGTCCGGGGATCGCCGAGACCCGGGCCGAGATCGCGCTCATGTTGCGGGCGATGTCGTCGGCCAGGCCAATCACCCGGCTGGCCTTGATCCCGGGGGCGGGTTCGAGCTCGTACATCGTCACCACCGGGCCCATCCGGACCGCGTCGATCGTGCCCTTGACGTTGAAATCGTCGAGCACGGTTTCGAGCAGGCGGGCGTTCTTTTCCAACGCGAGCTTGTCAACCTTGAAACTGGAATGCGGCGCCGGATCGTTGAGCAGCTCGAGCCCCGGCAGTTCGTAACTGTCGAACAGGTCGCCCTGGCGGCTCTTGCCCGATAGCTGCGCGGGGCGGGCCGGGCGCGACGGATCGGAGATCTCGGGCGCCTTGCGCGGCGCCGCGGCAGGTTCGGGGCGCGCGTCCCTGGCGTTTGCCCGGGGCTTGACCGAAATGAATGGGGCGCCGCCCTCCAGCGCAATCTCTGGGCGGCGGCGCAGGATCGCGGGCAGGGTGAACAAGCTGCCCCAGTCGAGCGCGAACACCCGTCCGGCCAGAATTGACCCGGCGGCCAGGGTGATCAGGCCCGCAACCGGGGTGAAGATCCACTGATAGCTTTCGGGCGCGAACGCAGCGACATAGCCGACCCCGCCGGCACCAAGCAGTCCGGCAACCCCGCCCCATCCCGCCGGCAGGCCGGAATCCGCCTCGATCCACAGCGAAACGGTGGTCGCGATCAGCGCCATGGCGAACAGCAGAATGCCGATCGGGCGCCACCAGGCGTGGTCAGCGTGCGGCAGATCCTGGTCCTCTTCCTCGACCAGCCGCCACAGCTTGCGGGCGAAGACATAGAGCAGCGGCAGAAACAGCACCGCCACCGGGCCGAACAGGAACAGCGCGCGCTCGGCCGCCCAGGCGCCGGTTCCGCCCATCCAGTTCACCGCCGGCCCGCCCGCTGCGGTCGAAACCGAAGGGTCGGTCTGATGGTAGGAAACCAGCGCCAGCGCCAGGAACACCATGCCCAGGCCCAGCGCGATCGCCCCGCCAATCTCGGCGCTGCGCCGCGCGGCGCGCTTCATCGCCGCGCGCCAATCGACGCGGGCGCCGCGGTGTCCGGCGGAAATCGGCCGTGTTGCCATTCGCTGTATTCCCCTGGTCTCGGCGCACCTTATGCGCCCTGCACTGACTCCCCGTCAAGAATCCGCAGGATTCGGGGGATTCGGCTCACCGCAAAAAGGCATCAATCCCGGCCCAGCACGGCCAATTGAGCCGCTGTGCGTTGCGTGGATTCATCCCGCCGAGTGCGATTACGGGCTTGCGGGACAGTGCCGCGAGCAGGCGGAAGCGGGCCGGTCCAAGGGTCGTTGCGCCCGGATGCGAGCGGGTCGGGAAGACCGGCGAGAGCAACAGCGCGTCGGCACGGACGGCTCTGCCGATCTCGCGCAGCGAATGGGCCGGAGCCAGCTGTTCGCCTGGGCCATAGGCGCAGTCTGCGCCCCAGCGCCGGGCCTGGACGAGTGTTCCTGCCAGCACCACCAGATGCCCCCGCGTCCGCGCCAGCCGGGCCAGCGTCTTGAACCGGGCGCGGCGCGCTTTCGGCTTGAGGTGATAGTGACGGAACACGAACCCGCTGCCGCGCGGCAGGCGCTTCAGGGCCTGTTCCAGTGCTGCATCGTTGCGCGCATCGCTGACAAGCCAGATTGTCGGGAGAGGCTGGCGTGATCGCATCGCCCCGTTATAGCAGCGCGCCATGGTTCAGCCACTTGAAGATGTTCGCGCCCGCATTGTCCAGGCTGCCCGGATCGCCGGACGCCGGGCTGAGGAAGTGACGCTGATCGCGGTCAGCAAGACCCGCGGGCTAGATCGCATCGCCCCGCTGATCGCCGCCGGGCAGCGGGCGTTCGGCGAGAACCGGGTGCAGGAGGCCGCTGAAAAATGGCCAGCACTGCGCGAGGCATCCGCCGATATCGCGCTCCACCTGATCGGCCAGCTGCAATCGAACAAGGCGGAAGAAGCGGTGGCATTATTCGACTGCATCCATTCGCTTGACCGCTCCTCGCTGGTTACCGCGCTGGCCCGGGCGATGGACAAGGCCGGACGGCGGGTTCCGTGCTTCATCCAGGTCAATATCGGCGCCGAGGAGCAGAAGGGCGGCTGCGCGCTTGCCGATCTGCCGGCGCTGCTGGCGCAGGCGCGCGATGCCGCACTGCCGGTGATCGGGCTGATGTGCATTCCCCCAGCGGAAATCGAACCCGCGCCGTTCTTTGCGCTGCTGGGCAAGCTGGCGGATGATCACGGCCTCGCCGCGCGCAGCATGGGGATGAGCGATGATTTCGAGACCGCGGTGATGCTTGGCGCTACCCACGTGCGGGTGGGTTCAGCGCTGTTCGGAGCGCGATAATCCTCCCCGTTCCTGGGAGGAACTTACATCGCGATCGTTACCTCAACCCCCACGGTACGCCCCTTCGCCAGCGGCGAGAAGGTACCCGCCGCGGGCCTGGGATCGAACGGGCGGTTGTTGCCGTCCGAAAACGCGCCCGAACCGAACGGGATCTGGGTGTCGCCGCCAAACTGGACCTCGTCGAGCAGGTTCTTGCCGTAGAGCGACACCGCCATGCCCTTGACCGGGAGGTTCCAGGTGAGATTGGCGTCGAGGTTGTCGCTCTTCGGGATCCAGCCGAAATTGTTGTCGGTGTAGGCATAGCGGTCGCGGTGCTGGAAGGCGACACGGGTCACCACCGAGCCGCCCGAGCCAAGCGCCAGCTCGTGGACCAGGCCGAAGCCCCAGGTCCACTTCGGCACCCGCGGCAGGCGCAGCGCGAAGTCTTCCGGGCCGACCGCGCCGTTGCCCGAGATGTCGAAGAACACATCGGTATAGCCGGCATCGATATAGCCGGCATTGGCGTTGAACAGCAGGCTGTCGGTCAGGGCATAGCGCGCCTCGATCTCGCCGCCCCAGATCCGCGCGTCGGCGGTGTTGAAGATCGACTGGGCGACCCCCGAAGCTCCGCTCGACTGGTTGATCTCGCGTTGCATGCCGGAAATGTCGGTGCGGTAGCCGGCGAGGTTGATGGTCGCCTTGCGATCGGCGCTCTGCCACTTGAGGCCGAGCTCGTAGCTGTCGACCTTTTCGGCATCGAAGGCCGGTGAGCCATTGGCGGCGACAATCGCTTCGAACGCTGCGGGGGCGGTGATGCGGAAGTTGTAGCCGCCCGAACGATAGGCGCGGGTCCAGTGGGCATAGGTCAGGATCCCCGCTGCCGGCTTGAAGGTCAGCCCCAGCTTGGGGGTCCAGTTCGACCACGAGCGCTGATCGGTGAAGCCGTTGTTCTCGGTCGGGATCAGCGAATTGGTGCCGGAGGTCGGGCAGGTTTCCGCAATCACCGAGCAGGTCACCCGCGGGCGGACATAGGTCACCGCGGCGTCTTTCTCTTCCTTTGACCAGCGGATCCCGGCATTGAAGGTGAGCGCCTCGGTCAGTTCGTAGTCGCCGGCCAGGAACACGCCGTAGACGTCATGGTCCTGCCGCCCGCCGCCATAGAAGGTCAGCGCGCTGGCGGTGGGCAGGTTGCGGTCTTCGTCATAGCCGACCGTTTGGTGGAAGATGTAGCCGCCCAGCGTCAGATCGAGCGCACCGAAGCGGCCGTTGTAGCGCAGTTCGTCCGACCATTGCTCCTGCGCCAACGCGGTGTTCGAATGGAACAGGAACGAGGGGCTGGCGTCGATGTCGTTGTTGGTCTTCTGGCGATAATGGCGATAGCCGAAGATGTTGGTGATCGCCCCGTCGCCAATCTCATAGTCGCCGCGCAGCGTGCCGAAGTATGAGCGGACCTTGTAGAAGCCCTCGTTGTCGACACTGAGGTCGAAACTGTCGCGCGCGAACCGGCCGTGGTTCTGCGCCGCGGCGCCGTCGCCCGAGCTGTCGAACAGTTCACCCTTGGCAACCAGCTTGAGCGGGCCTGACCGGTAGGACAGCGCGCCGCGCAGGATTGTCGTCTCGGCCTTGCCGAAATCGCCGCCGTTGAACAGGTTGGTGAAATAGCCGCCATCGGAATTGTGGTAGGCGGCGAGCTTGACCCCGACCGCATCGGACAGCGGGCCGGAGACCACCGCCTGCGCGGTCATGTTGGGCGAGCCGCGGCCGCTATCGACCGGGCCATCGACCGCGCTGCGGAACTTGAAGCGCCAGTCGCGGGTCGGCTCGCCGGTGTTGACCAGCACTGCCCCGCCGGTGGTGTTGCGTCCGAACAGGATCCCCTGCGGCCCGCGCAGAATCTCGACCGAGGCCATGTCGAAAGTGTCGAACACCACTCCCGAATTGATCCCGATATAGACCCCGTCGATGAAAGTGCCGACGGTCGGGTCGATCGACGGGATCGAGCTGTTGATCCCGAGACCCCGGATCGAGAAGTTGGCGGTGCCCCGCGTGGTGCCGACCTGGTCGAGGCTGACCCCGGGCGAGGAATAGGTCAGCGACTGCAGATCGCGCACTTTCAGCGCCTCGATCGTGTCCGCATTGAGCGCGGTGACCGCCAGCGCCACCGACTGGACGTTCTCGACGTCCTTCTTCTTGGTCGCAGTGACAACGATGTCCTGGTTCAGCACTTCGATGGCGGTGGCGGCGTCATCGCCCTCTTGCGCCACTGCCGGGACTGCGGTGAGCATGGCGGTGCCGGCGAGCAGCAGGCTCGCGCGCGAAATACGGATCATGAAGGACTCCCCGGACCTTTTGTTGCGATTGCGAAGGGCCTCTAGGCCTTTGCGAGCGGTTTGCAACAGTCGCGCGAAAGCCCGTCAGTCGCTGTGCCGGTTCAGCTCGTCTCCGCTCAGCGTCACCACGTGGAGCAGGTTGGTCGATCCCGGCGTACCAAACGGCACGCCCGCCAGCGCGATCAGCTTCGATCCGGCCTCGGCGAAACCCTGGCGCAGCGCCATCCGCTTGCCCTTGGCGATCATCTCCTCGAAGCTGCCGATGTCCTTGGTGCTGACTGCATGCGCGCCCCACAACAGCGCCAGGCGGCGGGCGATCCGCTGGCTGGGGGTGAGCACCAGCATCGGCACTGCCGGGCGCTCGCGCGCCACCCGGCGTGCAGTACTGCCCGAACCGGTGAAGACGATGATCCCCGCTACCGTCACGGTCTGGGCGATCGTCGCGCAGGCGTGGGCCAGAGCATCGGCCGTAGTCCGGTCGGGCTCGACCATCGCGAATGACATCTGCACGCGGTAGCCCGGATCGCGTTCGACCTGGCTGGCGATCCGGTCCATGATCGCCACTGCCTCGACCGGCCAGGCCCCGCTCGCGGTCTCGGCCGAGAGCATCACCGCATCGGCGCCGTCGTAGACCGCGTTGGCGACATCGGAGACCTCGGCGCGGGTCGGGGCAGGGCTTTCGATCATCGATTCGAGCATCTGCGTCGCCACCACCACCGGCTTGCCGGAACGGCGAGTGACCGAGACTATGTGCTTCTGCAGCGGCGGCACTTCCTCGGGATTGAGCTCAACCCCGAGATCGCCGCGCGCGACCCTGATTCCATCGGCCAGCTCGACAATCTCTTCCAGTTTGTCGAGCGCGGCGGGCTTCTCGATCTTGGCCATCAGCGCGGTGCCCGCAGTACCGATCAGCCGCCGCGCCTCGGCAACGTCTTCGGGGCGCTGGACGAAGCTCAGCGCGATCCAGTCCGCCCCCTGCTCGAGCGCGAAGGCGAGGTCGGCGCGGTCCTTGGGAGTGAGCGCGGGGACCGGGACCACCGCGTCGGGCACGTTGACGCCCTTGCGGTCCATGATTACCCCGCCGACTTCGGCCGAGCAGAGGATCCGGTCGTCGCCTGCCTCGATCACCTTGAGCCGCAGCTTGCCGTCGTCGATCAGCAGCCGCTGGCCCTTGCGCAATACCCCGAACAGTTCGGGATGCGGCAGGCACACCCGGTTCTCGTCACCCGGCAGCGGATCGCGATCGAAGGTGAAGTGGCCCGAATGGCGGATCACCGCTTTGCCGTCCTTGAACACCCCGACGCGCAGCTTG